>JADLHC010000275.1 GCA_020849035.1 Planctomycetia bacterium
CGTCACTGCGTCCGACCCGATTCCCGCCGGAATCCTGACCATCACGATTGCCTCGACCGGCCAGATCTACCGCGAGGGGGCCCTGACGACGATTGCGGACCTTCCGGAAGCCAGGAACGATCTCCAGCGAGGCGTCATCCGTCAGCCGATCCTCCTTGCAGCGGACTCCACGCTGTCGATGCGCTCCGTCATCCCGCTATTCCGCGAACTGGTCGAACAAGGCAAGTGCAGCGACATCTCCTTTGCCGTTGAGCGGTCGGGCCAGCGTTCGAGAGTCCCGATCTGCATTCCCATCGCGTACTCCCCGCCCGGGCTGCGATTCATGGACGGCCCCCGGGAAATCAATGAACTGGGCTCCTACAAGACTCAATTCGGCGCGGAAGGCGGTTTCAACCGTTCGATCTTCATCGAGAAGAGCCACATCTGGATCGAACTCCGCACAGAACCACTCAGGGTCGAGAGTGTGACAATCGGCGGGTGGGAATCCTGCAGGCCGCTCATCTGGACTCACACGATTGATGGAAGGAGACCGGGAGGGAAGTTCTGGTCCGGGGACTGGCCCGAGAAAGGTTCGTTGACCCTCGAGACGTTGCAGGACTTTGTCCGACGGCCGGAGGTCGCGCATGAAGCCCCGGTTCTTCTGCTGTTTGCCCTGCCGGAAGATAGTGTGGACACCTGTGTCCGGCGGGCCGCCGAACTTCGCAGCATCGGTCCCCAGGTGATGTTCATGCTTCGCGAGAAGTAATGCACCGGAAGTGGTATAGTGACCACTAGGGTGACCACATGAGATTCACATCCGTCCGTGAGTTCCGCGACAAGGCGACGGCGATGCTCCGCTCCCGCGAGCCGGTGCTCGTGCTGCGGCGCGGCCGGGTGGCGGGGGTATTCCTGCCGCAGCTGGGAGAACAGCTGCCGCTCGACCTGCGACGGCAGGTGTTCCAGATGCTGACGGCGGACATTGCGCGGCAACTGAAGAAGAAGGGCGCCAGGGAGGCCGAAATCCTTGCCGACTTCAGGCAAACCCGTCGCGCTCGTCGTCGCTGACGCGAACGTCCTGCTCTCGGCGATCGTCGGCGGCGCGGCGGCGACGGTCTTCGCGGCGCCCGGGCTGACCGTCCACGTGGCGGAGCCGACGCTGGACGAGGTCGCCCGCTATGCGTCGTCCATGGCCGCACGGAAAGGCCTCGACGCCGGCATCGTGGCGCTGGCGCTGGCGGCGCCTCCGGCCACGGTTCACCCGGCGGCGAGCTACGTCGGGTCACTTGCGGAGGCCGCCCGGCGCCTGCGAGGGCGCGATGTCGACAACGCCGACGTGCTGGCCCTCGCCCTTCACCTCGATGCGCCGGTATGGTCGAACGATCATGACTTCGATGGCACGGGCATCGAAGTGCACACCACTGCAAGACTTCTCAAGCGGCTTGGGCTCTGACCGACCACTTTGCCGCGCTCAGGGTCGGTATCGTCTCAGTTCCGCCTCCCCCGCCAGCACGCTTCCGAATCCGCGGTCGCCGGTGAGGCTGTAGAACGGCTGGCGTTTGGAGCGCGGGCGGAGCTGCTGGGCGGCGAACCAGCCGGGGCCGACGAGGCCGCAGAGGACGGCGGACCGGAAGTTGCGGTGGAGGGCGGTGACGACGCCGCGGAAGTCCCACGGGGCGGTGGCGGAAGCGCCGAGGGGGAACTTCGTCGGGGCCGAGCGGCCGGAGACCAGTTGCAGTTCCGCCTCCGCGACGAACCCGCCCGTCGCCCCGCTCACGACGAAGTAATGGAATGCGGGACGCGGGAAGGGGCGGCCGACGCGGGGCCGCGGGAGGCGGGTGGGATCCTGGTCGGGAACTCTCGCCCGAAGCCGGAAGCGCGGCCTCGCGATCTGGGCCATCCAAGCGTGTGCGGCGGTGAGGAAGACGGACTCGACGGTGCCGCGGAGGCCGTCTGCCGTCGCCACGCGCTGCCCGAGCCCGAACTTCGGCCCCACTACAGCCCCGCCATCAGCTTCTCGCGGATCTCGTTGTCCGAGAACGCGCCCGACAGCCCCGCCGCGTAGGCGCCGGTCATCGTGAACACGCCGCCGCCGAACTCGAGCTTTTTCCCGGCCGCGTCCTTCACGTTCACGATGCGCACCTTCTTGAGGCTCTCCTTGATCGCGTCCTTCCCCAGCTGGTCCGCGCAGATCACGCGCAGCGCCATGTTCAGCCGGTGGCACGCGACGTTGTCGAGGAAGTTCAGCGCCTCGTACGTGTCCTGGAACGTCGCCCAGTCGATGTCGTACGTCACCGCCGACCCCGTGATCTCCAGCAGCTCCTTCGTCCGCTCCGGGATCGCCCCGTCCTGCAGCTCCTTCATCTTGCGCTTCTCGTTCAGCCCCATGCGTCCGCTCCTTTCGCTGTCCGGTATGTAACCGGAGGCGACGCGCGCAGACTTGAAATTCCTGCAAATCGGGCCGGCCGGGGGGAGGCGGCGCGGTCTCCGCCTCCCCGCTCGCGCTATCCCTTCACAACCAGCGCTTCCTTCCGCTCGCCCGCGGGCAGTTCCCTCTGCGTCCGGGGGCGGCAGATGGCGTCGACCAGCGGGACCGTTTCGGACCACGTGAGGTCGCCGGCGCGGGCGCCGCGGGTGTCGCGGGAAGCGAGGATGACGTCGGTGAGGGAGAGGATCCCGGCGAGGGAGCCCTTTTCGTCGAGGACGGGCAGGCGGCGGACGCCGTTGGCGGACATGGTGCGGAGCGCGGTGCGGACGTCGTCGGAGAGGCGGCAGGTGAAGACCTTTCCGCTCATGACCTCGGCGGCGGAGATCTGTGAGGCGAGCCGGTTGCGCGTGCCGACGGCCATGCAGACGTCGCGGTCGGTGACGACGCCGAGGATGTGGTTGCTGTCGTCCACGACGGGGACGACGCCGCAGTCGTGCTCCCACATGACGGAGGCGACGGCGGCCAGGTTGGTTTCGGGCCGGCACGGGCGGACGTCGAGGGTGGCGATGTCGCTGACTCTCATGGGAGGCTCCTTTTGGGAAATGGGGCGGCGCGTGAGGGGGCGCGCCGCCCCTGCCGGGCTACGAGACCTTCACGTCGATCGTCTTCGGCCTGGCCTTCTCCGTCTTGGGCAGGTGGAGGTTCAGGACCCCGTCCTTGAAGTCCGCACGGATCTTCGTCTCGTCCACCTCGGCCGGCAGCGTGAAGCTGCGCAGGAAGGACCCGTAGCTCCGCTCGACGCGGTGGAACTTCTTCCCCTTCTCTTCCTTCTCCAGCTTGCGCTCGCCCTGGAAGGTCAGGGTGCCGTGCTCGATCGTGATCTTCACGTCCTCCTTCCTCACCTCGGGGAGCTCGGCCTTGATGAGGTATTCCTCGGGCGTCTCCGTCACGTCGGTGCTGGGCGACCAGTTCGCGAGTTTGACGTCCTCCTCGCCGTTCGTGCGGGCGAAGGCCTTGCCGAACAGCCGGGAGAGGCGGTTATTGACCTCTTCGAGTTCCTTGAGCGGTTCCCACGTGACCAGGTTCATGCGCGGTCCTCCTGAATGGAATGCGGGGGCGCGAAGGGCCCGGGCAAGTCCGGGGACCAGGCCGGCGGCGTTCCGCAGATCAGAGAGCAATCCGAGAGCCCTGAAGTCCCGGAGGCGAGCGCGGCCTGCGCCCTTAAGGCCGACTCCCGGAGCAACGAACGTGCCGGTCAGTCCGACGGTTCCGGCACCCCTGAAGCCGGCGACGGGCGATCCTCCGCACACCATGCGCCCGATTCCGCAGGCTCCAAGCCGACATGCCGATCCGGAATGGCGGGCGCCCCGCCCGCGCGGGATTCGCGGAACTCGCACCCGGCGAGCCGCGTCTCATCGGACACCCGAAAGGAGACCTCGATGAAGCGCCTGGCCGCCGCCCTGCTCGCCGCGATTCTCCCGCTGCCGTTCGTGTTCGCGGGCGACCCGGAACCGGTCGCGGACCTGATCGACGGCCTGCGCGCCGAGGACGCCGCGCGGCGCGAAGCCTGCGAGGAGGAGCTGGACCGGCGCTGGGAGGAAGCGAAAGCGGCGATGGAGGCCGCGCTTCCCGGAGAAAAGGACGCCGAGGCAAGGGCGCGGCTGAAGCGGCTGCTGGAGCACGGCGGACCCACCGTGTGGGAGGAGACGGTCGAGGCGGGTCTCAAGCGGGCGGGGAAGCTGGGATGGCCGTGCCTGGTCGTGCGCGGGGACGGACCGCTCGCGGAGGGCGCGACGGTGGAGGGACTGAATCTCAGGGCGGAGTTGAAGGCGCCGGACACCGTCCGGGCGCTGCGCGGCTACGTGGCGGTCTGGGTTTCGTCGAAGGACGTGCCGGGCATCGACGCGCGGAAGGAGCTGGAGCGCCCCTACGCGCCCGAAGGTCACGGCGGGATCGAGCTCTACGTGGTGCATCCGAAGCGCGGGGTGTGCCACTACCTGCGCGGCTGGTGGAAGGCGGAGCGGCTCGCCGCGGAGCTCGAACGCGGGCGCGAATTCGCGCGGATCGAAGGCGCCGAGGAACTGCGCCGCGCGCGGGCGGCGGCGCTCGAGGAACTCAAGCAGCGGCCGGGCGCCGATTCGTGCGAGAACGTACGGCGCCACCTTCACCCGTGGAACTGCAGCGCGACGGAGTGCACGCTGAAGCGCCTCGCGCTCTGCTACCGGCAGGGGGACGGGATCCTGGGCGCGGACGTCGGTCAGACGCTCCCGGACCCGATGGCGGGCGGGCTGGACGCAAACCTCGGCTGGTAGCCGATCCGTCGGTCCCGCATTTCGAGGCGCTTTCGCGTATCATCCGGGAACCGCCATGGCCCCCGAATCCCATTTCTTCGACTTCGTTCTCAGCGAGAAGGACTACCGCTTCCTGGACGCCCTCGCCGGCGCCGTCGCCTCGGCGGGGACCCCGGACCTTGCGATCGCGACGGGGCTGCGGGAGATCTGCATCTACGGGCACTGGGACTTCGGCCAGGCGTGGATTCCCGACGCGACGGAACAGCGGCTGGACCCGGGCCCGTACTGGATGGCCGATTCAAGGATGCAGACCTACCGCGACGCGAGCATCTCGAGCCCGACGAAGTACGGGATCGGCCTGCTCTGGGGCGCCTTCCTGAACCGGCGGCCGGTCATCTGCCTCGACTTCGCGTCGGAAATGACGTTCCGCCGGAAGGAGGGCGCGGAGGCGGCGGGCCTGCGCGGCGGGATCTTCGTGCCGATCGTCGAGGGCCCGCAGACGCGCGGAGTGGCGGAGTTCCTCAGCCGCGCGCCGCGCGCCGAGGATGCCCGGCGCGGTGGATTCGCGATGACGGCCGCGGGGAAGCTGGCCTCAGCCGCGGTCGCCCGGCGCCCGCGCGCCTGAGAGACCTCAATGGTGGTGGAGGCGGTGCGGATGGTGCGGGCATCCGCTGGCCAGGACGACAATACCCACCAGCGCCACGGCCATCAGGACCCCACGAAGCAGCCTTGTCACGCGCATGGTCCCCTCCCCGGTTCAAGGTTGAGTCGCCGCGGCGGTTCCGTCACCGCCCGGTGTGCTTCTTCGGAATCCGGCCGCTCTTGATGCTCTCGCTCCTCAGCCGCCGGCCGACGATGCGCTCGACCATCCGCCCCGTCGCCAGCACGCGATCCACGTCCAGCCCGTGCTCGATCCCCATCTCGTCCAGCATCACCACCAGGTCCTCCGTCGAAATCAGCCCGACGTTGTTCGGGTCCTGGTAGTAGTAGCTTCCCGTCCCCGGCACCGGCGAGCCCTCGAAAAAATTCGCCGGCTGCCCGCCGATCCCGCCCAGCGTGCTCTCGAACCGCGTGATTCCCGCCTGCAGCGCCGCGACCACGTTCGCCATGCCCCAACCGCGCGTCACATGGAAGTGCGCCACGTGCTTCCGCGGGTCCGGGATCGCGTCGAGCACCATCGAGAAGTAGTCGAACACCTTGTTCGGCGGCGCCGAGCCGTCGTGGTCCGCGTGCTCCACGTCGTCCGCGCCCAGCTCGAACCACCGCTTCGTGAACGTCACCGCGTCCTCGAGCCGGGTCGGCCCCTCGATCGGGCACCCCCAGATCGTGCTCACCGTCCCGTTGAACTTCATCCCCTCGGCGTGCGCCCGCTTGATGCACCGCGCCGCCTCGTCCCAGTAACCGTCGTGGTCCAGCCCGCTGTTCTTCTTCATGTGCGACGGCGACGTCGACACCATCATCAGGATCCGGTCCGGACCGTGGCCCTTCGCCCGCAGCTCGATCGCCTCGTCCACCGCCTTCTCGCGAATCGTCACCGCCGTCAGCTCCACGCCCTGCATCTTCGGCGCGAGCTTCTTGCTCGTCCGCAGTTCCTTCAGCACCTCCGCCGCGTCCTCGAACTGCGGCATCGCCCGCTTGCTCCCGAGGTTCGTCACCTCGAGCCTCCTGTACCCCGCGTGAGCCAGCTCCTCCGCAATCCATAACTTCGCGCCCGTCGGGATCCACTTCTCCTCGTGCTGGAACCCGTCCCGGATCGTGATGTCCGCCAGCTCGACCTTCTTCGGAATCTTCTTCCAGCCGCTCAAGCGCTTTCTCCCTCGCGACGGAGGCGCTCGCGGGCCGCCTCGACCGTGAATGCGTGCGTCTCCAGCCCGGCCGCGACGCTGTCAATGTACCCGCTCGAAAGGAACTCGACGCCCAGCGGGTGCTGCTTCGCGCGCTCGATCAGGTCGTCCACCACGCGCGGGTCCCTCGGGTTTCCGGAATGACGCGAGTCGGTCATGCAGGCTCTCCCTGAATGGACGATGGGAAGCGCTCAACCGCGGAACGAGCCGACGATGCTAGTTTCAGCCGGTGGGGGATGTCAATCGCATCGGGGCTTCCCCGTTCCGCGGAACGTTCTCGCTCCGGTCCCGCGGCGGAACCTGCTGTTCTCCCTGCGGGGGCGGACCGGAGTCGCTCGATGAGAACCACGCTGTCCTGTCTCGTGCTGTTCGCCTCCGCAAGGCTGGCCCTGGCGCAGGGGGCGGGATCGCCGCCCGAGGAGAAGCCGGACGTTCCCGACGGCTACGTCTGCGTCGACGTCTGCGGGCGCCTGCCGATCTTCGCGAAGAACAAGTCCGTCCTCGCGCCCTTCCGGACAGACCTCAAGGCCGGGCTCGCCGACATCGCCTCGGAACTGGAGAAGCAGTTCGGGCTGACGAAGGAGACGCTGAAAGTCGGGATCGGGCTCGACCAGGGACTGTGGAAGGACGAGCGACGCGAGGCGGCGTTCCTCGTCGTCTTCACGGACGCCGCGGAGTTCGCCGCGTGGGAGAAGAAGGCCGGGGCCGACGGCGACCGTCACATTGCGGCGGGGTACAGGAACACCGTCGGGATCCTGGTCGAGGCGAAGTCGCTGACCCAGGACGACTGGGCCGGTCTCTGGCACCGCTTCTCGCACCTTCTCTACCGTCACTGCCTGCGGACCGGGTCGCCGACGTGGCTGGACGAAGGGCTGGCGCGTTACCTGTCGTGGGCAAACCGCAGGGTGAAGCCGGAGCAGACCGCTGATTTCCCGGAGACGCTCCGGAGGCTCAAGGAGCAGAAGGCCTCGGGCGGATTGCCGACGATCGCCGACCTGTTGATGCGCAAGGCGGGCGACTTCAGCCAGGAGGACGCCGACGCGGCCTGGGTGCTCGTCCACCTGCTCGTCACGCACCAGTCGGCCCTCGTGAACGCCCTCACAAACGCGCTGGCCGGGCTCGAGCGATGCGCCGTCGACCGCATGGACGGCGTCCGGCACGACCTCCACCGCTACGCGGCCTGGCTCCTCACCAACGTCTTCGGCGACGCGTCGAAGCTCCAGGCGGCATGGGACCAGCACCTCGAGGACATCTTCGCCGACCCGGCGCGCCCGAAGAAGCGCACGCTCTCGGTCGGCGAGATCGTCGGGGACATTCTCCCGGGCTTCGACGGGGCGGTGAGCGGCCGGGGGCTCGAGATCACCGACCCCCGGACGGGCATCCGCTACGAAGCGCGCCGGTGGCTCGGCAGCGTCGTGTACCGGGCCCCGTGGGACGGACGCATGGGCGCACTCGCCCAGACGGAGGACCGGCACGACGACCGGTCGGCCCCCGTGCAGATCCTGGCGGAGCGAGGCGCCAAGAACGGGCAGAAAGAGCGGTGCGACAACGAGTCCCTCCCCTTCGTCGGCGGGCAGGTCTGGGCCGTCATCACGGTCGCCTGGTCCATCGACGAGGGCGGCGCGTACCGGACTTCGCGGAAGTACCCGCTCTCGCGCTGACCCCAGGTCCCTGCCTTCCCCCCTCAAAAGCTCTTCCACCCCCCGCACCCGCCGCCTATAGTGTCGGGCCCTTCCAACGGGGAACTCGTCTCCGCGAAGGGAACCGGTGAACAGACCCAAGCTCTGGGGGAGTCGTGGTGGAAACCAAGTGCACCTCGTGTGAGGAAGTGAAGGAGATTTCGGGCGACTCGGACGGCGAGGTGCGTCTGTGCGACGACTGCATTTCGCAGGCGATGGAGGGAGTCGAGGTCCTGTACACGTGCCCGGTGTGCGGCATGCAGATGGGGATCGCGTTCCCGGCCGGGTACTTCGAGGACGTCGAGGAGGCGCGCCAGCTCTACCTGGCGGCGGTGGAGTCGCACCGCAGCGGCTGGTGCAAGAAGTCGTAGCGGAGGCGCCCGGCGGCGGAGCCGCGGGCGCGCGGCCATGAACGTCGACCTGGTCCACGAGTTCGGATTCGAGAGCGCGCACGCGCTGCCGAACGTGCCCGAGGGGCACAAGTGCCGACGGATGCACGGGCATTCGTTCCGCGCCGAGGTGCGGGTGAGCGGCGCGGTCGACCCGAAGCTCGGGTGGTTCCTGGACTACGCGGAGGTGAAGGCGGTGATCGAGCCGCTCCGCGAGCAGCTCGACCACCGGACGCTGAACGAGGTCCCGGGGCTGGACAACCCGACGAGCGAGATGCTGGCGAAGTGGATCTGGGACCGGGTGAAGCCGAAGCTGCCCGCGCTGGCGTGCGTGACGGTGCGCGAGACCTGCACGAATCGCTGCGAGTACCGAGGCCTGTGAGCCTCGCCATCGGCGGCTGGCAAATAGACCCGGTCGACACGGGCCGCTTCTGGCTCGACGGCGGCGCGATGTTCGGCGTGGTGCCGTGGACGATGTGGTCGAAGCTGAACCCTCCGGACGCAAAGAACCGCATCGAGCTGGGAATGCGGGCGATGCTGCTGCGCGGGCACGGTCGGACCGTGCTCGTGGACTGCGGGGCGGGCGAGAAGTGGTCGGCGAAGCTTGCGGAGATCTACGGGATGACGCCCGCGGGCTCGGCGGTGGAGCGCGGGCTGGCGGCGCTGGGAGTGAAAACCGCCGACGTCACGGACCTCGTCCTCACACACCTCCACTTCGACCACGCCGGCGGCCTCTCGCGCCTCGGCCCCGACGGCGCGCTCGAACTCGTCTTCCCGCAGGCCCTTCACTGGATCCAGCGCACGAACCTCGACTGGGCGCGGAAGCCGCACGAGCGGGAGAAGGCGAGCTACCTGGAGGAGCACGTGGGGCCGCTCGGGGAAGCGCCGGGGCTGCGGGCGATCTCGGGGCCGGAGCCGATCTACCCGGGGCTGTCGTTCGTCTGCTGCGACGGGCACACGTTCGGGCAGCAGCTCCCGCTGGTGACCGGGCCCGAGGGGACGCTGTTTTACTGCGCGGACCTGATCCCGACGTTTTCGCACCTCCCCGTGCCGTGGGTCATGGGGTACGACCTCAATGCGCTGCTGTCGATGCGGGAGAAGCGCGGGGTGCTGGAGCGGGCCGCGAAGGAGGGCTGGATCGTCTTCTCGGAGCACGACCCGGGGACGGCAGCCGCGCGGGTGACCCTGGACGACAAGGGGCGCTTCTCTCCGGGACCCGCCGTCGCCTTCTGACGGCCGGGAAATCCCCGCCCCACCCTTCGCCGCCGCGCACGCGCTTGGCTACACTGGCGTCATGGCGGGGCTGATCCGCAAATGCACGAACTGCGGCAAGCTCGTCCCGATCGGGACGGAGGGGCGGCTGTGCCCTGATTGCGCGCCGGCGGTGCCGTCCTTCGCTCCCGACGGCGCGGGGGCGGAGACGCGCGGGGGCGGGGCCGAGCGGCCGCTTCCTTCGAGCATCGGCGACCACGCGATCGAGAAGCTGCTCGGGCGGGGCGGCATGAGCGACGTGTACCTGGCGCGCGAGCCGGTTCTGGGGCGGCAGGTGGCGCTCAAGCTTCTGCGTCCCGAGTTGCGGAACTCGGGGGTGGCGCGGAAGATCCTGGAAGAGGCGGCGCTGTCGTCGAAGCTGTCGCACCCGGGGATCGTGCCGATCTACCGCGTCGGCGTGGACCCGGGGCTGGGGATCTACTACACGATGCGGTACGTCACGGGCCGCTCGCTGGCCGAGGTGCTGACGGGCCTGCGGGACGGGATCGCGGCGGACGTGAAGCGTTACTCGCAGCGGGCGCTTCTCGAGGTGTTCCAGCGCATCTGCGAGGCGATGGCGTTCGCGCACCACCTGAACATCGTGCACAGGGACCTGAAGCCGGCGAACGTGATGCTGGGGGAGTTCGGCGAGGTGCTCGTGATGGACTGGGGGTTGTCGCGCATCGCGGACGTGACGGGAGAGCGCGTCGAGGTGGCGGACCCGGTCGCGACGGAGCTGGGTGTGAAGCTCGGGGCGGACCCGAACCTGTCGCGCGACGGCGCGGTGCTGGGGACGCCCGGGTACATGTCCCCGGAGCAGGCGTCGGGGCACGCCGCGCTGGCGCGGCCGTCTTCCGACGTCTACTCCCTGGGCGCGATCCTGTACCAGATGCTCACGCTGCGCCTTCCTGTGGACGGCCGCGCGGACGAGCTCGTCTCGCGGACCATCAAGGGGCAGATCATCCCGCCGGAGAAACGTCCGCTCGGGCAGGACGCCCCGCGCGCGCTCTGCCAGATCGCGATGCGGGCGCTGTCGCTGCAGCCGGAAAAGCGCTATGCAAACGCCGGCGAGCTGGCGGAGGAAGTCCGCGTGTACCTCGAGGGCTGGGTGCCCTGGTCGGCGCGGACGGAGGGCTGGGAACAGTCGCTCGGTCGCTGGTCGACCGAGGCCGGCGCCCTGGTCTGCGCCGAAGGCCCCCGCGCGCGCCTTCACTCCAAGGCCCGCCTCGCGGGCGACCTGCGCCTGTCCGCCCGCGTGACCGGCCCTGCCGGCAGGCCCGGGTGGCGCCTCGACATCTCCATCGGCTCCCGCGAGGAGTTCGGGCCGGACGGCTACATCCTGCGCTTCTATGGCGGAGAGGACGCCCGCGTCGAGCTGGTGCGCGACGGCGTCGTCGTCGCCCGCAGCCCCGACCTCCAGGCCGGAGTGCGCACCCCCCACGACATCGTGCTCACCCGCGAGGACGACGCGCTCTCCGTCGAAGTCGACGGCGCCCGCGTCCTCGACTTCCGCGACGTCTTCCCCCCGCGCGGTTCCCACGGCGGATTCGAGACCCAGTTCGTCGGCCTCCGCCTGGGCTCCCTCCGCGTCGAACACAAGGGCGTCCCCCTCCGCGTCGACTTCTCGGAGGTGCCCGACCGGCTCATGGCCCTCGGGAAGCTCGACGAGGCCCGCTCCCTCTACCTCGAGCTCGCCTCCTCCCACGCCGACCGCACCGAGGGCTACGTCGCCCGCTTCAAGGCCGCCCTCTGCGCCCTGCAGCTCGGGCAGACCGCGAAGGCTGCTTCGGAATTCGCGACCCTCAAGGACACGAGCCACCAGGCGCTGGAAGCGGTGGGAAGGGCCAAGGTGGCGCTGGCGGCGAAGAACGTCCGTGACGCCTGGACGGTGCTGATGCAGGAGCTCGACCGGCGGCGCGGAGACCCGCTGCGCGTGCCGGTCTGGACCATGCTCCACGAGGTGCTGGCGGCCGCGGAGGCGGAGGCGCCCGCGCTGGCGGCGTCCCTGGCCGTGCAGCTCCTGCGGGGCGCGCGGCTGGAGCTTCACGAGACGACCGAGATCTGCAGCAGGATCATGCGAATCGCCACCTCGAAGGGCGGCGTCCAGCAGGCGCGCTCGGAGGCCCTGTCGATCCTGCAGGCCCACCCGACGCAGCTCGGCGCCCGCATGGAGTTCCACGAGCATCTCTCGCGCATCGGGCTCGAGCCGGCGCAGCAGAAGGCCTCGCGCGTCGAGCTGCAGAAGTCGCTGGACCTCACCGACCAGATCACGCGCCGCGACCGCGCGCGGCTCATGCTCTGGACGATCGAGTCGCTGCTGGCCGAGGGGCAGCTGGCGGAGGCGGAGAAGCGGCTGGCGGCGGCGCAGGGGTCGATCACGCATCCCTCCCAGGCCGGGTTGTGGGCGCGCAACTGGCGCGCGCTGGTGGCGGGGGCCCAGGGCAAGTGGCCGGAGGCCGCTGCTGCACTGGCGCCCCAGGCCCCGACCTACGCCTCGGGACGCACCGCGCAGCACTTCCTCGCCGTCCTGCTCGAATGCCTCGCCGCGACGCCCTCCTCCGGGCAGGAAGCCCTCGTCGCGGCGCTTCAACAGCGCGTAAAGGACATCCCTGAGTGGACGACGCCGGTGGCCGCGATTGCGGGGACGAGCCGCTCGTCGGAATTCGAGGGGTGGTGCGAGGAGCAGCCGCGGGACGCGCGCGGGGGGCTGCTGCTGGCGGGGGCGATGGCGTTCGGGGTCCTGGGGCATGCGGCTGCGGAGAGGCTGGTGGCGCGCGCGGTGCGGGAGCCGGACGTGCGCGCCTTCGCGACGTGGTTCATGAGCCGGCCCCAGAAGCCCCGCGACGGGGGGAAGACGTCGATCACGCGGAAGTAGGCCGCGCCTTTTGCGTGCCTTCGCGGGCGGTCGGCGGTATATCGGGCGGTGCCATGACCGACAACGCGCAGGGCCTCCTGTTCGGAGCCCCGAAATCCAAGGCCCGGACGCTCGTCTTCGACCTCGAGACGCAGAACTCGTTCGACGACGTCGGCGGCCGCAACAAGATGGCGGAACTCCGGATGTCGGTCGGCGTCACCCTGGCCCTCGAAACACAGGAGTTCGCCGTGTACCGCGAGGGCGACGTCAACGCGCTCATCGAGGACCTGCGCGCGGCCAGCCGCGTCATCGGATTCAATCACAGGAACTTCGACTACGCCGTCCTGTCGCGCTACACGAAGCTCGACTGGTCCACGGTGAAGTCGTTCGACATCCTCGAGGATCTGACGCGGATCCTCGGCCACCGCGTCAAGCTCGACTCGGTCGCGGCGGCGACGCTGGGGACCAAGAAGAGCGGGCACGGGCTGCAGGCAATCGAGTGGTTTCGGAAGGGCGACTGGGACACGCTGATCCGGTACTGCAAGGACGACGTGAAGATCACGGCGGACGTGTGGAGGCACGGGGTTGACAAGAAGTTCGTGATGATCGAGACGTGGGGAGGGCCGAAGAAAGTGCCGGTGGAGTGGAAATAGGCGACGGCGAAACCCCGACGCCGGGACTGCTGTATTCCCCCTCATGAACCGGCTCATCGCCTGCGCCTTCGCCCTCCTCGCGGTCGCCGCCTCTGCCGAAGAGAAACCGCTTCCGTCGTGGACGTTCGACCGCGACGCGCAGGGCTGGGCGACGATCCCCGGGACGGTCACGAGGACCGTGTGGGAGGACGGCTCGCTGCGGTGGGACTATGACCGCGACGCGAAGGGGCAGACATTCGGGGTGTCGGTCGGCGGGTTGAGCCTCCCCGACCGTCCCTCGGTCTACCTGAAGTTGCGGGTGAAGGCGGAGGGAACGGACTTCCTGCTCGTGGCGGCGAAGACCGGCGCTGGGGCCGTGTTCTGCACGAAGTTCCCCGTGGCGAAGGGCGCGTGGCAGGACGTCTGGGTCTCCACCGAGGTGTTCATCCCGGGGGAGCAGGCCGTGAAGCCGGCGGAGATCCGGGAGCTGCTGCTTTGGGACGGGGACGACGGCGTGGCGAAGGGGCACGTGACGTTCCGGCTGGACGCGCTGTCCGTCGCGACGGACCCGCCGAAACCGGCCGCCGTGGCGATGCCGGCGCCCGTCGCGCCGCACCCGAAGCTGTCGGTTTGCCTCTCGTTCCGCGCGCTGAACGACCCGAAGCAGGCGGCCGTCGAGCTCGACGAGGCGAAGAAGCTCGGGATCTCGCTCGTCGAGCTCGCGAACGGCGAGTGGACCGACTACGAGGTCGCGCCCGGCAAATGGGACTGGTCGAAGCTCGACGCGCTCGTGAAGGAAGTCGCCGCCCGCGACCTCAAGCTCGTCGCGTGCATGGGCGGCATCCTCAACATCAAGTACGACTGGAAGGTCCACACTCCGTCGGACGTCGCGTTCTCAGGCGACTTCACCGCCCTCCTCCCCCGCTACCGCGCGTACCTCGACCGCTTCTTCGAGCGCTACGGCAGACACATCCGCTTCTTCACGTTCCACAGCGAGGCCTGCGGGAAGTACTTCGCGCAGCACCCGGCCGAGCTGGATTCCTACGAGAAGTTCCTACGGGAAGCCGCGACCCACGTGGCGAAGATCGCGCCGGGCGTGAAGACGGGGGTCTGCCTGCAGAGCGAGGAGCGGCCGGAAGTGCTGAAGCGCCTGTCGCGCGTGGGCGACGTGACGACGATCCTGTACGACCCGCCTCGCACGCCGGATCACGCCGCTGAGGAGATCGCGTCCTTCCTCGAGCTCGCCGGCGACCGGCCCTTCGCGTTCAACGAGGTCTTCACGCAGGGCTCGCCTCTGGCCGGGCGCGGCGAGGAGGCGCAGGCCGCGTTCGTGCGGGAGCTGTTCGCGGCGCTGGCGAAGCACGAGAAGCGCCTCGCGTGGTGCACGTGGTGGTGCCTGCGCGACGACGACCCGGCGATCTGGGACTACCTCGGGGAGTACCTTGCGGGCGGCAAGGGGCCCGCGGCGACCTCGTTCCGCGCGCTGGCGACGTGCGGCCTGCTCCGCGGCGACGGGACCGCCAAGCCGGCGACGGCCGAGTGGGCAAAAGGCGCCGCCGCGCTGCCCCGGTGAGAGCGCGTGAAAAAGTCGGGCGCCGTCGGCGGCCGGACCACGGGACCGGCAGGCCGCGGCGAATCTCGGCACATCCAGCTTGCTTGCCATGTCCCAGAGCGCCCGCGCCGGTTGGTCCGCGGATTGCCGTTGTCCTTCAGAGAGCGTGAGAAAAATCCTCGTGGGCCGGGCGGAGTCGGCCCTCAAACCGCAAGCCGCTCGACAAGTGACAGCCCAAGGCCGACGCAGCCTGGCCCGCGAGGATCTTTTCTCGCTCTCTGACTACTTCGCCGGCTTGAGCTCCGCGTCGAAGAACTCGTACGTGGCGTCCAGCGTCCGCGTCAGCTCCGGGTCCTTCCAGCCGTGCCCCGCGCCATCGAGGATGTCGCAGCGCGACTTCACGCCGGCCTTCCGCAGCGCCTCGTCCATCACCGTGGCCTGGCCCGTCGGGATCAGCGGGTCCTTCGTCCCCTGGAACATCAGCACCGGCGCGTCCCCGGCCGAGACGTGCGCCAGCGGCGAGGCCGCGCGGTAGGCGTCCGACTTCTCCTCCTGCGTCCCGCCGAGGAACTCCTTCAGGATGCCGAGGCTCTGCTCCGGCAGGTCCTTCGCCAGCAGGTCCGTCGGCCCGAAGAACGACACCGCCGCCTGCACCTTGCTCGACTCCTTCTCCCACCCCCCCTTCCCTTCCAGCGCCGGGTCGTCCACCGTCCCGAGCATCAGCGCGAGGTGTGCGCCGGCGCTGAACCCGACGACGCCGATGTGCTTCCCGTCCAGCCCGTACTTCTCCGCGTTCGCGCGCAGGAACCGCACCGCGCACTTCACGTCCTCCACCTGCGCCGGCCAGCGGTACTTCGGGGCAAGCCGGTACTGCACCGTCGCCGAGGCGTAGCCCCTCTGAGCGAACAGCCACGTCAGGTTGTCGTGCGCCTTGCGGTCCCCCGCCTGCCAGCCGCCGCCGTGGATGACCACGATCGCGGGAAGGGGCTTCTTCGCGTCCTTCGGTCGCGAGAGGTCGAGCCGGAGGTCCTCGTCGCCGCCCCTGCCGTAGACGATGTCAGGTTCGAAGAGCACTCCATCGGGTGCGGCGGCGCCTTTCGCGACGCGCACGCGACCGTTCACCTCGAGCTCCGCCTGCGCGAGGCAGGTCTCCTCGGTGCACATCATGTACGTCAGGACGAGCGTGAATTCCGCATCCCCGGGACTCGCCTCCGCCGCCACCGTGAGCGGGATTTCGAACACCACCGTCCCCACGTGCGCCTCGTACGAGTCCGGGTCCGTCCCGAATTTCCGCGGAGCCGGCTCCTTCACGCCCTTGCCCGCCGTCACCGGGCCCGACTTCGCCTCGACCGTCGTCGGCAGCCCCGCCCGCGTCGGCGCGAACGGGTAGATGTGGTACCCCTCCGGGATCGCGACCTCGACCTTCGCCACGACCGCGCCGCCCGGCGCCGCCGCCGCAGGCTCCACCGCCGTCACGCGCCCTTCCGCGTAGGGCCGGTCCCCCTCGTCCTGCGCGAGCGCCGGAACCGACGCCGCCAGCAGCAGCCACGCCCGGAGAAGCGCCCGCATGCCCCACCTCCCGCCGGCGTCCGGGCCCCGGCGCGCCCTACCCCGTGATCTTCTCCAGGCGCTTCTTCATCGCGTCAAGGGAGGCGCCCCCGACGACCCTGTCCATCTCCCGGCCGTCCTTGAAGAACACGAACGTCGGCAGGCCCATCACGCCGAGCTGCGAGGCCGCACCGGTCGCGTCGTCGATCTTCGCCTTCACGATCTTCGCCTTGCCGCCCGCCTGCGCCGCGAGCTGCTCCAGCACGGGAGCCATCTTCGTGCAGGCGTGTCAGCCGTCCCCCCAGAAGTCCACGACCGTCACGCCCTTCGCGACGGCATCCTGGAACTCCGCATCCGTCACCGTTGCGAGGTCCATGGTTACCCGATCAGCTTCTTGAGCTTGTCTTCGAAGTACGCCTTCGACTGCGCGCCCACCACCCGGTCGACTTCCTTCCCGTCCTTGAACAGCACGACCGTGGGGATCGACATCACCCCGAACCGCGCGGGCGTCCCCTGGTTCTGGTCGACGTCCATCTTGTAAATGCGCGCCTTCCCGGCGTACGCGCCGGCGAGATCCTCGACAATCGGCGCCACCCGCTTGCACGGCCCGCACCAGGTTGCCCAGAAGTCGACCATCGCCACGCCCTTGGCGCCGACTTCCGCTTCGAATGCGTCGTCCGACAGTTCCTTCGCGTTGCCCATCGTCGCTCTCCTGAGATTGCGTTTCGGTTTTCTATCGCATTTCGCCGGGCTCTTCGAGTTTTACTTCCCCGCGCCCGCCGCGTCCCGGAGCGCGTCCACCACGAGCCCCGGCGTCAGCACCTCCGGCAGGAGGAACACCTCGCGCGCCGGGTCCGCCGGGATCACGACGTACATCGGCACGCCGGCCTTTCCGTGCTTCTTCAGCCACGCGCTGATCACCTTGTTCGGCTTCGTGAAGTCCGCCTTGAGCGGCACCACGCCCAGCTTCGCCATCTCCTGCCGGACCGCGTCGGTTTCGAGCGCCACGCGCTCGTTCGTCTTGCACGTGAGTCACCAGTCGGCGGTGAAGTCGATGAACCCGGGCTTGCGGGCGGCGCGGATGGCGGCGACGTTCTCCTCGGAGAAGGGCTGCCAGGGGAGGTGCGGCTGGTACTGCAGCCCCTCGGTGCGGAAGGCGGCGGTGGCGGTGCCGGCCTCGACGATCTTCGTCACGAGGAACAGCTTCCCGGCGGCGATCGAGACGAGGAGCGCGGCGGTGATCGAGAGCCACCGCGCGCGCGGCGTCGAGACCTCGGTGCCCCACTTTCCGTAGATCCACGCCCCGAACGAGACCGCCGTCAGGAACGCGAGGTACCCGATCACCCCGGAGGTGCCGGTCAGGGTCGCGATCGTGTCCATGAGCCACACGGCCGTCGCGACGAGCCCGAAGCCCATGATCTTCTGGAACGGCTCGATCCAGGGGCCGGGTTTCGGGAGGAAGCGGAAGAGGGCGGGGACGAAGCCGATGACGAGGAACGGGAGGGCGAGGCCGCGGCCGGCGGCGGACATGAAGAGGAAGACGCCCCAGCCCGGGAGGGTGAGGGCGAAGCCGAGGCCGGTGCCGAGGAAGGGGGCGCTGCACGGGGTGGCGATGACGGTGACGAAGAGGCCGGTCATGAGGTGGCCGACCCATCCCTGCTTGCGCCCGGCCTGGGAGGCGACGCCGGCGCCCATCTGCGGGACTTCGAAGACGCCGAGGAGGCTGAGGGCGAAGACGAAGATGACGGTCGTGAGCCCGATCACGAAGCCGGGCGCCTGGAACTGGAAGCCCCAGCCGACCTGGCTCCCGAGCGAGCGGAGAATCACGACGGCGAGCGCGAACGCGTTGAGACAGATCAGGACGCCTGTCCCGTAGGCGAGGGCCGCGCCGCGCCGCGCGCCGGGGGTGACGTGCTTCTGCTCGACGATGCTGAAGAGCTTGAGCGTGAGCACGGGCAGCACGCACGGCATGATGTTGAGCAGGAGGCCGCCGAGGAAGGCGAGGCCGAGCATCCCGAGGAACGAGGCGTCCGCGGGCGGGCCGGTCGGCGGGGCGGGGCCCGCCGCGGGTCCCGGCTTCTTCTGGTCCGGGGGCGGCGCCGTGCCGCCCTCGAGGACCGTCACCTTGCCCTCGAACTCGATCTCCCGCTCCTCGAGGCACACCGACATCGTGCACAGCATGTGCTTGACCGACACCTTGAACACCGCCGGCCCGGGCTTCGCCGCCTCCGTCACCACCAGCGGCACCTCGAACGTCACCGTCTCTTCGTGGAACAGGTACTCCTCGACAGTTCCGTTCTCGTAGGTCTCCCTGTGCAGCTTCGGCTCCGCCTCCTTCACGCCCTCCGCCACGCGCACCGGCCCGGCCGTGACCGAGAACGACGTCGGGATCCCCGCCGTGCCCTTGCGGATCGAGTAGATGTGCCACCCCTTCGGGATCGCCACCTCGATCTTCGCCGTCACCGTGTCGCCCATCCGCGCCTCCGCGGGCGTCACCGAGACGAGCTTCCCCTGCAGCGCCGCAAAGTCCGCCGGCACCTCGTCCGCGTCCTGCGCGAAGACGCGGGAAGCCATCAGCACGGCCGTCAGCAGCGAAACGAGGCGCATCAGGGGCGCGCATCGTAAGGAACACGCGCTCCTCCCGCAACGCATGGCGCCGCCCCGAAATTCCCCCCGGCGCGCGGCGGCATCTGCGCGGTTGAAGCGCGGTCCCCCGGCTGCTATCGTCTAGCCCCTCACCCGCGCGACGGAGCCCACTGATGCCAGACGCCGTCCTCATCTACGCCGCCTCGTCCCACGACAAGAACCTCCTCTGGAAGACGCGCTTCCTCGCGGGCGACCCGGTCATCTACATCGAGGCGGGCGGCAGGAACATGCTCGTCCTGAACGACCTCGAGCTGGGCCGCGGGAAGACGGAGGCGAAGGTGGACGAGGTGCTGTCGCTCTCGGACATCGAGAAGGAGCTGAAGGATGCGGGGGTCAAGGCGCCGGCGGTCGCGGACGTGATCGTGAGCGTGTTCAAGAAGCGCGGCGAGGACCGGGTGTTCGTGCCGTCGACGTTCCCGTTCGAGCTGGTGGACCAGCTGCGCGGCCGCGGGCTGACGCTGACATGCCGGAAGGACCCGTTCTACCCGGAGCGGACGACGAAGACCGAGGAGGAGATCGGGCACATCCGCGAGGCGGTGAAGTTCACGGAGCAGGCCTACGCGAAGGCGGAGCAGGCCCTCCGCGAGACGGAAATCCGCGGGAACGAGCTGTGGTGGAAGGGCGCGCCGCTGACGAGCGAACGGTTGCGGAACGTGATCGACCTGTACCTCTACGAGAACGGCCTCCTCGCCGACCACACGATCGTGGCGGGCGGCGAGCAGGGGGTGGACCCGCACTGCCGCGGCTTCGGGCCGCTGCGGCCACACCAGCCGATCATCCTCGACGTGTTCCCGCGGCACCTGAAGACCGGCTACGTCGCGGACATGACGCGGACGTGGGTGAAGGGAAAGGCCTCTGACATGGTCAGGCGGATGGACGCGGCCGTGAAAGCCGCGTGCGAGACCGCGTTCCGGACGATCAAGGCGGGCGTCGAGTCCACCGACGTGCACAAGGCCGTGCAGAAGACGATCGAGGACTCGGGCTTCAAGACCGAGACGATCAACGGCAAGCCGCAGGGGTTCTTCCACGGAACGGGCCACGGCATCGGGCTCGACGTGCACGAATCCCCGGGGATGGGCAAGCGCGGCTCGACGCTCAAGGCCGGCATGGTCGTGACCGTCGAGCCCGGGCTCTACTACCCGGGCGCCGGCGGCCTGCGGATCGAGGATGACGTCGTCGTGACCACGGATGGCTGCGTCAACCTCTGCTCCTACCACAAGAACCTGGAGATCCCCTAGTGGGCCTCAACCGCTTCGAGCACGCCGAGTTCTACCTCGACCAGGGCTACCGCTTCCAGATGCAGGGAGACCTCGAGCGCGCCGCGGATTCCTACCGCAAGTCCATCGCCGCGCACGCCCTTCCAGAGGCGCACACGTTCCTCGGCTGGACGTACTCCTTCATGCGGCGGATGCAGGACGCGATCGACGAGTGCCACAAGGCAATCGCCATCGACCCGGAGTACGGGAACCCGTACAACGACATCGGCGCGTACCTGATCGAGCTGGGGAAGCTCGACGAGGCGATCCCGTACCTGCAGCGCGCGATCCGCGCGACGCGCTACGAGGCCCGCCACTACCCTCATTTCAACTTGAGCCGCATCTGGCTGCAGAAGAACAGCCTCGCCGAGGCGATCCACGAGCTGGAGGAAGCCGTCCGCCTCTGCCCCAACTACCCCGCGGCGCTCAAGGAGCTCGCGCGCCTGCGCGACGAGGAGTCCCGCCGCGCACGCATCACCCCCCCAGCCCCGCCCGCCCCCGCCGGACCCGCCACGAAGTCCCCCTCGCAGGGAAACGCCTGATTCCGGAGGTCCCGTGCCCGTCACCCTTCGCGACATCGCCCACGCCGTGAAGCTGGAGGTCGAGCAGGTCCGGCGCATCCTCAGCGAGTCCGCGGGCGCCCCGCGCCTGCCGAAGGATCTCCTCGACCGGGTGTTCAGCACCGCGCGGAAGCTCGGGTACGACTTCAAGAAGCTGAAGATCGGGAAGCAGATGAACCTCCGGAAGGCGATGTTCGAGGAAGTGCTGCAGCAGCTCGAGTCGCACCCGTCGTGGGGACGGACGGACATCGTGAAGTACCTGAAGCAGTCGAGCGAGATGATCGACCGCGTGCACCGCCGCTCCTTCCGCGAGGAGTTCGGCGCGGACTAGCCGCGCCCGAGGATCATGTTCTGCAACAAGTGCGGCGTCGAGCTTCCGGAGGGAAGCGCCTTCTGCAACAAGTGCGGGGCGCCGCAGGGCGGGGCCGCGCCCGCCGAGGCTCCCGCGGCCGCGATCACGGGAGGAGCGAAGCCGCCGGACGCGGCGCCGCAGAAGGAGGAGGACGTCTGGCGCGGGGGTTACAGCCCGCGCGCGATGGGGATGGCGTTCGTGGGCGGCGCCGTGTGGCTCGTCGCCCTCTGGATCGGCTACTTCATGCTCACGCGCAAGGGCAGCTGGTTCGCGGACAAGGGCTGGGTGGTGTACGTCTTCGCCGTGCTGTCTCCCATCCCGCTTCTCTACGCCTCCGCGGTCGCGCTCTGGCGCCGCCTGACGATCCACTACCGCCTGACGACGCAGCGGCTGTTCGTGCAGGTGGGGCTGATTGCGCGGCGGATCGAGGAGGTCGAGCTGATCCGCGTGGACGACGTGACGACGGAGCAGGGGATCGTGGAGCGGATGTTCGACGTGGGGACGGTGAAGGTCGCCTCGAGCGACACCTCGACCCCGGAACTGCACCTCGTGGGGCTGCGCGGCCCGGTGTCGACGAAGGAGATGCTGCGGCACCAGGTGCAGGAGCGGCGCAAGCGGATCGTCAATCTGAATCAGGTGTAGGGCGGCGCGTTCAGGTCGCCGAGCGGGCGAGAAGCCGGTCGAGCCGGGGCTTCTCGTTCGCGGCGAGCCAGGCGTCCGCCGAGAGTTCCGCGTGCGCCTTTCCGAACCACGGCTTCGCTTCGTCGCCGCGTCCAAGGGCAAGCAGGCACTCCGCGATCTCCTCGAAGACGTAGCCGTCCGTCTTCTTCGCGGCCTCGAACTCGGCGAGCAGGGCGCGCTGGCGCTCCAGCGCCTCGTCCAGCCGGCCCATCGAGCGCAGGCAGCGCGCGATCGTCCACTTCGCGATGCGCGTCTCGGCCTCCTGCTTTCTCGCGGTGCGGAACGCCAGCGATTTCTCGAACAACTCGAGCGCCTTCGCGTACTCCCCGCGGTCGTGGTGCGTCCAGCCGGTGTTGTTGTAGAGCGGCCCGAGCCAGTTCTGCGCGCGCTCGGACTTCGCCGCTTCCGCCATCGCGATCCCGCGGTGCGCCCACTCGAGCGCCGCGTCGGGGGGCTCGATGATCCCGAGCATGTGGACGGCGTCCACCGCGAGGTTCTCCTCGCCGGCGGCCCGGGCCAGCTCGAGCGCCCTGAGGAAGTCGGCGCGCCCGCGGTCGCCGGTCTTCGAGGAGTTGTCGTTGCGCCCGCGCTCGAGGTGCCACCGCACCCGCGCCACCGGCGCGCCCTCCAGCAGCGCCTCCGTCTCCGCCAGGGTCCGCCGCGCCTCGTCGAACTTCCGCTGCAGCCCCTCCGACCGCGCGACTTGCGTCAGCAGCTCGGCCCTTGCCGGACCCGCGGAGAACTCGGGCGTCCCGAGGAGTTCGCGGAACTTCCCCTCCGTCCCCGCGGGGTCGCCGAAGTTCCACAGCCGGTTGATGCGGTCGTCTTCCATGCGTCAGCTCCCGTCCCGCGCCCATTCCACCACGCGGCGCCAGAACGGATGGTAATGCGGCTCGTCGCCGGACTGGAAGCGCCATCGCCAGGTCTCGTCGGTGGCGGAGAAGAAGACGCGGCCTTTCCCGTACCGCGACGTGGCGAACACCGGCGCCCCGCCGCCCTCGACCAGCACGGTTGCGCCGGCCGCGGGTCGGGTCGCCAGTCTCCAGTGGAGCGCGGGAAGGGCCTTCGCGAACGGCATCGCCCGGACGAGGGGCGACCGCGCCCCGGCATCCGTGAGGCGGCACGGGATCTCCTCCTCCTCGAGCCCCTCCTCCGCCGGCCGCACCGGGATCGCCGGCGCGAGCTCCGAGTCGAGCCACGCCCCCGGCATCCGGTCCTGCCCCGCGATCAGCACCAGCCCGCCGCCGCCCTCGACGAACTCCGCCAGCAGCTTCGCCCCGCCCGGCCACGACGCCGGGTCCACGTCCCCCAGCACGACGACGTCGTAGAAACAAAGCTCCTCCACCGTCGCGGGGAGCGCCGGCAGCGGTCTCGAGAAGGCGTCGTCGTCGGAGCGAAGCGAGTGCGGCTGCGTCCATGCCGGATCCGCGGTCGTGAGCCAGCACTGCACGTCGAGATTGCCGTCCCGGATCATCACGTTGTGCAGGTACCGGAACTCCCACCGCGGCGCGCCGTCGACGTACAGGACGCGCGTGCGGTGCGCCGCGGGGTCGCGCCTGGCCTCCACGGGCGCCGCCGGTTTCTCCGGCTCCTGCGGATCCGAAGCGCATCCGGACACCAGAAGGAGAGCGATCGCAACCGCCACCCGGTTCGGTTTCATGTCCCCTCCTCTCTTCTGCCCTGCCCTCACGACGGCGCGGGGACCCGCGGCGTTCAGGGGTTCCGGACGTCGGTCGACAGCGCTGCTCCGGGTTCACTGTACGCTGCGGCAGGGGCGTTCACCGCCGGCTTCGAACGACAGCCACGACCGGACGATGGTCGGATACCTTCGAGTCGATCCTCCGGGCAGTTTCGGCCGACCACTCGCGCGTCCCGAAAACGTAGTCCACCCGGAGCAGGGGAATAGGATTCGGAAGAGTCGCACCCGATCCCGCGCTGAGGTCGATCAGCCGGCCCGTCAGGAGATCGTAGTTCCCGCCCAACGGCGGATTGTTGAAGGCGCCGGCGATCAGGGCCGGCGCGCCCGCGGCGTCGATCGCGGCCAGAAGCGACCGAATCTCGCGCTCCCGCGCGGCGAACCCCGCGCCGTCCGTCTTCATGTGCATCAGGTGCACCGATCCCACCACGAATCGCGCCCCGTCCAGCTCTACGGCTGCCCAGACGCCGAAGGACCCCGCGGGCGCGCCGGGAATCGAGTGAGCCTCGAGCACCTTCCCGCGCGACAGCACGACGTTGCCCCACTCTCCGCCACCGAACAGGTTGAACGAACCCCACCACACGCCGGACATACCGAGTTCGCGTTCGAGCGCGGGCAGTTGCGCCTCGCGGATCTCCTGAAGGCAGACGACGTCGGGACGCTCGCGTCGGATGACCTCTATGGCCTCCGGCAAGCGATTTCCGAATTCGACGTTGTAGGTGACAACGGTGAGGGAGGTCGCGGGAAGTGACCAGTTCCCCGAGAACCTTTCGGCGTAACGGCCCCTGGGCAGGCGCCAGAGTTTCCAGGCGAGCACACCTGTTCCGGCGATCGCGACCGAGGCGAGGAGGATCCGCGCACCCAGCGGCATTCTGCGTCCAGACATGGAGCGGCCTCGACAGTGCAGACTATGGCTTCAGGACGATTCTCTCCCTCCGCCTCCGTCTCAGGACGTCCTGCCGCACGTCCGCGCCGATGCCCGGCCGGCTGCGCAGCGCGATCGTGCCGTCCGGGGCGACGGCGACGGGCTCGTCGATGACGTCGGGCGAGTAGTAGCGGTCGCTGCCGGAGAGGTCGCCGGGCTTCGTGAACCCGGGAAGCGCCGCGATGGCGACGTTGTGCAGCCGCCCGACGCCGGACTCGAGGAGGCCGCCGCACCAGACGGGGATGCCCGCCTTCCGGCAGAGGTCGTGGATCTCGATTGCCTTCGTCGGGCCGCCGACGCGCGACGGCTTGATGTTCACGACGCGGCACGCCTTCATGCGGACGGCGTTGCGCGCGAGGTCCGCCGAGGTGATGGACTCGTCGAGGCAGATCGGCGTGCGCAGCACTTTCGCCAGCGCCGCGTGGTCCGCGAGGTCCTCGTGCCCGAGCGGCTGTTCGAGGTAGTCGAGCCGGAAGCGGTCGAGGCGGCGGAGGTGCGCGGTGTGGGCGGGGGTGTAGGCGGCGTTGGCGTCGGCGGTGAGCGGGAATCCGGCGGGAAGCCGCTTCCTCGCCTCCGCGAGCGGCTTCCCGTCCCACCCCGGCTTGATTTTGAGCTTGATGCGCCGGTAGCCCTTCGCGGCGAAGTCCTCGACGCGTTTCATCAGGAGGCCCATCGGGTCGATGCCGAGCGACACGCCGCTCTCGATGAACTTGCGCGTCGCGCCGTAGAGCTTCGCGACCGGCACGCCGCGCCGGCGCGCTTCGAGGTCCCAGAGCGCGGTCTCCAGCCCGGCCTTGGCCATGGCGTGGCCGCGGACGCGGTGGAACAGCGCGGGGCAGTCGGCCGGCGTCCGGAGCCTCGACGCGAACAGCGCCGGCGCGAGGAAGTCGCGAATCACGTACGCCGCCGTCACCACCGTCTCGCTCGAGTAGTGCGGCTGCGCCGACGCCGGCACTTCGCCCCACCCGGACAGCCCGTCGTCCTCCGCCTCGACGAGGATCGTCTCCTGCTGCGTCACCCGCCCGAACGACGTCTCGAACGGGAACCGCAGCGGCATGTGCAGGACATGGAGGACGATGCGGGTGGGGAGCTTCATGGGGGCATCGTCCGGGAGAGCCGCGGCGAGGTCAAAGGTTCAGGGAGCGCGAACCAATCCAACGATCCTGCGTCTCACGGCGGCCTGCGCACACCTCCCCGCCGGCCCCAACCTCCTCGCCGCCTTGGCCCGGCTGTTTTCCGAGAGCGCGCCGGAAATCCTGCGAGTCGGGCGGAGTCGGCCCGACAACGAGCCAGTTCTCCCAAACAATCAGCAGGCCGACGCAGCCTGACTCGCAGGATTTCCGGCGCGCTCTAACGCCGCTCGAACTCCAGCATCCCGCCCTTCTCGTGAATCGTCAGCTTCGGCCCCGCCGGCGCGCCTTTCCGCGCAATCCGCGCGAGGTTCACGCCGTTGATCAGCGCGTGGGCGAGCATCGGCCCCGCGATGTTGCCGGTCCAGGCATAGATCGCCCCGAAGGCGACGGACGTGCCGACGGCGAAGATCGTCCAGGGGAAGAGCTCGCGTCGGAACGGGAGGTGGACGGCGCCGAACGCCAGGGAGGTGAGGGCGATGCCGAGCGTGGTGGAGTGGGTGAGCGCGATCGCGGTCGGCTGGAGCGCGGCGCGGAAGAGCATCTCCTCGCCGATGCCGGACGCGAGTGCCGTGGCCGCGCAGTGGAGCAGCGAGAACCCGCCGAAGACCTGCGCGAAGAAGGCGTCGAGGGTGCGCCCCCAGTTCGTGTGCGCGGCGGACCAGCCGGAGTACCACAGCACCGCCGTCGCGAGGCCGACGCCCAGCCCGAGCGAGGACCACAGGTCGTTCGCGGCGATCTGCCAGAAGGCCTCGCGCCCGTCGCGGGCGATGACCCACAGGACGCCGGCCGCCGTCATCACGGAGTAGACGACGCCGACGGCGATGACTTTTGCCCAGTTGCGGCCGCGCATGGGGGAAAGGTAACGGAATCGGCAGGAGGCGGCGAGGGTGAGAGGGGGTTGATCGGTTGATGGGTTGATGAGTTGAGAACGGCGCCTGCCGCGCAGGTCTCAACCCATGAACCTATCAACCCATCAACCGCCCTTCCCTACCTCCGCGGCTGCTTCTTCCGCTTCAACGCCGCCTCGCGCCGCTCGTACGCGTCCACGATCTTCTGCACGAGCGGATGGCGCACGATGTCCGCACGGCCGAGATAGATGAACGAGATGCCCGCGATGTCCGGCATGAACGCCTGCGCCTCGATGAGCCCCGAGGTCTTGCCGACGGGCAGGTCCACCTGCGTCACGTCTCCCGTGACGACGATCTTGGAACCGGTGCCCATGCGGGTCAGGAACATCTTCATCTGCTCGGGCGTCGTGTTCTGTGCTTCGTCGAGGATGATGAACGCGTCGTCGAGCGTGCGGCCGCGCATGTAGGCGAGGGGGACGATTTCGACGACCTCGGCATCCAGCAACCGCTTGAGCTGGCCGGTCTCGAGGATGGCGTTGAGGCCGTCGTAGAGGGGGCGGAGGTACGGGTTGACCTTGGCCTGGATGTCGCCGGGGAGGAAGCCGAGGCGTTCGCCGGCCTCGACGGCGGGGCGGGCGAGGACGATGCGGCGAACGCGGCCGCCCTTGAGGGCCTCGACGGCCATGGCGACGGCGATGTAGGTCTTGCCAGTACCGGCGGGGCCGATGCAGAAGGTCACGTCGTGGTTACGGATCGCGTCGATGTAGGCGCCCTGGCCGCTGCTGCGCGGTCCGAATTTCGCCCCCCGGCGCGACATCTCGACGCCCTCGCGGCGCCGGCGCTCGACGAACTCCGTGCCCGGGTCGGCCTCGTCGGTCACGTGCCGCTCGCCGGCGTCGCCCTCCTCGGCGATGAACTCCTTCACACGCTCCGGCGCGATCCACCCCTCGTCCATCACGTGCTGCAGCATCCGCTCCAGCACCTTCAGCGCCTTCTCCACCTTCAGCGCCTGGCCGGAAATCTTGATCTCCGTCCCGCGCGCCATGATGTTCACGCCGAACGCGTCCCGCACGACCCGCGCGTGGCGGTCCCCCGCCCCCAGCAGGCCCACGATCTGGTCCCGGTCTTCCACCGCCATCGTTTTCTCGACGCGCGACATGGACACCTCAGTGGGGTTGCGTGAACCGAAGGGCCGTCAGGAACCCGAAGTACGCGACGGGCGCGGACAGGAGCAGGCAGTCGATCACGTCCAGCACGCCGCCCAGGCCGGGCAACAGCGCGGAACTGTCCTTCGCCTGCACCGACCGCTTCATCAGGCTCTCCACCAGGTCCCCGAACTGCCCGGTGACCTGGACGACGAGCGACAGGGGAATGAACACGTGAAGAGGCACGTGGGTTCGCAGCGGCGTGAGGTACCACGGGATCAGGCCGCCCGCGCATCCGAGGATGAGCCCGCCGACGAACCCCTCGATCGTCTTCCCGGGCGACACCTTCGGGATCAGCTTGTGTCTCCCGAACGCCTTCCCGGTGAAGTACGCCGACGCGTCGGTCCACTTCCCGACGACGATGTACCAGATGAACGCGCCCTCGCCGATCACGGGAAGCGCGCGGATCTCCATCGAGTAGGAGCCGAGCCACCAGATGTAGAAGAAGCCCAGGAACTGGAGCGCGACGCTGCGGAAGCGCTCGGGCTCGCCGCGGACGACCTCGACGCAGAGCGAGAGGACCATCGCCATGACGAGCACGGCGTGGGGGAGCGACGAGCCCGCGGGCCCGAGCGGGCGCTCCTTCCAGAGCTCGGCGACGTGCGCCAGGCAGAGGAGCATCGTGGCGCCGCACATCGGCACCAGCGACAGCTTCGCCCCGCCCGCCTGCTGGAGTCGCACGTACTCCTTCATCCCCCAGGTCAGGCCGAACGCGTACAGCACCCACGCGCCGCGCGCCCATTCCATCCGGTGGTCGAACACGAACAGCCCCACCGTGAGGATCGCCATCGGGATGCCCGTCAGCAGCCGCGCCTTCATCTCTCGGCAAGCCCCCCGAAACGCCGCTCCCGCCGCGCGAAGTCGTCGATCGCCGCGTGCAGCGTCGCGACGCTGAAGTCAGGCCAGTAGTCCTTCGTGAACCACAGCTCCGCGTACGAGATCTCCCAGAGCAGGAAGTTCGACACGCGGTGGTCGCCCCCGGTGCGGATCAGCAGGTCCACCTCCGCCGCCGCCGGGTCGTACAGGTACCTCGCGAACTCGTCCTCCGTCAGCTCCGGCACCTTCCCGCGCCGCAGCGCGTCCCCCGCGAACGCCCTCGCCGCATCCACGATCTCGCCGCGCCCGCCGTAGTTCAGCGCGAGCGTCATCGTCATCTTCGGGTTCTCGCGCGTCACCGCCTTCGTCTTCTCCAGCTCCGCCAGCACCTCCGGCGACAGCTCGTGCAGCCGCCCGATCGCCGCGAACCGGATCCCGTTCTTCATCAGCGACGGCCGCTCCCCCGCCAGGTACCTCTTCAGCAGCTTCATCAGGAAGTCGATCTCCCGCTTCGGCCGCTTCCAGTTCTCCGCCGAGAACGCGTACAGCGTCAGCCGCTGCACCCCGATCCGCGCGCACTCCTCCGTGATCGTCCGCACCATCCGCGCGCCCGCCTCGTGCCCCTTGTGCCGCGGAAGTCCCTTCTGCTCGGCCCATCGCCCGTTGCCGTCCATGATGATCGCGATGTGGCGCGGGACGTGCGCGGGGGCGGCGGGAAGCGCGGGCATGGCCCCCAAGGGTAGCGGCGCCCCGCGAAAGCGGCGAGGGATCGCGCAGGGCGCTTCGCGCGCGCCGCCCCGCGTCGTACGATGCCGCAGCCTCCCGGGGCACCCATGCGCACCTTCGCCATCGCCCTGCTGCTCGCGTTGTCCTGCGCCGCGGAAGACGCGGAACGGCCGAAGCCGTCGGCACGGTTCGACATGCCCGGGGGCGTCGGCGACGTTCGCTTCTCCCCCGACGGCCGCGAGCTCGCGGTGACGGGATTCCGGAAGACGGCGGCGGTGTTCGAGCTGGAGAAGGGCGAATCGCGCGGAAGCCTGGTCGGGCACACGGGACGCGTGACCTGCGTCGCGTGGTCGGCGGACGGTAAGGCGCTGGCGACAGGAAGCGACGACGGGTCGGTGCGGCTGTGGGACGCCGTGACGCTGAAGGCGGCGGGATCGAAGGAGGATGCGCACGGCCGCGGGAGCCACGGAACGGGGACGACGGCGCTGGGCTTCTACCCCGACGGGAAGTCGCTCTTCTCGACTGGCTACGACACGACGGTGCGCATCTGGGAGTCGGCGACGCTGAACGAGATCCAGGCGCTGGAGGGGCACGGTGACTGCGTGATGGGGGCGCTGTCCGCCGACGGGCGCCTGCTGGCGACGGCGAGCCAGGACGGCACGGCGCGGCTCTGGAACGCGGTGACCGGGGAGGTGCTCGGGGAGCTCGAAATCGCCCCCGCGATCGAGGCGACCAGCCCGCACCTCGGATACCCGGTGTTTTCGCCCGACGGCCGACGCCTGTTCGCCGGCGGCGGCGACGGACGCGTGCGCACGTGGTCCCTCCCGGACCGAATGCCCGGGCCGTCCTGGACGGCCCACCGCGGGTTCGTCGGCGCGCTCGACCTGTCACCGGACGGCTCCCTCGTCGCCACCGGAGAAATGCACCCCGAGGGCGCCGCGCGCCGGCCGGACAAGACCTGGGACAACTCCATTCGTTTCTGGGATGCCGCGACCGGCTCCCTCCTCCTCGAGATCGACGGCCACTCCCTCTCCGTCTGCCGCTGCCGCTTCTCCCCCGACGGCCGCCGCCTGGCGACCGCGTCGTGGGACGGAACCGTGCTGGTGTGGGCCCTCGCGGCGCTGGACCTGAGCGCGGAGAGCGCGGCGGCGGAGGACGCGGAGACGATGTGGAAGCGGCTGGGGCGGGAGGACGGGCCTGCGGCGTGGTCGGCGACGCGCGCGCTGGCGGCCGACGCGCGGAAGGCGATGGACTTCTTCGAGGCGAGGCTGAAGCCCGCGGGGCCGGACCCCGGGTTCGCGGATCGTCTGGAGGCGCTGGTTCTCGGGCTGGACGACGACGACCCCGCCGTGCGCGACCGCTCGCAGGACGAGCTGGCGCGGCTGGGGCCGCGCGCGACGGCGCGGCTGCGCGCCGCGCTGGCCTCGCCGCCGTCGCCGGAGGTCAAGATGCGGGCGCGGGCGATCCTCGAAGCGGGGACGGAGTGGAAGCCCGGGACCGAGGACGAGCGTCGCTGGGCCCGGTGCGTGGAGGTCCTGCGCGCCGCCGGCGGGGAGCGCGCGCGGGCGCTGCTCGAGAAACTCACGGAGGGCGCGCCCGACGCGGTGCTGACCGGGCTGGCGCGGACGGCGCTCGACGCGAAACCGAGGTAGCCGGGCCCCCCGCCTATCTTGTGGACACGCCCTCGAGCCCGAGCAGGACGCGCTTCCGGTCCAGCCCGCCTCCGTATCCGCCCAGCGTCCCGTCGGCCGCGATCACGCGATGGCACGGCACCACGATCGCGATCGGGTTGCGGCCGTTCGCGAGGCCGACCGCGCGGAAGCCGCGCGGCGAGCCGACGCGCCCCGCGATGTCCGCGTAGCTGCGGGTCTCGCCCCAGGGGATCTCGAGCAGCGCCTCCCAGCCGCGCCGCTGGAACGCCGTGCCGCCGAACGCCAGCGGCACCGTGAATGTCCGCCGCTTCCCGGCGAAGTACTCCTCCAGCTGCTTCCGCGCCGCGGCGAAGGGCTCCGCCCCGTCGTCCCGGCGCCAGTCGGACCCCGCGGCCGCGGGCGGCAGGTGCAGCCCGGTCAGCGCGCGGCCGTCGGAGCACAGGACCAGCCGGCCGACCGGGGACTCCACCGTCGTCGTGAATGTCGTCATGCCGGTCTCCCTTTCTGCTGCCGGAATGCGCGCGGGGTCCGCCCGAACCGCGCGCGGAAGGCCTCATTGAAGCGCCGCACGCTGCCGAATCCGCTGGCGTGGGCGACCTGGGTGACGGTCAGCGCGGGATCGCCGAGGAGGCGGCGTGCCCGCAGGAGCCGCCGGGCGCCGCGGATCGCGACCGGAGTCAGGCCGAGGCGCGCCCGCACGGCGCGCCGCAGGTGCCTGCCCGAGACGCCGAGCGAGCGCGCCACCTGTTCCAGCGTCCCGTCCGCGGTTCCGATCGTTGCGGCAGCCGCCGCGGCGAGGCGCGCCACCGCGTCCACGGGCGCCCGCCCCGGCGCTCCTCCGGGCCGGCATCGCAGGCAGGCCCTGTACCCGGCGAGCTCCGCGTCCGCCGATCCGGGGTAGAACTCGCAATTCTCGCGCTTCGGCCTCCGCGCCGGGCACACGGGCCGGCAGTAAATCCCGGTCGTGCGCACGGCGACCACGAAGGCTCCGTCGAAGCGCGGGTCGTGCTCGACCAGGGCGCGCCAGCATCGGGCGGGGCTTGGGCTCATGGAGGCGTTCTACCGCGGCGAGGACGGCGCGTCTCGCCGTTTTCGGACCCGGTAATCGGAATTTCGGCGGCGCCGGGCGCGTTCGGGGGACACTGTCGCGCGTTCCCCCTCTTCCGGAGAATCCCATGGCCGATCCGAAGATCGCCGACCGCAGGCCCGCCGTCCTGGAACTCGACCCGGGCAATTACTACTGGTGCAGTTGCGGGCAGTCGAAGAAGCAGCCGTTCTGCGACGGAACGCACAAGGGCGGGCCGTTCGCGCCGAAGCCGTTCACGCTGGCGGCGAAGACGAAGGTCGCGCTCTGCCAGTGCAAGCACTCGAAGAACGGCCACCTCTGCGACGGGTCGCACAAGACGCTGGCGCCGTAGCGGGCGGAACCGGGCGGCGCGGCGTACCATGCGGCCCCATGCCGCCGCCGCGCCGCCACGAACGCCCCCCGGGCTTCCACTACGACGCGGGTTTCGTCGGCCCGAAGGACTACGAGGCGATCCTCGCCTGGCTGCGCAGGATCCACCCGATCTGGGAGCAGCGCTTCTCCACGCGCCGCCCGTCCCCCGCCGGCCAGCCCCAGCGCGGCCTCCTCCGCCCCGTCTACTGGCTCGGCAACTGGCAGTTCGCGTGCCTCGACTACTACCGCCCCCCCGAGGGGATCCTCGACCGCTGCGTCCAGGCCGAGCCCTTCCCCGCCGTCCTCGCGAAGCTCGTCCGCCGCATCGAGGACCTCGTCCACCGCCGGCTCCCGCCCGCGGCCCTTCCCGAGGGCTGGCACCTCAACACCTGCCTCGTGAACCTCTACGGCGACCGCATCGAGGACGGCAAGCGCACCGACGTCGCCCGCGTCGGCGAGCACAAGGACTTCGAGCCCGGCCCCGTCGCCTCCGTCTCGGTCGGCGAACGCGCGCTCTTCCAGTTCGTCTCCAGCCGCAAGCCCGGCAGCCGCGACGCCGTCGTCCTCCAGCAGTGGCTCGACGACGGCTCGCTCTGCGTGTTCGCGGGGAACTACTGGAAACGCAAGGTGTTCCACCGCGTGCAGCGCGTGGACCGCCGCGCCGGGGCGACGTTCCCGTTCCCCGTCGAGGGCTTCGTGACGCGCCGCGTCAATTTCACGTTCCGCTTCGTGCCGGACGAGCACGTCGTGCAGTTCCGCGACCTGTCACCGGAGGCCCGGGAGGACGTGCGGGACTACGTCGCGGAGCTCGCGAAGCACTCGCCGTTCTTCGCGGACGCCCTCGCCGGCGAGGTCAGGGCAGGATCGTGAAGTGCCCGATCCCCTTCGGCCGGTAGCGCTCGAAGTCGCGCCGGTCGATCGTGAAGATCCGCGCGATCTTTTCGCGCTCCGCCACGCAGACGAGCGCGGCGTCGGCGAGGTCCATCGGGAGGTCCTGGTACTTCCGCATGAGCTCGCGCATGCGCTCGAGGTCTGCAGGCTCGAGCGGGAGAAGAACGAGGCGCCCGCTGATGATCTGCTCCCACAGGCCGTCCTGGACCCGCCAGGAAGACCCCAGGAGGTACATGGCTTCTGTCACGACCGGCCAGACCGTTGCGATCGGTTCGCGAAGGGACTTCAAGACCCGCACGCAATCTGCGCGGCGATCGTCCGACTCGCGCATGATTGCAACGAGCGGACCCGCGTCAATGAGCAGCATTCCGGGCCCTCTTCCGCATCAGGGCCTCCCTGAAGTACTTCTTGTGATTCGTCGCGAGGTCCGGCGGTCCGCCCTTGAGGATGCCGATGAGGTGCTTCCAATCGTCATAGGGGCGCCAGTCTTTCCCTTGCGCCTTTCGCAGGCGATCGAGATTCTCAATGGCCTCCTCGATCACTGCGGATCGAGTCTTGCCGGACTCGCGGGTAAGTCGGGCCAGGATGGCCTGGATCCTGGGGTGAGGCCTGAAGCTCACGATCATGGGGGCGCTCCTTGTATTACCGAAGTGTATTACATCCGCCTCCGGCATAAAAGGCCGATGCCCGCGTCCCCGTCCGGTCGGAAAGCCGCGGGACTGATGCCGCCCGCCGGGGATATCAGTGTTGCCCGGGCTCGAGCTCGGCGCGAAGAGCGCGAAGGTCGTCGAGGTCCGACTCCAGGTTCGCGATGCGGTTGCCGACGACTCGAGTCAACCACTCCTGATCGCGCAGTCGGAAGTGCACGAGCAGCTCGAGCGCCCGGAGATCCACTCCCCAGTCATCACGCCGCATCGTCAGCGCCTCAAGTTCGTCCGACAGCTGCTGCAGGTCTTGCCGGGGCCACGTTTCGACGACCCCCAGCAGCTGGAATCGAATGTCGTCCGGACCGTCTTTCAGAACACGCTTCACGTGGGGTGCGAGTGCGCCTCCGACCGACTTGAGGAACTCCAGGGCGACCCGGCAACCCGTGCAATTCGGATCTTCAAGCCAGGAGGAGACTTCAGCAATTCTCGGTTCCACGGACGGCCGTCCGGGGGGAGACCAGCTTCCTGACCGTCTCCGCATGGTCACGTTCCATGTCCCCGGATTCGGGCGCGCCCATGGATTACCCCTCACTGCAGCTTGACTACAGTTTCCCCCCTGTCAGCACCGTCTGTCTCCGCTCCGGCCCGACGCTGACCATGCTGACGACGCAGTTGAGCTCGCGTTCGAGCAGGCGGAGGTAGGCCCGCGCCTCGGGGGGCAGGTCCACGAGTTTCCTCGCGGAGGTCGTCGCGCCCCAGCCGCGGACGTCCTTGTAGATCGGTTTCGCGTTCTCGAGGGAGGACAGGTCCGCGGGGAAGGTGGTGATGGTCTTCCTGCCGACCTTGTAGCCGGTGCAGATGCGGACGGTGTCGAAGCCGTCGAGGACGTCGAGCTTGGTGATGGCGAGCTCGGTGACGCCGCTGGTGCGGATCGCGTGGCGGCAGCCGACGAGGTCGAACCACCCCGTGCGGCGCGGGCGGCCGGTCGTGGAGCCGAACTCGTGGCCGATCTGGCGGATGCGCTCGCCGATGCCGTCCTCGAGTTCCGTGGGGAACGGGCCGCTGCCGACGCGCGTCGTGTAGGCCTTGGCGACGCCGATGACGTCGCGGACGCAGCCGGGAGGCACTCCCGCGCCGCTCGAGAGCCCCGTCGCGTCGCTGTTCGAGCTCGTCACGTACGGGTACGTCCCGTGGTCGATGTCCAGCAGCGCGCCCTGCGCCGCCTCGAACAGCACCCGCTTCTTGTGGTCGATCGCGTCGTTCACAATCGTTGTCGTGTCCGCCACGAACGGCTTCAGCTTCCGCGCGTACGCCGTGTATTGCTCGAGGATCTGCGCGTAGTCCAGTGTCTCGGCGCCCATCCCCGCAAGAAGATAGTTCTTCTCCTCCACGTTCGTCTTCAGCCGCTCCGCGAAGAGCTTCGCGTCGTACAGGTCCACGACGCGGATCCCGCTCCGCGCGTACTTGTCGGCATAGCACGGCCCGATCCCCCGGCCCGTCGTCCCGATCTTGGTGATCCCGCGCTTCACCTCGCCCGCCCGGTCCACCGCCTTGTGGTACGGGAAGACGACGTTCGCGCGGTCGGACACCAGAAGGTGCCCCTTGACCCGGATGCCCTTGCGCTCGAGCTCGGCCATCTCCGCGAACAGCTGCTCGGGTTCGAGGACGACGCCGTTGCCGACGATGCACTGGCGGCCGTGCAGGATGCCGCTCGGGATCAGGTGGAGGACGAATTTCTCCTTCCCCACCACCACCGTGTGGCCCGCGTTCCCGCCGCCCTGGTAGCGCACCACCACGTCGGATTCCTCGGCGAGGAGGTCCACGATCTTGCCCTTCCCCTCGTCGCCCCACTGCACGCCGATGACGCAACGAACGCTCATTTTGCGCGGTCCGCCATGTTCTGGATGAACTTCCGGAAGAGGTACAGGGAGTCGTGCGGCCCGGGTCCGGCCTCGGGGTGGTACTGGACGCAGAAGATCGGGAGGGACTTGTGGGCCATGCCCTCGACGGTCTGGTCGTTGAGGTTGATGTGCGTGACCTCGAGGCCGGTCTTGCCGAGCGAGTCGGGGTCGACCGCGAACCCGTGGTTCTGCGCCGTGATCTCGACCTTCCCGGTCTTCAGGTCCTTCACCGGGTGGTTGCCTCCGTGGTGGCCGAACTTGAGCTTGAAGGTCTTCCCGCCGAGCGCGTGCCCGATGATCTGGTGGCCGAGGCAGATGCCGAAGATCGGCACCTTCCCGGCGAGTTCGCGGACGCAGGAAGCCGCGTAGTCGAGCGCGGCGGGGTCGCCGGGGCCGTTGGAGAGGAAGACGCCGTCGGGCTTGAGGTCCAGCACCTGCTTGCCCGTCGCCGTCGCAGGCAGCACGGTCAGCTTGCAGCCCAGCCGCGTCAGGTGCCGCAGCGAACTGTACTTGACCCCGTAGTCGAGCGCCGCGACCCGGTACAGGTCCGGCGCGGCCGGCGGCAGCGCGGCCGGCGCGAGCGGGCCTTCGCTCCGCTCCGTCCACGCGTACGCCTCCTTCGACGTGACCTCCTTCACGAGGTCGCGCCCGCTCATGTGCGGGGAATCCTTCGCCTTCTTCACCAGGCTCGCGTCGTCGAGGTCCGTCGTCGAGATCACGCCCCGCAGCGCGCCGTGCTGCCTGAGTCGAAGCGTCACCAGTCGAGTGTCCACGCCCTCGATCCCGACCACACCCGCCTTCTTGAGATACGTCGCCAGGTCCTCAGTCGACCGGAAATTCGACCGGATCCTCGACGACTCCCTCACCACGAACCCCTCGGCCATCGGCCCGCGCGCCTCGATGTCCTCCCCGTTCACGCCGTAGTTGCCGATCAGCGGGTACGTCATCGTCACGATCTGCCCCCGGTACGAAGGATCCGTCAGGATTTCCTGGTACCCGGTCATCGACGTGTTGAAGACCACCTCGCCGAGGCGTTCGCCCTCGGCGCCGAACGACGTCCCGTTGAAGACAGTGCCGTCCTCGAGGGCCAGCTTGGCGCGCATGACAGGTCCTTATGGGGAAGGTCGTGGTTCGCCGCGTGCAATGCCGAGCACCGGATCATAGGGGGGCGAAGGGCCCCCGCAAAGGAATCTCAAATGGCGGCCGGCTTCCGCCCGCAGCGCGGTCCGTTCCAGGCGCGCCACCCGAAGCTTCTACGCTTCCGTCGTTCCCCGTATCCTTGCCGCCAACCCGATCCGCGAAAGGTCCCCGCATGCGCCTGCCGCGCATCACCGCCCTGCTGGTCGCCCTGGCCGCCGCACCCGCCTTTGCGATGGAGGCGGCGCCCGACGAGTCCGTCGAGGAGGATTCCGAGACCGACTCCTACATCCCCAACCGGTTCGCCATCTCCCTCCACGGCGAGTGGGCCCACTTCAACCAGCACCGCGACGTCGAGGACACGGGCGGCGGCGGCCTGCGCATCGGGTTCCGCGTGAACCGCTGGGTGGAGATCGAGCTCGGCGCGGACTTCTACCAGACCAATCTCGACGCGCACGACGACGGCGGGAACGTGCACGACCTCGGCGAGGTGCGGTACTTCCCGGTCTACGCGGAGCTGCGCATCGACGTCACGAACATCGACAAGGCGATCCCGTGGCCCTGGCCGTGGTGCCGCCCCATGCTCATCGGCGGCGGCGGCTTCGGCGTCCGCCACCTTCGCAGGGAGATCGACGCGCCGGTGGAGCTGAAGGGCCGCCGGACGGGCGTGATCGTGCGCGGGGGCGCGGGAGTGGAGTTCGGGACCGTGGAGTCGCGGATCGCGGTCGGGGTGGAGTGGATCTACACCTGGGTCGGGAACGACATCCGCGTGAGCGATCCTTCCGGCGTCCTGCCGTCGAGAATCAACCTCGACTACTGGACGCTCGGGGCCTACGTCGTGCTCCGGTTCTGAAGCGCTACTTCTTCAGCTCCCCCTTTTCGTCCACCGGTCCGCTGACCACGCGCCACAGCGCGTTCGGGTCGAGGTGCTTCTGCGCGGCGGCCAGCACCTGTTCCGCCGTCACGGCACGGACGTTCTTCACGAACGTCTCCGGGTAGTCGAAACCGAGCCCGTAGCGCTCCACCATCACCAGCATGTCGGCCAGCTGGCCGCTCGTCTCCATCTCCAGGGCGAAACTCCCCGTGAGGTACGCCTTCGCCGCGTCCAGCTCCGCCGACGGGACCGGCTCCTTCCTGATCCGCTCGATCTCCGCCAGGACCATCGAGAGCGCCTGCGCGTACTTTTGCGGCGTCGTCGCGAAGAACGCCCGGAACGTCCCGGGCTCGGCGCCCGCGCTGTAACAGATGTTCGCGCCGACGCTGTACACCAGCCCTTTCTCGTCGCGGATCGTCCGGCTCATGCGGTCCGTGAAGCCGCTTCCGGTCCCGAGCACGTTGTCCATGACGAGCAGCGTGTAGAAGTCGTGGTCGTCGCGGCGGATCCCGAGGTGACCGATGTAGGTATTGAGCTGTTTGGCGTCGGGAAGCGGGACGCCTTTCGATCCGCCCTGCGCCGCCTTCACGGCCCCGGGGAATTCGGGGAAGTCGATGAGGCCGACTTTCCAGGACTTCGTCAGGTCGCGGACGCGGGCCTCGAGGGCCGCGGGATCGAAGTCGCCGACGACGGCGACGAGCGTGTTGTTCGGGACGAAGAACCGGCGGTAGTGGGTCAGGCAGTCGTCGCGCGTGAGGGACTTGACGGTATCCGGGTAGCCCTCCGCGGGGCGGTGGAGCGGGTGGCGCGCGTAGACCGTTTCCATGTACGCGTCGCGCGCCAGCTGCTGGGGGTTGTCGTTCTTCGCGGCGATCCCTGCGAGGATCATCTGGCGTCGCTGCTCGACCCACTCCTCGGGGAACGCAGCGTGCTGGAGGATGTCGAACACGAGGTCGAGGGCGAGGTCGCGGTCCTTCGAGACGACCGTCGCCTCGACACCCGTCGCGGTCGTCGAGAGCCGCCCGCCCACGTTCTCGATCGAAGCCGCAATGTCCTCGGCCGTCCTCCGGGTCTTCCCGTCCGCGTCCGCGGTCCCGTCCTCCAGCAGCTGCCCGACGAGGTTCGCGAGCCCCGCGTGGTCCTCGGTCTCGCACAGCAGGCCGGAGCGGCTGAACGTCTGCATCGCGAACACGGGCAGGTCGTGATTCTCCAGCATCAGCAGGATCAGGCCGTTGTCGAGCACGACGCGCTTTGCAGCCGAGAGCTTCACCGCCCCCGCGCCCCCCGCCGCCGCCTCCCCCTCCTTCCGCGCGCGGTCGGGCCGGGCTTCGTCTTCGTTCCCCACCCCGTCCTTGTCGCTCCCCTCCTGCGCCACTGACCAGCACACCGTCCGCGACTCCGGCCTGAGAATCCGCTTCGCCGCCTCCTTCACCGCCTCCGCCGTGACACTCTCGATCCGCGTCACGTACTCGCCGAGGTCGTCCAGGGTCATCGTGCAGGCGTACGTGGCCAGGAGGTCGGCCAGGGAAGACGAACTCTCGGCCCTGAAGATGAACGCCGCGATCGCGCCGTTGCGGGCCTTCGTGAGCTCGTCCGCGGTCGGACCGTCGGCCGCCAGCTTCGCGACCTCCTCGCCGATCGCCGCCTCGATCTTCGCCCGGTCCGCGCCCGGCAGCGCCTCGACGGTCACCATGAACGTCCCGGGGAAGCGCCCGCTGTAGTTCGAGACGTCGGCGCCCGAGGCGACCTGGTCCTGCTCGACCAGGCGGCGGTACAGCCGTGCCGTGCGCCCGGTCCCCAGCACGCTGCTCAGGATGTCGCAGACGTAGTCGTCGTCCTGCCCGACCGCCGGCCCGCGCCAGCAAGCGATCATCCGGTCCACCTTCACCTTCTCCGGCACCTCGACGCGCTTCTCGCGCTCCTGCGCCGGCTCCGCCACGTCCAGCTTCGGAACCGGCGTGCCGGAGGCAATCCCCCCGAACATCTCCGCCACCTTCGCGAACGTCCGCTCGCCGTCCACGTCCCCCACGATCACCAGCACCGCGTTCGCCGGCTTGTAGTACTTGTCGTAGAACTCCTTCATCTGCGCCCGCGTCATGGCGGTAATCTCCGCCTCGTACCCGATCACCGGGTGCCTGTACGGGTGCTTCCCGTAGACCTCCGCCATCGACCGCTCCCAGAGACGGTCCCAGGGATCGTCCTGCCCCGAGTGCAGCTCCTCCAGGACCGGCCCCTTCTCCGCCTCGAACTCCTTCTCGTCCAGCGTCGACTGCCCGAGCATCTCCGACAGGATCTTGAGCGCGGCGTCGAGGCCGGAGGCGGGCATGGTGAAGTGGTAGGCGGTCATGTCGCGCGTCGTGTAGGCGTTGTTCTGGCCGCCGTTCTTCGACGTGTAGGCGTCGATCTCACCCTTGCGGAAGCTGGTCGAGCCCTTGAAGAGCATGTGTTCGAGGAAATGGGCCATGCCGCGTTCGGCGTTACGCTCGTCGACGGCGCCGACCTTGAAGGCGAGCTCGCAGGTGACGACGGGGGCGCCGTGGCGCTCGCGGACGAGGACGGTGAGGCCGTTGGCGAGCTGGCGCGACTCGACGGCGGCGGCGACGTCCCACGCGTTCCGCGGGGCGCGCGGCTTGCGGACGTTCCGCCAGGGAGAGGGAGGGCGCGGTTTGGCCGCATCGCCGTCCTTCCTGTTCTCTCCCTCCGCTGCACCGCCCGAGGGCGCCGGGTCGCTTCCGCATCCGGCAAGGGACAGGGCGAGGCCGAGGGACAGCCACGGAAGGGCGCGCATGGGGAATCTCCGAGATCGGTGGGGTGCTGGGCGCCGCCCGGGGCGGCGCGGGGCGGGATTATGCCATCCCGAGGAGTTCGAGGACGGCCTGTTTCACGACGGCGGGGGCGACCGGCTTGACGAGGCAGGTCGTCACGCCCGCGGCGGCGGCGAACCCGCGGTCCCGCGCGCGCCAGTCGGGTGTGAGCAGCACGATGGGAATGGTCTCGAATCCAGGGCGCAGGCGAAGGTCGGCCGCGAGGGCGACCCCGTCGGTCGTCGGCCGCTGGACGTCCAGCACGAGCAGCGAGATGCCCCCGCGATCCGCGGCGTCGTCGACCTCGCGAAGCGAGCTGGCCTCGATGACGTCGAGGCCCTCGGGGACGAGGCAGCCGCGCAGCGTGCGGCGAACCGTGTCGGACTCGTAGAGCACGAGGATGGCGCCGGGGATCGCAGGCATCGGCAGGGTCTCCGGGGTCTCTCGGCGGCCGGGCCGGTGGAAGACCCGATGGGCGTGCGCGTCCGGCGAGTCTGCGGCGAACGGCCGGGCCGTGTCAACGACCGGGACGGGCGTCAGGGTTTGCGGGGGCTGCGGTCACGCGGGCCGCCGCCTTCGCGTTTCGGGCCGCTCCACGGTCGCCCGCCGCCGCCTTCGCGCCTCGGTCCGTTCCACGGCTTCCCGCCGCCGCCCTCGCGCTTCGGGCCGCCCCACGGCTTCCCGCCGCCGCCATCGCGCTTCGGGCCGCCCCACGGCTTTCCGCCGCCGCCTTCGCGCTTCGGGCCACCCCACGGCTTTCCGCCGCCGCCCTCACGCTTCGGGCCGCTCCACGGCTTGCCGCCGCCGCCTTCGCGCTTGGGACCGCTCCACGGCCTGCCTCCGCCGCCCTCAGGCTTAGGGCCGCCCCACGGCTTTCCACCGGCGTCGTCGCGACGGGGACGCTCCCAGGGCTTGCCTCCACCTTCGCGACGCGGGCCGCTGAAAGGCCGGCCTCCGCCCTCCCCGCGATCACGCTCCCACGGCTTTCCGCCGCCGCCGTCGCGCCGCGGGCCGCTCCACGGCCGGCCGCCGCCCTCGCCCCGGGCGCGCTCCCACGGCGTCCCGCCGCCCCCCTCGCGCCGCGGGCCGC
>JADLHC010000276.1 GCA_020849035.1 Planctomycetia bacterium
GCATGCGCCGGACAAGTTCCCACTCCCGCGGTCGTTCAGCACCCGCCGCGACGGACCGCCTGGAAATCTCAATGCCTGGCGGATCCTGCTGCTCGCCGGGCGCGACTCCGTTCCGATCCTGGCCGAAGACCTGCTGTGCGGCGACCGGGACATTCGCGCCGGCGCCCAGTGGTGCCTCGAGCGGATCCTCGTCACGACTCTCAAGGACATGGGCTGGGAGTACTCGCCCGACATGACCCCGGAGCAGCTCGAGAAGCTGCGGCAGGACGGGATCGTCGGGGACATCCGCCGGCAGGCCCGCTGACTACTTCAGCACGTCCTCGACCTCCTCCACCGCGAGGTTCGCCGCCTCGATCGCGTTCTCGATCGCCGGGATGCCCCAGCGGTCCTGGTGGGCGAAGGCGATGCGGCCGAGCGGCTCGGAGATCTGCTCCATGAGGCGGTCGGCGAGCTGGCCGGGGCGCGCCTGGACGAGCGGGTGGCCCCAGCGCGAGAGGTTGATGTCCGCGACGTCCTCCTTCTTCAGGCCGAGCCCCGGGAGGACTTTTTCGAGGTCCTTCATGACCGCCGCCTTCAGCGTCGCGTACGAGCCCTCCGTCAGCAGCTCGTCGCGCCCCTCGGGGTAAGGAAGTCCCCGGTACGCGGTGAGCACGCAGCGGTCCGTCTTCTTTTCGACCACGAAGTCCGCCACGATCAGGTCCGTCCATCCGCACTTCTGCGGGTCCAGCGTGTCCAGCGTGTACGCGTCGTACCACTCGTGGGACGGCCGCTTCGTCAGCAGGACGTTCGCCACGAGGTACGCGTTGTACTTCACTTTCTTCACGAGCTTCGCGCGTTCCTTCGGGAACGCCGGGACGATGCGGGGGATGACGAAGCGCGGGACGGCGAGGATGGCGGCCTTTGCGGCATAGGCCCGCGGCTTGCCGCCGGTGAGCGCCATGACGGTGACGCCGCCGCCGGCTTCCTCGACGCGGACGGCGAGCGTGCCGGTGTCCACGGTCACGAGCTTCGCGTCGAACGAGGCGACGAGGGCCTTCGCGATGGCGGCGTTGCCGCCGGGGAGGGCGAGGATGTCGCCGAACTCGGCGGTGATGAAGTTCAGTCCTGCGTAGGAGGAGATTTCGGAGGCCTTGCCGCCGAACGAGGACCAGCAGTAGTACTCGCAGAGCGTGCGGATGTGCGGCGGCGCCTTGATCTCGTCGAGGTAGTCGGCGAACGACTTGCGGTCGGCGGCTTCGAATTCCTCCTTCGTCCAGCCGCTCTCCTCGGTCCATGGCACGGCGGGGTAGCGGTCGTCGAAGATCTTCTTCCAGTCCTCGCGGATGGCCTTCGCGCGGTCGGCGTTTTTCGGGTCGGTCGTGCCGGCCCAGATGTCGTCGACGAGCTTGCCGTCGTGGAAAACCTCGCCCTTGGGGACCTTCTTCGCCCGCTCGAGGACGCCGATCTCCTTGTAGAGGGTCTCGAGAGGGCTGCCCTCCTCGGGCGCGCAGAAGTACGCGGCGCCGGTGGCGTAGGCGATTCCACCCCACTCCTCGGAGCGCGCGTTGCCGCCGGCGACCGAGGCCTGCTCGAGGACGCGCACGGACCGGCCGGCCTTCATCAGGGACCGCGCCGCGACGAGGCCGCTGATTCCGCCGCCGACGACGAGCACGTCGCAGGCGGGCATCCCCTGCGCGCCGTCGAGCGACGGGAGTTTCTCGTCGCGGAGAGCGTGTCCCGCCTCGAACTCCTCGCCGGTCCATTTCCCGGCGAACGGGTTGGCGGGAGGGTCCCCGGCGAAGGCGAGGTTGCGGCCGGCGCCCATCTTCCAGGCGACCCCGGCGAGCGTGACGAGGCGGATGAATTCGCGGCGATCCATGGCGTTCTCCCCCGTGGCGGTGATTGGCCGGATTAGAGCAGGTCGCAGGCGCCGGACAAAGCGCTACTGCGGCGGCGCGAGCCGGCGCAGCAGGGCGGCGTTCGCGGGCGGGAACTGGAAGGAAGCGAGCTCCTCCGGGGCGACCCACCGGCACTCGTCGCACTGGATCGGCCTCGGCTCGCCCGCGGGCGCTTCACAAATAAAAACATCGAGGATCACGCGCTTCGAGCCGTAGTCCCAGTCGATCGTCTCTTCGCGGCCCGTGACGCGGACGTCGAGGGCCAGCTCCTCGCGGAGCTCGCGCACGACGGCCTGCTCGGCGGTTTCGCCGGGCTCGACGGCGCCGCCCGGGAACTCCCAGCAGCCGGCGAGGTGCTTGCCCGAGGGGCGCCGGGCGATGAGGATCTTCCCGCCGCGGCGGACGACGGCGATGGCGCCGTGCACGGTCATCGCTTGATGTGGTAGGTGACCAGCGCCTTGGCGCAGAGGGTGCGGCCGGTGCGGACGTCGACGTCCATGAGCGCGGTCGTGCGGCCGAGGCGGACGATGCGGGCGTCGGCGGTCATGGCGGCGTTCACGACGGGGGCGAGGAAGTTGATCTGCATCTGGAGGGTCGTGCAGCCCTCGGGGCGGTCGACCTCGGGAAAGAGCGCCCAGCCGGCGGCGGCGTCGGCGAGGGTGGCGATGATGCCGCCGTGGACGTAACCGAGGGGCTGGGTGATCTCGGGGCGCCACGGGAGGCGCAGGCGCGCGCGGCGGCCGCCGGCGGACACGACGCGGATCCCGAGGTGCTCGTAGACCTTCATGGTGCCCCAGCGCGCGCGGATGTCGGCCTTCTTCACGCGCGGAATGATAGGCGGGCGGGGCGGTTCCGTCACGATCCGCCCGCGGGACGGGAAGCGTGGTAGAGTTCCGCGCCGTGAACGGCCCGGCGCGCCACGTCGTCGTCTTCGCGGACTCCCCCGGGGCGGGGGACGGGGGAGAGGCGTTCCTGCGGGAAGTGCGGGCGGCGCTGGGGCGGCACGGGGGCGTGGAGGTGAAGTCGCGGGGGCCGTGGGCGATGGCGGTGTTCCCGCCAGGGCCGGGGGCCGTGGCGGCGATGGTGGAGGCGGCCGCGGCGGTGCCGCTGAGGGCGGGCGTGCACGAGGGGGATCCGCTGCGCGTCGAGGCCGGCGGCACGGCGGACTGGGTCGGGCCGGACGTGAACCGCGCGGCGCGCCTCCTGGCCGCGGGGCACGAGGGCCAGGTCCTGGTGTCGGAGGCCGCCCGCGCGTCCGCCGCGGGCGCCCCGGTTGGCGAGTGGCGCGACCTCGGCGAGCACCGCCTCCGCGGCCTCGAGCGCCCCGAGCGCGTCTGGCTCGCGCTCGCCGCGGCGCACGCGGGCCGGCGCTTCCCGCCCCTCGACGCTCCCTCCGCCGTCCCCACGAACCTGCCGCCGGGGACGAGCGCGTTCGTCGGGCGGGCCGCGGAGCTGGAGGCGCTGGCGGGCAAGCTCGGGCCGGGAGGGCCGCGGCTGGTGACGCTGACGGGGACGGGGGGCGTGGGGAAGTCGCGGCTGGCGGTGCGCGCGGCGGCGGCGGCGCTGCCCGGGTATCCCGGGGGCGCGTGGTTCGCGGACCTGACGGCGGCGTCGGACGCCGCGGGGATCGCGCGCGCGGTGGCGGAGGCGCTCGGGCTGGCGATCCCGGGGGCGACACCGCCGGCGGCGGCGGTGGGGGAAGCGCTGGCGCTGCGGAAGCCGATGCTGCTGCTCCTCGACAACTGCGAGCACGTGCTCGCGCACGCCGGGGCGACTGCGGGGGAGTGGCTGGCGCGCGCGCCGGGCGTGCGTGTGCTCGCGACGAGCCGCGCCGCGCTCGCCCTCGCGGGCGAACACGTGATGGAGATCGCGCCGCTTCCAACCCCGCCCCCCGGCGCGGCGATCGCGGGACCGGAGGACCTGCTGCGCTGGGACGCGGCGCGGTTGTTCGTGGACCGGGTGTCGGCGGCGCGGAGGGGGTTCGAGGTGACGGCGGAGAATGCGGGCGGGATCGCCGAGCTGTGCGCGCGGCTCGACGGGCTTCCGCTCGCGGTCGAGCTGGCGGCGGCGCGCGCCGCCGTGCTCGCGCCGGCGGAGATCCTCGCGCGGCTCGACCGGAAGTTCGACCTGCTGCGCTCCTCGCAGCGCGACCTGACGCCGCGGCAGCGCACGCTGATCGGCGCGATCGAGTGGAGCTTCGACCTGCTCGGCGCGGACGAGCGCGCGACCTTCCTTCCGGCGTGCGTGTTCCGCGGCGGCTTCTCCCTGGCGGCGGCGGAGGAGATCGTCGCGCTTCCCGGCGGCGCGGAGGCGGTGCGCGCGGCGGCGAAGGGCCTGCGGGAGCAGAGCCTGCTGCGCGAGTCGCCGGGCCCCGCGGGGCCGCGCTTCTCGATGTACGTCGCGATCCACGAATACGCGTGGCAGCGCTGGCGATGGACCGCGGACGAGGCCGGGCAGCAGGCGCTGGAGGACCGGCACGCGGAGCATTTCGCGCGCGTCGCCGAGGACGCGTGGCGCCGCGGGCGGCGGGAGAGCCTGGTCGGGCTGTGGGAGGCGCTGGACGGGGACGCGGACAACTACGCCTCCGCCCACGACCGCTGCGTGGCGCGCGGCCAGGGGGAGCGCGCGGCGAGGCTGATGCTCGTGCTGGACGACCGCCTGAACCGGCGCGGGCCCACGGACGAGCGACTCCGCCGCATCGAAGCGACGCTGGCCGCGCTCGGGGACGGACGTGCGGACCTCCGGGCGATCGTCCTGGGGCAGCTCGTCTCCGCCCGCGTCCAGGCCGGCGTCTTCGACGACGCGACGCGCCGCATCCCCGACGAGTGCGTCGCCCTGGCGCGGGCCTCGGGAGACACGGATGCGATGGCGTTCGCGCTGGTGAGGCGCGCGGACATGCTGACGATCGCCTCGAAGCCGGCCGAGGCCCTCGGCGACCTGGAGGAAGCGGAGACGATCAGCCGGCGGACCGGGGACGAGAACGCCCTCGCGGGGATCATGAACACCAGGGGGATCGCGCTGCGCGGCATGGGCCGCCTTGCGGACGCTGTGACGGCGTACCGGGACGGCGAGGCGCTCTACCGCCGTATCGGGAACTGGCCCGGTCTCATCCACAGCCTCGCCCACCTCGGCCAGGTCCTCCACGACCTCGGCCGCTACGACGAGGCCCTCCGCCTCTGCCGCGAGGCGCTCGCGACCGCGCTCGAGACCGGGAACCTCCGGCTCGCCGCCAATCTCCGCACGCTCGAGGTCGCCACGCTCGCCGACTCCGGACGCCCGGCCGAGGCGCTCGCCGTCCTGGCTTCCTCCGAGGACCTCATCCGATCCGTCGGGGACCGCCGCCTCGTCGCCCGGATGCTCGACCGCCGCGGGGAGATCCTCACCCAGCTCGGCGATCCCGCCGCCGCCATCCCGCTCCTCGACGAGGCCATCGTCCTCCGCCGCGCCACCGGCGACGTCCGCGGCTCCGCGATCTCGCTCGCCCGGCGCGGCGAAGCCCACTCGACCCGCGGCGACCACGCCGCCGCGCTCGCCGACCTCGAGGCCGCCGCCGCCGCCTTCGAGACCGCCCGCGACCGCTTCTCCCACGGCACCGCCCTGCTGCACGCAGCGATCGCCGAGCGCCGCGCCGGCCGCCCCGCCGGCGCCCTGAAGCGCCTCGAGCGCGCGCAGGCCCTTCTCGACGTCGAAGGCGGGGAAGTGAACCGCCCCGAGCTCTTCGCGGAGCGTGCCCGGTGCGCGGCGGCGCTCGGTCGAGGGGCGGAGGCGATGGAGGCGGCGCGGGGGGCGGTGGAAGCGGCGCGGGCGATGGGGCTGGCGGGCTCGCGGCGGATGATGATGTGCGAGGCGACGCGGGCGCTGGCGGCGTCGGTCGCGGGGGACGCGCCCGCGGCGGCCGAGGCGCGGACGGAGGCGGCGGCGATAGCGAGGACGCTCGGGGAAGACGCGCGGACGCTGCCCGACGACCTGCGCGACGCGGTTTACCCGCGGAAGGAGTAGTGGAGGAAGAGTTCGTCGCCCTCGCGGCGGAGGTCGAGGAGTCGGGCCTTCCGGAGTGCCGGCGCCTCGAACCCGGCGCCGCCCGCAGGCGTCGGGGCGGTGTTGCCCCCGACGGCGACGGGGCAGACGGTGACGCGGATCTCGTCGAGCAGGTCCTCCTCGAGGAACGTCCAGATCAGCTCCCCGCCGCCCTCGACCTGGA
>JADLHC010000277.1 GCA_020849035.1 Planctomycetia bacterium
CCACACGTCTCTGCTCCGCCTCCACATGCTCCCCCCACGCCGCATCCACCTCCGAGATGTGCGCCGCCTCCACCCACGCCTGCCCGGGATGCGATGCCTCCCAAGCCTTCCGTACCTTTTCGGCCAGCCGCTGCCGCACGCGCGCCGCCCCTGTCGCCTCGATCTCCCGCTCCACCTGCGTCTTCGCGGCCAGGTCCTTCATGGCAATCAGGGCGTTTCGAAGCGCCGCGACATCCGCGTAGGCCCAGGCGGGCCCATCCGAGGGGGCCGAGGTCCGCAGCGACCGCCCCGCTTCCCCGGCCGCAAATCCCGGCACTCCGCCCAGCGCGACGTCGGCGACGAGTTTCAGCGTGTCCAGGCTCGAAGTGAGCACCAGGACTTCGCCGATCACCGTGAACGCCGGCCGGGCGCCGCGCCCGAGCAGCTCCTGGTCCCCCTCCAGCACCCGGACGTCCAGCCCCCGATACGCCTCCGACCGCAGCTTGAACATCGCCGCATTCGGGTCGTCCTTCTTGTCCGGGTCCTCGTTGAGCCAAAGGAAATACTCGTACAGCTTCTCCATCGCCGCCCTGCCGTCCTTGACCCGCGCGAACAGCGTCAGCCCCACCCACGGCTCGCCCCTCTCCGACGACAGCACGAACGCGACGTCCCGGTCGAACATCTCGCGGAACAGCTTCGCGCTCCCGTGCTCCTCCGACGACTCGATCCCGTCGTGGAGATAGAGGTAGACGTTCGACACGAAGTCGCCGAACGCCTCGCTCACCGTCTTGCGCTTCCCCGAGCCCTTCTGCGGCTTCGTCAGGTCCTTCAGGAATTGCCAGGAGGTCTCGCCTTCGGCCTTCGCCCCGGTCGCGTAGCAGGTGTTCGGGGGGAGCATCGCGACGAACCCCGGGTCGCCGTCGGGCATGGCGTACATGCGCGACAGGCGGGCGTCGAGGCGCTGGGAGAGGTTGAGCATTCCCTCGAGGCGGGCCTGTCCGCCGTCCAGGACGAGCCTGCCGGTCACCGTGCGCGCGGCCTCCAGGTCGAGCATGAACATCGCCTCGCGAACGGGCACCGCGTTGAACGTCTCCCGCAGCTTCGGCCCCGCCTTCGGGTCGCGCCGGATCGCTTCCACGTCCACCCAGAACGACGGCTCCCCCTCCGGCGCGGCGGCCTCGAGCTCGAGCGCGACCTTACCGCGCTCCGCCGTGTCCACCCGGCCGGCGGCGGCGCTCACCCAGTCGGCGCGCGAGCCGGCGATCAGGATGTCGCCGCGCATCTCCAGCGCGAGGTCCGCCGGCGCCGCGCGCCGCGCGAAGGGGAACATGAGGAAGTACCGGAAGGGCACGCGGGTCGCGGCGAGCCAGTCGTTCTGGCCGCCGGCCACCGACGCCGCGAGCGCCACGTCCCGCCCGGCCGCGGACAGCAGCCGGTCCTCCGTTGCCTCCGGCGGCAGGCTCCCGCCGAACATCGCCGCGAGCTCCGCCATGGCCAGCGGCCCGTCCCCGCGCGCGGGGTTCTGCGCCTTCGCCACCGCGACCAGCGCCGGCGCCTTCGAGATCTCCTCCCACCGCGCCCCCAGCCGTGGCACCCGCACCGCCAGCTGCCCGTCGTCCGGCAGCACCACCGCCAGGTCCACGTTCAGGCACGACCGGTACTGCACCCACCGCACCAGCAGCCACACGCTCCCCACCAGCCCCAGCGCCACCGGCACCCCCAGCAGCACCCACCAGCGCTTCTTCATCCCCGCCAGCCGGGACAGGACGCTCATTTCCGGATCCGCTGGTAGTGCGAGAAAACCACGGCCACCGTCTGGATCGAGTGCTGCTCGTCGAACTTCACGTCGCGGATTTCCTTCGACTTGAGGAAGGGCTTCTTCAGCTCCACGTCCGCGATGAAGTTCCCGAGCTGCTGGCGCGTGACGTTCTTGATCTCGAGGCGGTACGACTGCTCCGTCCAGGTCGAGCGGTAGATCGTGTTGGAGGGGGCGATGCGGGTGATGGTGAAGCGGTGCTCCTTCGCGGTGTCGTGGAAGAAGGTCTGGATGGTGTCGATCTCGCTGCTGCCCGAGGCCGCGCCGCCGGAGTTGCGGATGTCGCGGAGGTCGTCGCGGAGGCCGACGACAGCCTTCAGGTCCTTCTCGGCCTGGCCGAGCTGGCGCTCGACCGTGCCTGCTTCCTGCTGCAGCATCCAGGCCCACACGCCTGCGCCGGCGCCGGTGAGGACGAGCAGGAAGCAGACGGGAAGCAGGATGTCGACGGCCCCGCGGCGACGGTTCACTTGGCGGCCTCCTCCGTGGCGATCGGGATGTCCATGTCCCAGCGCCACATCCCCTTGTCCTGCGTCGTCGCGGGCGCCTTGGCGCCGGCGAACGCTTTCTCGCCGCGGATCGAGGACCAGATCCGCTCCACCTCGGGCGCCGGGTCCGCCGTGCCGCTCATCTTGATCGAGGCTTGCCCGGGGGCGGCGCTCACGGTGATGGAACCGATGTAGAACTTGTTCTGGACCTGGATCTTGTTGAACAGCAGGGCCCAGTAGGTCAGCGCCGAGACCGGCACGGGGTGGCCGCCGCCACCCTGCGACTCCTGCCACTCCGACTTCTTCGTCCGGAACGCCTCCATCGGGCGCACCGGCTCCTTCTCTTCCGGGAACAGGTCCCTGTACATCTTGCGCTCGAGGCCGAGCAGCTCGTTCATGCGGCCCTGCCAGAACCCCCGGTCGCTCCACGCCTTGTAGGCCCAGAGGCCGAGGAAGATGTTCACCATCAGCAGCAGCATCGCCACCGCGCGCTTGAGCTGGTCCGTCTTGCGCTCGTACGTGAACTCCTCGCGGCGCAGGTCCGTGCCGACGCGGTCGAGCCCGATCCCCTTGAGCGCCAGCCCGAGCGCGACCCCGCCGGCGCGGCGCGCGCGGTCCGCGCCCTCGAACGCCAGCCCGTCCGGCATCAGCTCCAGCGCCTTCGCCTGCACGCCGGCCTCGCGCGCGATCCGCCCCGCCAGCGCCGGCAGGTCGTCCGCGTCGCCGCACACCACCACCACCGGCAGGTCCTGCCCCGACGACACCCGCAGCAGCGTCCGCCCCACCTCGCCCGCCGCCTTCGCCTCGAACCCGTCCTCGCCCGACCCCAGCGGCAGCACCCGCATCAGCTTCAGCCCGCCGCTCACGTAGTACAGGAAGCACCCCGCCCGCGTCGCGTACAGCGCCACGAACGAATCCGCTCCCTCCTGCCCCGCCAGGTTCAGGATCGCGTTCAGCGCCGCCGTCGCGTCCAGGTCCATCGCCGGCGGGTCCGCCTTCGCCCCCGCCATCTGCTCCAGCCGCGCCCGCACGTCCTTCTTCTCCACCGCCAGCGCCAGCAGGAACGTCTGCTTCTCCTTCTGGTCCACCTTCACGAAATCGACGACCACCTGCTCCACGTCGATCGAGTGCGTGTGGCTCTCCAGCTCGAACTTCACCGTCTTCCGCAGCTGCTCGTCGGAGCCAAAGGGAAGGGACACCTCGCGGATGGTCGCTTTGGCGGCGGGGAGCGAGGGGATCAGGATGCCGCGGGGGAGCTTGCGCTCCGCCACGAACGCCGCGACCTCCTTCGCGTACGCCTCCTTCGGGTCGACACCCTCGGGCGGCGGCTGGACGTCCTTCTCCGCGTACGCCGTGACGCGCCAGCCCTTCGGCGTCCCGTCGACGACGACGGCGCGGAAGGTGGTCGGTGTGAGTTCGAGGCCGCAGGCGCGGGGCATGGGAAGGGTTTAACGACCGGGGCGGGCGGGTGTTGGGGAAAAACGGCAGGGGATGGGGACCGGCGGGAAGGGGTCCGGGCGGGCTGGGGCTCGGGCTGGCGCGGCGTCGGCCGTGACCTTGAGGACAGGCCGCAGTCCGATTCCGCCAGCGACCGGGGCCGTGCCGGCGTAGCATTCAGCCCGGCCCGCTTTTCGTTCTTCCTTTTTCGTTTTTCGTTTTTCCTTTCGTTGCCGTTCCTTTTCCCGCCCCCCCCGCATTCGAGCCCCCGATGTTCGCCCAGGTCGTCGTCCCCGTCCCCCTCAACCACCCGTTCAGCTACGCCATCCCGGACGGCCTCCCCGTCCCGGTCGGCTCGCGCGTCGTCGTCCCGTTCGGTCCGCGCACCCTCGTCGGCGCCTGCGTCGGGCACACCGAGACGCCGCCGCCGGGAAACGTCCGCCCGGTCCTCAAGGTCCTCGACCCGGAGCCCGCGTTCGGGCCCGCGCTCCTCGAGCTCTCCAGGTGGATCGCGGAGTGGTACTTCTCGTCTTGGGGCGAAGCGCTGATGGCGGCGCTGCCGGCGCCGGTGCGGCGCGCCGGGGCGCGGCGGTACGAGAACGTGGCGCGGCTGGCGGTCGCGGCGGACGTCGCAAAGAAAAACATCGAGGAGTTCCGCGGGACGAACTCGAAGTGGTCGCAGGTCCTCGAGGTCCTGCTCGAGTCCCCCCAGCCCGTCGCCGTCCACGACCTCGCCGAGCGCCTCTCCGTCTCCCTCTCGCCCATCGAGACCCTCGCCAAAAAGGGCCTCGTCGCCATCGAACGCCGCGAAATCGACGCCGCCGACCCCCTCCTCGCCCCCCCCCCCACCCCCCCCCCCCCCCCCCCCCCCCACCCCCCGC
>JADLHC010000278.1 GCA_020849035.1 Planctomycetia bacterium
CATGCCCCGCAAGCTCGTCACCCTCCAGCGCCACATCCTCGAGCAGCAGGCCCGCTTCCCCTTCGCCACCGGCGACTTCACCGCGATGCTCATGGACTTCATGGTGGCCGTGAAGATCATCTCGCGCGAGGTCAACAAGGCGGGCCTCGCGGAGATCCTCGGGGACGCGGGGCACGAGAACGTGCAGGGCGAGCAGGTGATGAAGCTCGACGAGTTCGCGCAGGACCGGATCTTCAAGGCGATGGATCACGGCGGGCACCTGTGCTGCATGGCGAGCGAGGAGTCGAAGGACCTGATCGCGATCCCGCCCGAGTTCGCGACGGGGCGGTACGTGCTCATGTTCGACCCGCTGGACGGGAGCTCGAACATCGACGCGAACGTCTCGATCGGGACGATCTTCGCGATCCACCGGCGGAAGACGGCGCAGGGGCCGGGGACGCTGGAGGACGCGCTGCAGGTGGGGAACAACCTCGTGTGCGCCGGGTACGTGCTGTACGGGCCGTCCACGGTGCTTGTGTACTCGACCGCGAGCGGCGTTGCCGGCTTCACGCTCGACCCCTCGATCGGCGAATTCTGCCTTTCGCACGAGGACATCCGCTTCCCGGAGCGTGCGAAGTACTACAGCGCGAACGAGGGGAACCGGGCGTACTGGGGCGAAGCGGACCGGAAGTTCATCGAGCACCTGAAGACGCCGGACAAGGACTCGGGGCGGCCCTATTCCGCGCGCTACATCGGCACTCTCGTCAGCGACTTCCACCGCAACCTGCTCGCGGGCGGCGTCTTCCTTTACCCCGCGGATCGGAAGGACCCGAAGAAGCCGCAGGGGAAGCTGCGGCTGCTGTACGAGGCGGCGCCGCTGGCGTACATCGCGGAGCAGGCGGGGGGCGCCGCGAGCGACGGCCGGCAGCGGATCCTGGACATCCAGCCGAGAGGATTGCACGACCGGACGCCGCTGTGCATCGGGCCGAAGGCGGACGTCGCGCTGTATGAGAAGTTCGTGAGGGAGAGCGGGGGAGTTTGAGAAAGTCGACAACGAAAGGAAAAACGAAAAGGGAAAAGTGAAAAACGAAAACGACAGCCTGCCGAGGCGCTGACCCCGGCGGTCCCTTTTCGTTCTTCTTTTTTCCTTTTTCCTTTTTCCTTTCGTTGTTGTTGTTGTTGTTCTCCCATGCGCCTCGTCGCCCACCGCGGCATCCCCTCCCTCGCCCCCGAGAACACGCTCGCCTCGTTCGCGAAAGCCCTCGATCTCGGCGCGACCGCCCTCGAATTCGACGTCCACCTGACCGCCGACGGCCGCTGCGCCGTCCTCCACGACGAGACCGTGGACCGCACCACCAACGGCGTCGGCAAGGTCGCCGGGATCACCCTCGAGGACATCCAGCGCCTGAAAATCGAGGGCGGCCACCGCATCCCTTCCCTCGACGAGGTCCTCGACTGGGCCGCCGGCAACAGCCTCTTCCTCCACGTCGAGATCAAGGCCGCGCCGGCGCTGCGTCCTGCGGTCGAGCTGCTCATGAAGCGCGACCTCGTCGGCCGCGCGCGGATCTCGTCTTTCTGGCACCGCGCGGTGAAGCAGGTGAAGGCGATCTGCCCGCAGCTCGAGACCGGCGTGCTCTACGCCGCCGCGCCGGTGCAGAACACCCAGCTCGCCATCGACGCCGGCGCCGACGCGCTCCACCCGCACCACACGTACGTCACCGAGGAGCTCGTCCGCGAGGCCCGCTCGCGCGGCCTCAAGCTCACGACCTGGACCGTCGACGCCGCCTCCGAGCTCGAGCGCCTCGCCGCGCTGGACGTGGACGAGGTCGTCACGAACGTCCCGCACACCGCGAAGAAGGTCCTCGAGTACCTCGCCACCCGCCCGGCGCCCGTTCCCCGCGAGAAGACCGACGACGAGAAGAGGATGGACGCCGAGCGCGCTTCGATCCAGGCCCTCATGAAATCCCGCCCCGGCTGCGACGCCGACGTGCCGCGGACGCCGGGGAAGAAACCCTCGTGGTAGAACAAGGTCATGCGCTTCCGGTTCCTCGCCGTCCTGGCCCTCGCATCGTGCGGGTCTCCCGTGCCTCCTGATCTCTCGAAGGTCGAGCAGGAAGTCCGCGACAAGTTCCCGGGCGTGAAACAGATGTCCACGGCCGACCTCGCGGCGTGGCTGACGGACTCGAAGCGCGCGAAGCCCGTGCTGCTGGACGTGCGGTCGCCGGAGGAGTGGAAGGTGAGTCGCCTCGCGGGGGCGAAGAACACGCCGCCGGGGACGAAGCCGGAGGAGGCGCTGGCGGGGGTCGCGAAGGATGCGCCCGTCGTCGTCTACTGTTCGGTCGGGTACCGCTCGAGCCAGCTCGCGGAGAAGCTGCAGAAAGCGGGCTGGACGAACGTCGTGAACCTCGAGGGCTCCATCTTCCAGTGGGCGAACGAAGGGCGGCCGGTCGTGGACGACAAGGGGCCGGCGAAGCAGGTGCACCCTTACGACGCAAAGTGGGGCGAGCTGCTCAAGCCCGAGCTGCGCGCGCCGATCAAGTAGGCAGTGGGCAGTAGGCAGTGGGCAGTGGGCAGTAGGCAGTGGGCAGTAGGCAGTGGGCAGGGGGGAGGGTCACGCGCCAGGTGACAGGCGTGTGCGGCGCTCGATGCTGGCTCTCAGTCCGAAAAGCAGCTTCCTCAGTTCGAAGAGGCGGTCGAGCATCGGCTGCGCCTGCGACGGAATCAGGAAGCCGCGGCGAAGGCAGATTCGAACCTGGGTGTCGAGTTCCGCCGCGCTCCCCAGTGCGATGTCCAGGTGGTTCATGTTGGCTCGCGGCGACCGGTAGTACCCTTCGGCGATGTTGCTCGGGATGGACACAGCAGCCCGTCGCATTTGCGAACTGAGTTCAAAGCGCTCCGTCGAAGGCAGTTGTGCGACAGCCTCGTAAACGAGGTCGATGAGGTCGAAGCTCCTCTGCCAGGACAGGAGTTTCCTGAAGCCGGCGAAATCCGAGTCGGGCGCGTTTCCGGGCGATCCTGGATTGTTCATGGCCGTCCATTCTGGGCCTGTACCACAATGACGTCAAGAGTATTCGTTGACGCCACGCATGTCCTTTCTTCCCGCCCCCAGTCATCACCCTGCCCCCTGCCCCCTGCCTACTGCCTACTGTCTACTGCCCACTGCCCACTGCCTACTGCCCACTGCCCACTGCCTACTGCCTACTGCCCACCCCGTTTCCCCAGCAGGATCACCCAGTTGTTCGCGGTGCCGACTCCGACGCCCGCGACCTTCCACTGGGGATCGAGGATGTTCGCGTGATGGACCTGGGACTTGCGCAGGTCGTCGAGCGCCTGCGCGGGACCTGAACCCTTCGCCGACAGCGGCATCGAATCACCTTCGAACTTCGGCAGGTTCTCGGCGGCCTTGCCGCCCTTCGCAGAACCGGTCGCGATCCTGACCAGGGTTTCATCCACCGCGAGCGGCGGCCTGCCGTACATGAGCCGCTCATCGTTGATGGACTGCAGCACGGACTTCGGCCCCGAGCCGAGGCCGGCGAGGTCCGGTGCGGGCACCATGGCCGCGCGCTCTTCTTCCGTCAGCGCGACCGTTTCGAGCGTGACGGAGTCCATGCCTGCGTTCGCCGCGGCCTCGGGGCAGCGCTTGCGCCACTCGGGATCCGCGGCGTCGAGGTCGGCGGCCGCGGACTTGAGATCGACCGCGACCGGGGGCGTCTTCCGCGCCGCCCACGCCGCCGCGAGCTTCTTCGCGGGCGCCTCCGCGGCCTTCGGGTCGGACGCCGTGATCGCGCCCAGCGCGGCGGAGCGGAGCGCGTTCAGGTCCTTCTTCTTCGCGAGAAGCGCCTGCACGTCCTTCCGCTCGAGCCACGAGCGGACGCGCGCCAGGGCGGCGTCGCGACGTCCCTCGGCGGCGGCGCGGCGCACCCACGTCGCCGCGCGGCGCACCCAGGCGGGCCACGACGGGTCGGGGAGGTCGCCCGGACGCAGGGCCGCGACCTTCGGCGCCCACGCCGCCTCGTCGGCGGTCACCCAGAGGTGCAGGTCCTTCGACCAGGTCCGGTCGCCGGGGCCGAAATGCTTCGCGAGGAGCGCCTTCGGGTCCGTCGCCTGCGCGAGCAGGTCGCTCCCCTCGTGCACCAGCCCGTGCCCGAGCGCGTAGTCGGCCTTCGCCGCCGCGTCGCCCTTCAGCAGCTTGAGCAGTTCCGACGGCTTGACTTCTTCCCAGTTGTCCCACGTGACGTCCACTTCCGTCCCGTCCCACGTGCGCGCCTTTCCCGGCGCGAAGTCGGGCTTCGGGTCCGCGACGTCCACCCCGCCGCTGTACTCCGCGGGGTCCCAGCGCGCGCCGTTCACGCGGCCTTTCGGGTAGCGGTCCGACCCGCCCAGGTCCAGAAACAGCCCCCAGTGGCGTTTCTCGGCCGCCGTCACCGCGCCGTCCTCGTTGTAGTCCTCGTGCTCGTAGAAGACGCCGAAGCCCATGCGGTCGTCCTTCGGCTGGTACACGTCGTCGCCGCCGCCGTCCTGGAAGATCGAGATGCCGAGGCCGATGGAGGTGCCGAGGCCGGAAGCGGGGCCGAGGTACTGGTCGTTGCCGCGGGCGTCGATGAAGACGCCCATGCCGTAGTCGACGGACATGGCGGGGCCGTTCCAGCCGCCGACCGTGTACGTGTCGTTGCCGCGCGCGTCCATCTGGATGCCGAAGCCGCCGTGCGCGCCGCTTCCCATGACGTAGACCCATGCCGTGTAGAGGTCGTCGCCCGCGAGGTCCATGCAGGCGCCGAGGCCCTGGAAGTAGCCGACGCCCTGGGCCCAGCAGCCGGCCTCGTAGCGGTCGTCGCCGGAGACGTCGAGGAGGAGGGCGAATCCGCCGGCGCGGAAGGGCTGGCGGTTCTGGCCGAAGGCGGCGCCCTGGGCCATGTTGGCGTTGTGTTTCTCGTCCTGGGGTGCGGGGACCGTGACCTTGTCGCCGAAGGCGGCGTCGCGGGCGCGGTAGAGGTCGTCGCCGGCGCGGTCGAGGAGGAGGCCGAAGCCGGCGGGGCCGCCGTAGGCCTGGCCGCTGACGGTGAGGGTGTAGACGTCGTGGCCGGCGTCGTCGACGAGGAGGCCGATGCCGTCCTGGGCGGCGCCCTGGGCGAAGCCCTCGGCGGCGTACTTGTCGTTTCCTGCCGCGTCCCAGAGGACGCCGGTGCCGGAGAGGGCCGCACCCTGCGCGAGGTACTTCGGCGTGCGGTAGGTGTCGTTCCCGGCGAAGTCGACGAGGAACGCGATTCCGCCGTTCTGCGCCGCGCCCTGCGCGACGTCGTCCTCGCCGGCCTCGTACGTGTCGTTCCCCGAGACGTCGATCAGCACGCGCACGACTCCCGCGCCGTCCGCGCCCGCCCACGGCCCCGCGTACCGGTCGTCGCCGCCGAACCGGATCGTCAGCCGCGCCGCCGGGTCCGCCGGCGCCGCGGCGCTCGTCACCACGATCCCGTCCTTCGCGTAGTCCACCTCCCCCTTGAACCCCTCCAGCGCCGGCCGGGCCTCCACGATCGCCCTCCAGATCGCCGCCGCGTCCTTCTCGCCGATCGCCGCCACGATCACCCCCACCGGCTTCCGCAGCTCCTCCGGCAGCTCCGGCATCTCCGCCGCCGCCGGCACCCCCGCCTTCGGCTTCTCCCGCCCCAGCATCGCCGCCGCCGCTTCCCACAGCTCCCCCGCCAGCACCGCCTTCGACACCTCCTGCACCTCCGCCGGGAACGTCAGCGGCGCCCCCTGCACGCGCCGCCACGCCTCCAGCTGCCCCTCCCGCGAACGCGAGTTCGAGTGCGACGCCACGTACCCCGGCGGCATCGAGTCCAGGTGCTCCATGTCGAACGCCACGTCCCCGGCCTTCAGGCCCTTTTTCGCCAGAAGCGCCGCCAGCCCTGCGCGGTCGACGGCGAGGTCCTGGGCGAGGGCGGGAAGGGCGAGCGCGGCGGCGAGGGCGAGGGTGCGTTTCATGGGGGGACTTTGGCTTCCGCGGGGCGGCCAGGCAAGCTCCGCGCGGTTAGAGTAGGGGAGTCATGGCCGCGCCCCTTGCACTCTCCTCCGCCGAGTTCTCGCTGCCCGTCGAGTTCCAGGTCGCGTTCGCGATCCTCGCGGCGGTCGAGCTCGTGCTGCTGGTCGCCGCCGGGGCGCACGCGGTCATGTGGCGCCGCGAGCCGCGCGCCGCCGCGCTCTGGATCGCGATCTCGATCCTGGCGCCGCTCGTGGGGCCGCTCGCGTACTTCGTGCTCGGCATCAACCGCAGCCGGCGCCGCGCGCGGCGGAAGCTCCGGGGGCGCGGCGCCGCGCCCGAGCCGCACACGGCCTGCCATCCGGAAGCGCGCGCCGCGGCCGTCGGCGACCTCGAGCCGCTCGCGCGCCTCACGGACCGCGTCGTGCCGGAGCCGCTCGTCGACGGGAACCTCGTCGAGCCGCTGTGGGACGGCGAGCAGGCGTTCCCCGCGATGCTCGCCGCCATCGACGGCGCACGCCGCTCCGTTGCCCTCTGCTCCTACCTCTTCGACTGCGACGAGACCGGCCTGCGCTTCGCCGACGCCCTCGCCGCCGCCGCCTCCCGCGGCGTGCACGTCCGGCTGCTCGTCGACGCGCTCGGCGCGCGCGGCGTGTTCTCGCGGCTCGGCCGCGTCCTGCGCCGCCGGCACCTGCGGGCCGCCTCGTTCGACCCGATCGGCTTCGCCCCGTCCCGCCTCGTCCACCTCAACCTCCGCAACCACCGCAAGATCCTCGTCGCCGACGGCCAGGTCGCCTTCAGCGGCGGCATCAACATCAGCGCCCGCCACCTCATGGCCGACCCCGCCCGCCCCGGCCGCTGCCGCGACCTCCATTTCCGCCTCCGCGGCCCCGTCGTCGGCCAGGCCATGCGCGCCTTCGCCGACGACTGGCACTTCGCCGCCGGGGAGTCCCTCTCCGGCCCCGACTGGTTCCCCGAGCCCGCCCACGAGGGCCCCACGCTCGCCCGCGGCATCCCCTCCGGCCCCGACCAGGACCTCGAGCGCATCTACTGGGCCCTCGTCGGCGCCGTCACCTCCGCCCGCCGCTCCATCCTCCTCGTCACCCCCTACTTCATCCCCGAACAGGGCCTCCGCCACGCCCTCATCGCCGCCGCCCTCCAGGGCGTCGACGTCCACCTCCTCCTCCCCCGGGAAACCGACCACCCCGTCATCGCCTGGGCCACCCGCTCCTACCTCTGGGAACTCCTCCAGGCCGGCATCCGCGTCACGTTCACGCCGCCCCCTTTCGACCACTCCAAGCTCGCCCTCGTCGACGGGCGGTGGGCGCTCTTCGGAAGCGCCAACATCGACCCGCGCAGCCTGCGCCTGAACTTCGAGCTGAACATCGAGGCGTACGACGCGGCGCTCTGCGCCGGCCTCGCGGCGCACTACGAGGAGCTGGCGAAGAAGGGGCACGCCGTGACCCTGCAGGAGGTCGACGGGCGGCCGACGCTCGTGCGCATCCGCGACGGCGTCGCGAAGATGTTCTCGCCGTACCTGTAGCCGGGCAACGGCCAGGCCGCAGAGGGCGCAGAACCGGCCCCGCCCAGCGCCCGCCAGCATTTGGCATTCGGCGCACCTGAACGTAGGATACGCCCCATGAACAAACACTCCTCCACGATCTGGGCCAACGGGAAACTCATCCCGTGGGACGACGCCAGGGTTCACATCATGTGTCACGTCCTGCACTACGGCACCGGCGTGTTCGAGGGGATCCGCGCCTACGCGACCGACCGCGGGCCCGCGATCTTCCGGCTCAAGGAGCACGTCGACCGCTTCTTCAACTCCGCCAAGGTCTACGACATCCAGATTCCCTTCACGCGGGCGCAGATCTCCGACGCGTGCCTTGAGACGCTGGCGGCGTCCGGGCTGCCGTCGGCGTACCTGCGGCCGCTGGCGTTCTGGGGCTACGGGCGGTTCGGCCTCCACGCCACCAACCTCCCGACCGAGGTCTTCGTCGCGAGCTGGGAGTGGGAGCAGTACCTCGGGTCGGGCGGGCTGGAGAAGGGGATCCGGGCGGTGTTCAGCTCGTGGCGCAAGTTCGCGCCGGACGCGCTGCCGCCGGCGGCGAAGGCGTGCGGGCAGTACCTGTCGAGCATCCTGTCGGGGAACGACGCGCGGCGGCGCGGGTACGACGAAGCGATCCTGCTGGACCACCGCGGGTGCGTGGCGGAGGGGTGCGGCGAGAACGTGTTCTTCGTGAAGGACGGCGAGCTGTTCACGAACGACCTCTCGAGCTCGATCCTGCCGGGGATCACCCGCGACTCGGTGCTGCGGCTCGCGAAGGACCTCGGGATCGCGGTGACGGTCAAGGACATCGCGCCGTCCGAGCTGTTCCACGCGGACGAGGTGTTCTTCACCGGCACGGCCGCCGAGGTCACGCCGGTGCGCGAGATCAACGACCGGCAGGTCGGGGAGGGGAAGCGCGGCCCGGTGACGGAGAGGCTGCAGAAGGAGTTCTTCCGCATCGTGCGCGGCGAGAACGCGAAGTACCACAAGTGGCTGTCGTGGCTGCCGGCGACGGCAAAGAAGGCGCCGGCGAAGAAGGCGGTGGCGGCGAAGTAGCGCGCATGGACACGGCGCGGACGGGCGACCGGCTGCTGGACGTCCCGCTGGTGCGGCAGGGGCCGAACTGCGGCTGCGGGCTCGCGTGCGTGACGATGGCGCTGAAGGCGGCGCGCATCGCGGCGGAGCTGGAGGACCTGGAGCGGCACCCGCTGATCCTGCCGAAGTTCCTGCAGAGCTGGGGAATCGGCCCGGGGCGCCTGGGTCGCGTGGCCCTCGCGCTCGGGGCGCGCACGACGCTGATTGACGCCAGCCGGCGCGACGTCGGCGAGAGCTTCCTCAAGGGCGGCGGCCGCTGGGTCGCCCGCGAGCCGCGCAAGGCCGACATCGAGCGCTGCCTCGACGCCGGCCGCGCCCCCATCGTCTGCATCCCCGACAAGGACCTCGCGTTCGGCGACCGCCGCCCGGGCTCCCACTGGGTCGTCGTCGTCGGCCGGGAGAAGGGGGAGTTCGCCATCCACGACCCCGCCCCCTGGCGGCAGGCGAAGAAGTGCGCGCCGGGGTACTGGGAGCGCTGGGCGTGCAGCCTGCTGGTCGTGCAGCCGGCGGGGGATGAGGAGATCGGATTCGGGGGGTAGCCGCGTTGCCGGTCCGACGGGGGGCAGGCTGCGCGAGGCGGGCAGCAGTGGGTTTGAAACGGCGTGCCCGGTTCCCGGTGACGGGTGCCCGGAGGGGACGGTGCACCGGGCACGGAGCACAGAGCAGGCCTTTTCGTGAAACGGCGTGCCCGGTTCCCTCTGACGGGTGCGCGGAGGGGACGGTGCACCGGGCACGGAGCGCAGAGCACGCCTTTCCCTCTTCCATCGCGCCCGATTCGCGGGTCCGGAGGCTTGACACATCACATCATCTGACTATGTTGATCTATGGACCCGCTTGAGGAAACCGGCATGCCTCTCATCCGCAGCTTCGAGGACCTCCGGGCCTGGCAAGAGGCCCGTGCGCTCCGATCGGAAATCTACCGCCTCTCCCGAATGCCCTCCTTCCGGACGGATCCGGAGCTTCGCAGCCAGATCAGGCGTTCGGCTCTCTCCGCCATGTCCAACATCGCGGAAGGCTTCGAACGAAACTCGCCGGCACAGTTCTCCCACTTCCTCGGCATCGCCAAGGCGTCCGCCGCCGAGACTCGCTCGCAGCTCTATGCGGCCCTCGACGACGGACTGATCACACGCAGCGAGTTCGAGAAGGCGTCGGAGTCCGCACGCTCCGTTTCCCGGCTCTGCGGCGGCCTCGTCTCCAGCCTCCAGCGTCGCCAGGGGCTGCCCGCGTGATTCGCTCCCACGTCCCCTGAATCCCGGGCATACTCCCCGCATGCCAAGCGCTTTCCGCTCCCCCCGCGACCCCGCCATCCGGACGATCCTGCTCCCCAAGGACACGAACGGCCACGGGACGATCTTCGGCGGCGTGATTCTCTCGTACATCGACCTCGCGGGCGCCGTCGCGGCGCGGCGCCTCGGTCCGCACAAGTACGTGACGGTCGGCATGGACAAGATCGCGTTCCCGGAGCCGGTCTACGTCGGGGACGTCGTGAGCTTCTACGCGGACGTGAACCACATCGGCACCACGTCCGTGACCGTCAAGGTGCGCGTCGAGGCGCAGCGCTTCGCCGACCCGAACGTGACGGTCAAGGTCACGGAGGCGCTGGTGACGTACGTCGCGGTGGACGCGGGCGGGCGGCCGATTCCGGTGAAGGGCGGGCTGCCCCGGACGACGCTGTTCGCGAAGAAGAAGTAACGGCGCGGCGCGCTTCCTATAATGGCCCCCATGCCGGAACTCTCCGCGCGGGGTCGCGTCGTCCGGGTCGGGTACTCGATGAACGTGCACCCGTGCGAGTCCGTGGACGAGCTGGAGGCGGCGCTGCGCGCGGGGCCGGCGGAGATCCGGAAGCGGCTGTTTCCGGGGAAGCCGACGGGCGCCGGGCTGCGGCTGTCGGCCGCGGCCGCGGAACAGCTCGTTTTCGATGCGGCGAGGCTCCAGCGGCTCAAGGCGCTGGTGGATTCGCTGGGGCTGTTCGCGTTCACGGCGAACGCGTTTCCCGCGGGGAACTTCAATTCCGGGCGCGTGAAGGAGGAGGTCTTCCGGCCGTCGTGGCGCGACCCTGCGCGGGCGGCGTACACGCTGGCGGCGGCGCACGCGCTGGCGGGGCTGGGGGGCGGGCCGGAGGTGACGCTGTCGACGGTGGCGGGGGGGTATCGCGCCGACGGGGACGACCGGCGGGCGCGCGACGAGATGGCGCGGCAGCTCGCGCAGGTCGCGGCGGGGCTGCACACGCTGCGGGTGGAGACCGGGGTGAGCGTGCGCGTCTGCCTCGAGCCGGAGCCGCTGACGACGTGCGAGACGGCGGCCGACGTCGTCGAGTTCTTCCGGCACCACGTCTACCCGGGCGGCGAGCGCGCTCTCTACGGCACCGACAAGTACAACCACGAGCAGGCGACCGACATCCTGCACGAGCACCTCGGCGTCTGCCTCGACGCGTGCCACCACGCCGTCATGTGGGAGGACGCGGCCGACGTCGTCGACCGCTACGACCGCGCCGGAATCGAGATCGGCAAGGTCCAGGTGACCTGCGCCGTCGAGGGGCCGCCCGCGGAGCTCGCCCGGCTCGCCGAGCCGCGGTACTTCCACCAGGTCTGTGCCGCCGGCGGGCGCCGCGCCGCCGACCTCCCCGAGGCCGTCGGCTGGACCGAGGGCGTCGCGCGCTCCCACTTCCATGTCCCCGTCTTCCTCGAGGAGATCGGCGGCCTCCGCACCACGCAGTCCTTCCTCCGCACCGTCATCGACCTCGTCCTCGAGCGCGGCCTCTGCTCCGACTTCGAGATCGAAACTTACACGTGGGACGTCATCCCCCCCGCGGACCGCGAGCGGCTCTGCGGCCCCACGCTGATCGACTGCCTCGTTCGCGAGTACGGATGGCTCCTCGAGGTCCTCCAGGCAAGGCCGTAACCTGGTGATCTGAAGTCCTCTGAATTCCTGCAATTCCCTTCATTCCACGCCAGTCGTTCCTTTCACGCTTGACCCCGAAGAAAGATCGACCGGGGGGGAATGGGATGAATTCTGCTTACGCTCGCAGACACTTTGTTGGAAGCGCGATTTACAGCGTGTCAATCCTGTTGCCAGAATCCGGTTCCTGCCCGATTTCACAACTCCTTGGGAGCAAAGGGTTTCCAAGATGCGGTTTACCGGCGCGCTTCTTGCATTCCTCTCGCCCATGAAAACCACACTGTCTTCCCTCGTCCTCGCGCTCGCCGCTTCCATCGCCGCCGCCGACACCGTCCACACGACCGACGGCCGCCGCATCGAGGGCAAGGTCAAGGACCTCGGCGAGGAGATCCTCCTCGAAGGCAAGTTCGGCTCGACGCGCTTCCATAAGTCGCGGATCGTCAAGATCGAGTACGGCAAGACGACCGCGGAGCAGTACACGGAGAAGGCCGCCGCGCTCAAGGACGCCGACGCGGCGGGGCACTGGAACCTCGCGCTCTGGTGCAGGGACAACGGGCTCGAGGCCGACTACCGCCGCGAGGCCGCGAAGACGATCGCCGCCGACCCGAAGCACGAGGCCGCGCGTCTCGCGCTCGGGCACAAGCTCATTGCAGGGGAGTGGAAATCCCCGGACGACCTGCACCTCGAGAACGGCGAGGTCAAGCGCGGCGGCGCCTGGATGACGCAGGACGAGGCCGACCGGCTCGACGCGGAGGACGCGGCGAAGAAGCTGCTGATCGAGGCGGCCGCCAAGGACCCGTCGAAGCACGATGCCGCCGTCGCGGCGCTCCTCAAGGTCCGCGCCGACGCCCTCCTCGCCCCGTGCTCGCGCTCCGTCGGCAGCACGAACCGCGGCACGCGCATCGCCGCGTGGAAAGGCCTCAAGCGCTTCTTCCAGCACACCCACGACAACCTCCCCGCGATCCGCGACCTGCAGGCGCGGTTCGACCGTCTCGGCGACCTGACGGGAATCGCCCTCCGGGAGAAGGACGACGAGATCCGCGCGGTGGCGCTCGACGCGACGCGCGGGATGGGGGACGACTACGCGCGGATGTGGTACCAGAAGCGGGTCGTCGAGGAGGAGGGGATGGACGCGCGCCGGCGGTCCGCGGAGGTGCTGGGGGAGATGGGGAGCGCGGAGAGCGTCCCGTACCTGATGGCGGCCTTCTACACGATCACGATGGAAGTGCGGGCGACGAACGCGATGCAGATCCAGGACATCACGGACTCGTACGTGGACATCTTCCCGGACCCGACGCGGCGGGCGATCCCGGTGCCGGTGCGGATCGAGACGCCGAAGCTGGGGGTGCAGAAGATCCGGACGACGGTTTCCGTCCCCGAGGGGTATCACGCGACGTCGGGGATGTACGGGGCGGTGCTGCAGAAGCTGACGGGCAAGGAGCTCGGCGACGACTTCACGCCGTGGAACGAGTGGTACCGCAAGGACGGGCGCGAGTGGGTGAAGTCGAAGGTCGCGGAGGAGCGGGAGGCGAAGATGAAGGCGGCGATGGAGGGACGGTAGCCCGAAATCGCGCTTGAACGGCCCCCGGCGGTTTCGATATAACGCCGTGAAGGACAGGGCCGACCCACCGTGAAGTCACCCCAGAGCGTCTGAAACCGCCGGGCCGAAGAGGCCGAGGCGGTTTTTTTTCATCCCGGGTCAGGGCACATTCAGAAGCAGGAGGGCGCATGGCGACGGGCACCGTGAAGTGGTTCAGCGACCAGAAGGGCTACGGATTCATTGCCCCGGACGACGGCGGGAAGGACGTGTTTGTCCACCACACGGCCATCCAGATGCAGGGATTCCGGACGCTGCAGGAGGGGATGAAGGTCACGTTCGACATCACGCAGGACGTGAAGGGTGCGCGCGCCGTGAACGTGCAGGCGGCGAAGTAGGGACGAAGTCGGCAGCCGACAGGCCCCGGCTTGGCCGGGGCCTGTTTTATTGTTGCGGCGAGAACTTGACGCCGGTCCGGGGGATGCGATAAGGGCCGGGATATCTGCCCGGCCGTGGAAGGGCCTTGACCCCGACGCGGGATCGACAGCCTGTCAACCGGGAAGCCGAGACTTCCCAGCAGTGACGTCAAACTGAGACAAAGGAGAACCGCTGATGTTGACCGGAAAGAGGTTCTGGACGCTGGCCCTGATCTTCGGGCTGTGCGTGCTCGCGACGGCGGGATGCCGCCGGAAGAGCCGCCGCGGCACGACGATCAACAACAC
>JADLHC010000279.1 GCA_020849035.1 Planctomycetia bacterium
TACCCGGCCAAATCGGGGACGTGACTTTTTGTTTTTCCTTTTTCGTTTTTCTCTTGTCGTTTCCTTGTTGCCCTTCTAGTCCCTCCAGAAATGGCACGTGTACCCCCCCGGGTGCTTCTGCAGGTAGTCCTGGTGGTACTCCTCCGCCGGCCACCACTTCGTGAACTTCTCGATCGTCGTCGCCACGGGGTTCTTCCACTTCCCCGACCGGTTCACCTCGTCCTTCACCTTCTCCGCGATCCGCTTCTGCTCCTCGTCGTGCCAGAAAATCGCGGAGCGGTACTGCGTCCCGCGGTCGTTCCCCTGGCGGTTCAGCGTCGTCGGATCGTGCAGCTTGAAGAACAGCTGCAGCAGCTTCTCGTAGCTCAGCTTCGCCGGGTCGAACGTCACCTGCACCGCCTCCGCGTGCCCGGAGGCGCTGTCGTGCGTGTCGTCGTACTTCGGGTTCTCCACCCACCCTCCCGTGTAGCCGACTTCCGTCCCCACCACGCCGTCCACCTCGCGGATCAGCTCCTCGACGCCCCAGAAGCAACCGCCGGAAAACGTCGCGATCTCGACTTTCTCGGGCATGGCGACCGGTCCTTTCGGTTTCTTCGCCGGCGCGCGGTCGTTGCACCCGCCCAGGAGGGCGGCCGCGGCGGCGAGCAGGGAAGCGGCGAGGGTTCGCATGCAGGTGTTACGCGCCCGGGGCGCGGCCGGATTGTCGCCGGGAGTCTATTTCGGCGCCGCCACGAATTTTGCGAGCTCCACGGTCCACTCGATGCGGCCGAGCTTCCCCGGCTTGTAGCGCACGGCCTCCTCAGCGCCCGCCAGCTCGACCTTCATCATTCGCCCGAGCTCCCGCGCGAACGACGAGCTCCCGCGGCGCCGCCGCTCCTTCGGCATTTCCGTTCCGTCCGCCTTCTTCGCGGCCGTCTCGATCTCCGTCCGCAGGCAGGCCGCGCCCCCCGCGCGCTCCGTGCCGTCCGCCTTCAGCACGAACCTCTCCGCCTCCGGCAGGTCGAACGTCCGCTCCCACCCCGCTTCCTCCCGCGGCGTCGTCCCGAAGATCAGCTGCAGCCACCCCTCCGCGCCCGTCGGGTCCCGCGTCGTCTCCGCCGCGCTTCGCTCCGCCTTGCTCGCCCGCTCCTTCGCCGGCAGGTTCGACCGCTCCGGCCACCGCGCCCCCTTCGTCTCCCTCACCGCCCCGTCCGGCCCGATCACCGCCGTAAACTTGTGCCCCATCTTCGCCGCGTACCGCTCCAGCCCCGGGCACACGTCCCGGTCCTTCGCCGAGTCCCACTCCGCCTCCGCCCCCGTGTCCGCCCACGTCGTCGCGATCCTCTCCGCGACCACTTCGAACTCCAGCCGCGCCGCGCCGTCGTCCCCCGTCGCCAGCACCGTCGCCTGCAGCGTCATCTCCTCCACCTGCGGCGCGCTGCAGAACACCTCCTTGCCGTCCTTCACGCGCGTCTGCGTGAAGCCGTAGCTCGCGCGGCAGCGGTAGACGTATCGCTCGCCGGCCCTGAATTTCCACGCGGGCGGATCCGCCGCGGCGGGAAGGGCGAGAAGCGGCAGCAGCAGCAGGGCGCGCATCGTTCCTCCGTCAGCCCCCCCCCAGGCGCGCGCATTCTAGCAGAGGGGCGGTAGCATGGACGGATGCCCGAGTTCCACGCCCTGGCGCGCGAGGCGGAGTTCCTCCACCGCTTCCGCCGCACCCTCGTCGGACCCGACGACGTCCTCGTCTTCGGCTCGAGCGACCACGGCCCCGGGTTCAACGACATGCTGCACGCGCTGGACCGCGCGACGGGGGAGGTGCGCTGGGCGTTCGGCGGTCGCGAGTCGCCGCTGGACGTGCTGGGCCCCGCGTGCGCCGACGACGCGGCCGTCTACGTCGGCCGCAGCAACGGCGTCCTCTACGCGCTCGACCGCCGCACCGGCGCCCCCCGCTGGCAGCTCCGCCGCGGCCGCGGCCTCTGCGCCCCCTGCCTCCACGACGGTGCCCTCGCCGTCTCCGAGGCCCCCGTCAATACCCTCCGCGTCGACCCCGCCACCGGCGCCGTCCTCGCCGACGCCGGCGTCGCCCTCCACCGCTACCCCCCCGACCTCCGCGCCGTCCTCCTCCCCCACGCCCGCCTCCTCTTCCAGCTCTCCAGCGACGGCACCCTCACCGAGCTCACCCGCACCTGGCCCGCCCGCTGGATCGCCGACGCCGCCGCCCACGTGTTCGGCGCCGCCGCGCTCTTCGTCGCCGCCCCCGACGGCGCCGTGCGTTCGTTCGACCTCGGCGACGGAGGGGAACTGTGGCGCTCCGAGGGTCCGGCGGACGTGAAGCGCCTCGCGACCGACGGCCGGACCGTCTGGGCCTGCTCCGCCGCCGGCGCCATCGGCGCGCTCGACGCGCTCACCGGCGATCCGCTCTGGTCGCGGCGCATTCCCCCGACCGCAGCGCTCGTGGAACACGCCGGCCGCCTCTACCTCGATCAGCATGCCCGGGTCGCGGTCCTGGAAGGGGCGACCGGCGAAACCGTCGGCGAGATCGCCCTCGACGGCGCTCCGTGCGGCGCGCTGGCGGGGAGCGATGGAATGCTGTTCGTTTCCCGCGCGGCGGAGCCGGAGATCGTGATGCATGCTGTTTCGCTGGCGCGGGGAGGCCGCGGCTGGCGGACGGCCATCGGCGGGTACGGGCTGACGTAAAGGCGCCGAACACGCCGCTCGCCCGGGGGCGGTGTCCCGCACCCGGTGTAACGCGGGGCAGCCAAAGCACTTCCTGCTGTTACTTGTCCTTTCCGCCCTTTCCCTTGCCCGCGTCATCGTCCTTCCCCGATCCCTTTGGCACGGACACCGTCACGGACTTCCGGCTGGAATTGCCCGAAGCGTCGGTGACCTGAACGGTGATGGTGTACACGCGCCCACTGCCCTGGCCTGACCGCTCGGCGCGCAGGTTGAGCGTCATGGCGCCCGTGATCTCCCAGTCGACGGGGGTGTCACCGTCGCCCAGACCGTTGGTGGGTTCGTTGCTTTCCACGGACAGAATCACGGCCTCAGGTGAAGCGTCCGCGGCATCCGTGACTTCCGCGGTCAAGGTCACGGCGACCATCTTGTGATTCGGAGGAGACAGCGTGTCCGGCGTCGCCGCCAGCGACGCAATCACCGGCGCCGTCGAGTCCACGATGCCGACGAGCAGGCTGTCCGTCGCCGTGCCGCCCCTGCCGTCCGTGACGGTCAGGGTCACGACGTGAGCGCCGATCCCGAGGGTCACCGTCGGCGTGGCCCCACCGGCCGTGCCGAAGTCCCCCGTCCACGTCCATGTCAGCGCGTCCCCATCGGGATCGACGGACGCCGACCCATTGAGCGAGACGATCGCTCCGGCTGCGGAGCTCGCCTCCACGAAGATGTCGGCGCCCGCGTCCGCAACGGGCTTGGCGTTTGGCGGAGGAGGCGGCGGGGGCGGCTCGCTGCCTCCATCGCCATCGCCGGCATCGCCCGGCGAGCCTCCGCCTCCGCCGTCGTCTTCGCCGCCGTCCGTTCCGCCACCGCCAGGCGCCGGACCGTCGCCGGCGCCGGGGCCGTCGTAACCGGGCGAAGGCGGCGGTCCCGACGCGACGATCTGGAACGCGAAAGACGGCCATGGGCTGCCGTCCATCACAACCCAGGGCGTCGCGCGGCCGTCGGACCCGATCGTTCGAGCGCGCCAGATGTACTTCGTGCCGGGGACGCCGTCCGTGAACGTCACCGTCGCGACATGGCCGCTCGTCACTTCGTCGCTGAAGAGAGAGGCGGCGTCCGCGAATCGAGGATCTTCGGAATCGGACGCATCCGGCACTCCATCGTAGTCGCTCCCGCCGTCCCCGCTCCCGCCGTCGCCGCCCGGGGCAGGTCCACCTCCGGCACTAGGGCCGTCGTACCCCGACCCTGACGGAGGCGGAGTCGGCGGGTCGAAAGCAACGACCTGCACCTCGAGCCGCAGAGGCTCCGCCGGATCGTCCGAGGTCACCACCGCCTGGAGAAGGACCGGATTGGTGCTGCTTTCACCGATGGGAATGGCGGACCCCGTGGCTGCAGAGGACTGGGAAAGCGCGCTCGGCGCAGCGAATTCGGCCGCGGGAGGGTCTTCGGAGCCCCCACCCACGGGTCCGATGTCCCCAAAGTCGACGCCGAAGTCGGCCTCGTCTTCGTTTGCGCCGAACTCTACCCATTCGCTTTCATGTCCAGCCTCGTCCGTCGCACGAATGCGCCACTTCCACGACGTTTCGTCGGGCAGCGGCACCCGGACGAGCGCGATGGACCCCGAGTCGACATAGGAGCCGACTTCCGCGACGACGCCGGTCCAGTCCTCCGCGACGTCGCCGGGGTACATCCCGTTCGCGCGGCGCAACTCGACCTCGAGACGAACATGGTCGCGCAGGTCGATATCCGTCGTCTGCGCACGGATCATCAGCCACCGCGTCGTCGCCGTTCCCCCGATCGGAAGCTCGAAGGGACTTCCCATCTCGAACTGCGCGAGTCCCGAGGGCGCCGCTGGAGGGTGACCGTCGACGGGAGCATCCGAAGCCACGGCGAAGTCGGCTGCGGTCGCAGGGTTGCCGCCATATTCCACCCATTCGGAGTGCTCGCCCGCGTCATTGACGGTCCGCGCGCGCCAGCGCAACGACATCGCCGGCGCCGCTCCGATGGTGCAGACAGCAACGGAACCTGACGGCACCGCGACGCTGGCCTCCTCGCTCGGGGAGCCCGCAAAGTCCTCGGCGTAATCGCCTTCGAACTCCCCGTCCCCTCTCCGAACCTCGATCTCCAGCCGCAGCAGGTCGCTCTCCGTCGGCGACCAGACTGTCGCCATCACTCCCACGCAGACGCTGTGCACCGTCTCGCCGACGCCCACGATGCCGTCCCCGGGCGTGAACTGGCGCAGATTCCTCGGCGGCAGCAGCGTCGCCGTCGTCCCGCCGCCACCTCCTCCGCCCCCGGTACCACCGTCGCCTTCGTCGCCCGGACCCGGGTCGCCACCACCGTCGCCCGCTCCCCCTCCTCCTCCGCCCCCACCGCCCGACGACACGCCAGACGTCGAAGAGCCCGCCCTGCCCGGCATCTGCCAGGCGATCAGGCTCGTCGGCGGCGAACTCCACCACGCCCCTTCATCCTCAAGCATGCCGAATTCGGCGTAGTAGCAATGGCCTTCGCCTCCCGTGATTCGCTGGAGCTCCGATCCGTCGACGTTGACGGCGTAGATGCACCGCGTGGGACCCACCTGCATGTCGAAAAGCAACCTGCTTTCGGACATCCAGCAGGCCTTCTCCGGGTACTCGCCGCCCGAGTACGCGACGTGCAGCCCGCTTCCGTCCGCATTCATGACGTAGATGGCGCCCCCGGGGACGTCGTACTCGAACGCGATCTTCGAACTGTCAGGAGACCAGCGTCCGTACTGGACGTGACCTCCAACGATCACGTCGATTCCCGGGGCGTAGGGGGGCGTCATGCTGACGGTCTTGATGCTGTAGTACCCGAACAGCATCGCCGAGCCGTCGGGCGCCCAGTCCGGACCTTCGGCGCTTGCGGACGTCAGATGCCAGCCGTCGACGCCGTCACCGCTTTCCGCAAGCGTGTAGATCCAGAGCCCGTCGCGCGCCACGCAGAGCCGGCTCCCGTCCGGCGACCACGCGACCGCGTCCACGTCCTTGCCGTCGACGTTCGTCAGGATCTCGTGGTACTCGGAACCGTCGGGCTTCATGAGGACCACGTGGCCGCTTCCCCGGCTCCCGGACGTTCCCAGGATGTGCGACCCGCCCGGCCTGATGCGCGGGCTCCTCGGATGCAGCCCGGTCGTGCGGCTCACCTGCACCGCGTCGCTGCCGTCCGGGTTCATCTTCCAGAACTCGTTGTGACCTGTTCTGTCGGACATGAAGACGATTCGCGGACGCAGCGAAAGCGCCTTCTGCTTCGAGAGGAGAAGCCCGTCGAAGTCGGTCGTGTTCGCGGAACCGGTCGATGACTGGTCAAGCCGGACCTGGAGGTCGCTCGCGTTGAAGTCCGCACAGGTCCAGCCGTTGTGGACGATCGTGCCGTCGATCAGGAAGTCCGCACGCGACCCGTAGAGCACGATGACGTACTCGTGCCAACCGGCGGGATCGAAGCTGTCGATGGGGACAAGTTCCCCGTCACTGACCGTCGGGTTCGTTCCGCCGAGGACGACCTTCTGCAGTCCTGCCATCCACGTGAAGCCGACAGTCTGTCCCGTAACGAAGCTCACGAAACCGAGGAAAGTGTTTGCCTCGCCGCTCGCGAGCCGGGCGCGGACGGCCAGACGCACGGGCGACTCGTCCGTCCCCGTGACGCGTCCCGTGGTTTCAATCCACCCTCCGCCCCCGTCGGTGCCGCCTCCGCACAGGGCAAGGGCTCCGCTCGCAACGGAAGCGCCGGCGCCTCCGCTGTTGGAGCCGAACGCCCAAGGCGCTTCAATCGCGGTCCCATTGAAGTGGTCGTCGACGAGCAGGACGTGCCCGTCCGGACCGGCCGTCTTCGCCGTGACGCGCACGAACTCCGCGGTCAGCGTCTGGTCCTCGCCTTCGGAGGACTGATCGAATTGCACCTGGAACGGACCGGTGAGAGGCGACATCGTGGCCATCGTCGCGACGTGCTCGGCGTCCATGTAGAAGCGCGCGGAGCCCGCCGACAAGACGATGGCCAGGTCGTGGGCCGACGTCGGATCCACGGTCGGAAGGTCAACCGTCTCCAGACCGACGCCGTGCCTCACCACGACTGCTCGTACCACCTGAGATTCGCGATCGACGTCGAAGTGGATCCCCTCCTGGGCTGTGAGGAAGCCGACGAGCAGTGCTGCGGAGGTTCCCGTAGTCCTCACGCTTGCGTCCACGCGCAGTTCCGTTGCGCAGTCGGGCGGAGCCAGGACCACGGAACGCAGGGCGGCCCCGCCGCCATCCGTGGTCCCGCCGTTGACCCTGAGCTGACCGTCTGTCACCACAGCCCCGGCCCCGTCGCTGTTGGTCGTGAGCGTCCAGCGCGCCGGGTCGACGGCGGTGCCGTCAAATGGGTCGTTGAGAAGGGGAGCGACGGAGACGGCCGGCGTCGCGGTCACCGCCAGGTACTCGCAGGAAACCGTGCGACCTGCCGTCGAGCCGTTCACCCTCACCTGGAACCGCTCCGATAGCGGCTTGCGCGTGGGCAGGTCGGCAACCGCCCGGCCGTCAACGTAGAAGCGCGCGTGGTTCCAGTACCGACGGATCGCGTAGTCGTGCCACACGCGAGCGTCGATCGACGGAAGCGCCACGAAGTCCATGCCATCCGGATGCCCGACAACCGCCAACAGATCCCAGGTGTCCGGATTCAGGGTGAATCCCAAGCCTTCCCCGGTCATGACGACCCCGAGAAGCTCGATGTTGTCGTGCGCGCCCGTCAATTCACCCGCCGCGATGGCCTTGCCGCGGGCCGTCAGCGATGTCGCTGCGGGCGGGACGATTGTCACCGACGTCGGGGAACCGCTCGCAACATCGAGCCTGCCATCCGCCACCGAGGCATCCGATCTCCACCACCTCTCGTCGGACAGGGAGTCTGCAGCGAACTCCTCGCGGAAGCACGGCACCTCGCCCGCAGTCGCAAGGCACGGCAGGACCTCGGCCACCGACGGATCGATGCCCGCGTGTTCGATGACTCCCGTGACATCAGGACCGACGTGCACGAAGTCCGTCTCTCCGCCGTTGTCGCCGAACTCGACCCATTCGCTTGCCTCCCCGAGCGTGTTGCTCGTGCGCGCGCGCCAGTGGAAGGAGTTGGCGCCCAGCAGGTCGATATCCACGGCGGCCGTCGAGCCCGAAGGGACGTAGTCGCTCGCGGCCGCACAGTTCACCTTGCCGGACTCGAAGGAGTCCGAGATGTCGAAGATCTGCGCTTCCAGGCGCATGATGCCTGAACCATCGGAGGAGGAGACGACCGCCTGGAGGCGGATGCGGTTGCTGGGGAGATGTTCTCCGATGGGAATCTCGACTCCGGTCAGCGCATCCGATTGCGCGAGACTCGTTGGACCCGCAGGGGTCGGTGCCAGGGGCCAGGGCTCCGCATAGGTCAGCCCGAGGATCACTGCAGCGAACAGCACGCAGACCGGCCCCCATTGCGGCTGCTTCCTCATCTTCACTTCTCCTATGATCAAGACTGGCCCATGATTTTCGCCGCCGGCTGTATTCCCGGGTCGCGCCTCGCAAGGCGTGATCGTGCGGAACGTGTCGGCCGACTGTGGTAGCTGTCGAATCGGAGGTCACGGCATTGCCTGCCAATCGACGCTGCCGACGCTCAACGCTGGCGGTTCAACACTTCCAGATTCGCAAGAACGCCCCGGGGGTGAGGGCCCCGGGGCCAGCGCGTTCCAGCAGGAGACGCGCTTCGGGTTCGACGCCTGCTACGGCACGGTGACGCGGCCGACCGCGAAGTGCCGGAGGCTTTCGGGCTTGAAGTTGTTGTTGTAGTAGGTCCAGCTGCTGGGCGTGCCGGGCGGCTGTGCCTTGTTGCCGGTCATGCTCCAGGTGTAGCCGAGGTAGTTGCCGTCGGCGTCGACGTAGACGCGCATCCAGCCGCGGCCGGCGCCGGTCCATTCGGTGTAGGCGCTGCCGGGGCCGAGATCGCCGGCCCAGAAGATGCGGTTGTCGAAGGAGTGGACGGCGCTGGTGGAGTCGAAGATCTCGAGGTCGCGGAAGCGGACGGTGACGCCGTTGGTGAAGGTCCAGGTGATGACGGGGCCGATGGAACTGACGATGCCACAGTGGCCGGTCGTGGTGGGGTAGTTCGAGTTGGGGTCGTCCTTGTAGCTGACGGCGAAAATGTCGCCCCCGGCGATGTCGTCGAGGGAGTTGACCCGGATGAACCCCTGGTTGGCGACGATGTCGTTGTAGTACCGCTCGGCCGTGGGCGAGGTGGAGCCGAACTTGGCCTTCACGTAAGAGTCGCTCCATCCGTAGGCGTGCTTGAGCTGGACGGTGATGTGCTGGGCGCAGGTGGTGCGATTCTCGGAGAAGGCGTTGCCGTCCTCGCGCCAGAGGATGACCCTCTCGGAGACGCTGGCGTTGAGGGCCTGGCCGGAAGCGTTCGTGGTCTGGCCGGCAAGGGTCTGTTCGCGGAGGGCGTCGGTGAGGAGGGAGCACCAGTTGAGGTGCGGGGGCGTCGCGGGACCGTCCGCCTTGGCGGGCGCGGGCGCGAAAACAAGAGTGGAGACGAGAGCCCCGGCGGCGAGGCCGGGGGCCCAGATCAGGCGCTTCATGCGGTCGATCCCCGAAGAAAGCCAGTGCGGGAGATTCGGCCAGTTCCCCTTGGAGTGCTGGTGCCATGGCGAAGTGCCACGGTGTCCTTCCCTCGATGTGGACTATAAAGCAGGAAATCTGCGGCGGGAGTTGGAGGAGGGGGAGTTGGGTGAGCAGCGAAGAGCGGGTTTTCTGGCGGATGTCGACCCGTCGGCTCAGGATGGTCATCTCCGAGGGAAGGTGTCCGAGTTCTTAAGAGCCTGCGCAGTGAACTCACGCGCTTAATCGGCCTTCGCGGACGTCGTGCAGAGTTGCACGCGCAAGAAAAATTTGAATTGCCCTTGACAGCAGTTCCGAGACGGCTCGATTTCCCTGGTCCCCTTCGCCCGCGTCCCATCCTTGCCCCCTCCCGACCACGGGCTATCATGGACCCGTCGCCACCTTCGAGGCCCCTCCCATGTCCGATGTCTTCATCGCTTCCGCGTGCCGTACCGCGATCGGGAAATTCCAGGGCGCCTTCACCGGCGTCGGCGCGCCCCAGCTCGGCGCCGTCGCCATCAAGGAGGTCCTTCGCCGCGCGGGCGTCGCCGCGGACGCGGTGGACGAGGTGATCTTCGGGAGCGTGCTGCAGGCGGGGCTGGGGCAGAACCCGGCGCGCCAGGCGGCGCGCGGGGCGGGGATCCCGGACCGGATCGGGTCGTTCACGGTGAACAAGGTGTGCGGGTCGGGGCTCAAGAGCGTGATGCTGGCGGCGCAGGCGATCCGCGCCGGGGATGCGGAGCTGGTCGTCGCGGGCGGGATGGAGAACATGACGCGGGCGCCGTACCTGCTGCCGCAGGCCCGCGAGGGCGTCCGGCTCGGGCACGGCAAGCTGCTGGACGCGATGGTGAACGACGGGCTGTGGGACATCTACAACGACTTCCACATGGGGAACACGGCGGAGCTGGTCGCCGACAAGTACACGGTGTCGCGGCAGGACCAGGACAAGTACGCCGCGGAGTCGCACCGGCGGGCGGTGGAGGCGCAGGGGAAGGGGCTCTTCAAGGACGAGATTGTCGCGGTGGAGATCCCGGACAAGAAGGGTGTGATCCGGGTGGAGGTGGACGAGAGCCCGAGGGCGGACTCGACGTTCGAGAAGCTGTCGGGGTTGAAGCCGGTGTTCAAGAAGGACGGGAGCGTCACCGCCGGGAACGCGAGCTCGATCAACGACGGCGCGGCGGCGGTGGTGGTGGCGAGCGAGAAGAAGGTGAAGGAGCTGGGGCTGAAGCCGCTGGCGCGGGTGGTGGGGTACGCGACGGGCGGGGTGGCGCCGGAGTGGGTGATGATGGCGCCGGTGGAGGCGGTTGGGAATCTTGCGGCGAAGACGAAGAAGTCGGCGCGGGACTACGACCTGGTGGAGATCAACGAGGCGTTCAGCGCGGCGGCGGTGGCGGTGACGCGCAAGCTGGAGCTGGACCCGGCGAAGGTGAACGTGAACGGCGGCGCGGTGGCGCTCGGGCACCCGATCGGCGCGAGCGGCTGCCGGATCCTGGTGACGCTGCTGCACGCGATGAAGCAGCGCGGCGCGAAGACGGGGCTGGCGACGCTGTGCCTCGGCGGGGGGAACGCGGTGGCGCTGGCGGTGGAGGCGGTTTAGGGCGGGGTGAACGGCGGGGGCGTGAGGCAGGGGCGTGAGGCAGGGGCGTAAGGCAGGGGCGTGGCGCCACACAACAGGAGAGGGACATGGAGATCAAGCATCTCGGCGTGATCGGCGCGGGTCAGATGGGCAACGGGATCGCGCAGGTCGCCGCCGTCGCGGGGATCCGCGTGACGATGGTGGACGTCAAGCCGGAATTCGTGGCCAAGGGCTTCGAGACGATCAAGAAGTCGCTGGGGAAGCTGGTGGAGAAGGGCAAGCTTCCGGCCGCGGACTCGGCGGCGGCGATCGAGCGCATCGGTACGGGAACCGACCTTTCGAACGCGGGGTCGTGGGACTTCGCCGTCGAGGCGATCGTCGAGAACAAGAAGGTCAAGGAGGACCTCTTCCGCGACCTCGACGCGAAATGCCGCCCGGGCGTGATCCTCGCCTCCAACACTTCCTCGATCAGCATCACGGAGATCGCGGCGGCCACGAAACGCCCCGGGGACGTGATCGGCATGCACTTCATGAACCCCGTCCCGCTCATGGCGCTGGTGGAGGTGATCCGCGGCCACGCGACCTCGGACGCGACGGCGTCGGCGACGGTGGAGCTGGCGAAGAAGCTCGGCAAGACGCCGCTCGAGGCGAACGACTACCCCGGGTTCGTCGCGAACCGGGTGCTGCTCCCGATGATCAACGAAGCGATCTTCGCGCTCTGGGAGGGCGTGGCTTCGAAGGAGTCGATCGACGGGATCATGAAGCTCGGCATGAACCACCCGATGGGCCCCCTGACGCTGGCCGACTTCATCGGCCTCGACACCTGCCTCGCGATCATGGACGTGCTTCACCGCGGCCTGGGCGACGACAAGTACCGGCCGTGCCCGCTGCTGAAGAAGATGGTGGCGGCGGGGTATCTCGGCCGCAAGTCGGGGCGCGGGTTCTACTCCTACGAGGGCGGGGCGCAGAAGTAGGCCGGCACCATGACGCGGGGGGTGCGCCACGCCTCCCGCCGGGGACACCCATGATCAAGAAGATCCTGGTCGAGGACACCATCGCCAGCCCGGCGAACCGGCTGTGGCTGATCCTGACCATGCCGGCGGAGGTGCGGAAGTGGTTCGGGGCGGGGGAGGTGTCGTTCGAGCCGCGCCTGAACGGGGAGGTGCGGTTCCGGTGGACGAGCGCCTCGACGAAAGGCCAGGTGGTTCTGTGGGCGCCGCCGACGATCTTCGCGATCCAGTTCACGCCGGGGGCGCGGGTCGAGTTCTGGTGCGACCCGCTGGAGAGCGGGACGCGGCTGGTGATCAGCTCGACGGTGGAGGGTCACGACCCGGCCATGGCGTCGGAGCTCCTGAACCAGTGGGGCGGGTGCCTGGAGCGGATCAAGGCGCGGGCGGACCAGCCCAGGGTGCAGTGACGATGATGAAGGCGCTTCATCAGGAAAAAGTCGACAGCCCGGCGCGGCTGCTGTATCACGGTCCTCCCCCATGAACCTCGCCCGCTACCTGAAGCCGGCCCAGATCAAGGTGGCCCTCGCGACGAAGCCGGTTCCGCCGCCCGAGGGGGTCAGCGCCGAGAACCACCGCTGGGCGTTGAAGGAGGCCGTCCTGGGGGAGATGTGCGACCTGCTGGACAGCTCCGGCAAGACGGGGAACAAGTCGAAGCTGCTGACGGACCTTGTGAACCGGGAGAAGAAGAGCAGCACGGCCGTCGGGAAGGGCGTCGCGATCCCGCACGTGCGGACGATGCAGGCGAAGGAACTGATCCTGGCGTTCGCGCGCTCGGCGGAGGGGATGGACTTCGACGCCCCGGACGGCGAGCCGGTGCACCTGTTCTTCTCGATGGTGGCGCCGCCGTACGACGACCAGCTGTACCTCAAGATCTACCGTGAGATCGGCCAGTTGATCCTCAAGGAGGAGTCGCGCCAGCGGCTTCTGGATGCGGCCAACGAGCACGAGATCATCCGGGTGTTCCAGACGCTGGAGTAGCGGCGTCCCGGGGGCGCGATGACCGGCGCCGGCGGCCCGGCCTTCGACCCGCGCGAGGTGCTGTCGCGGGCCACGGACTCCGACTGGCGGCACGTGTTCGCCGAAGTGGCGCTGCTGGCGGGGGAGGGGCGCTGGGGCGACCTCGGGACGCTGCGTGCGGCCGCGGGGGAGCGGGCGGCCCGGCCGCTCGTCTCCGTGCGCGAGCGGATCGAGAACCTTGCGGCCGCGGACGCGGCAGGGATGAAGGCGCTGGCGGCGTGGATCGCGGCGGAATCGCTTTCCCCGGAGCGGCTGGGCGACCTCGCGGACCGCCTGGCGCAGGCGCACGGATGGGCGGCGATCGCCGCGGCGGGATTCCGGGACGAGGTCCTCCTCCTGGCCGCACACGCGCGGGCCCTCCGGCGCGAGGACGTCTCCCGAGACCCGCGCGCCCTCGCCGCCGCTTCTCGCGCCGCGGGGCTCGGCGATCCGCTCGGCACCCTCGCCCTCTCGCCGCAGCCCCTCGAGCGCGCCGCGTGGCTGCCGACCCACACGCCCGACGGGGCGTTCCTCAACCTCCCGTTCGGCGCCCACGTCGAGGGCTTCGCGCCCGTCGTCCCCCGGGAGACACACCTCGAATCGGCCCGGCTCCCGCGCGAGGCCCTTCCCGCCTTCGAGCACTGGACCCGCGCGATCGGCGCGACCGGCCGTCCCGCGGGGGCGCCCTCGCCGGCGGCCGCGGCGGGCGTCCTCGCCGCGCTCGTTCCCGAGGCCGCCCCTGAGGACGCAACACTCCGCTGCCGCTCCGTCACCCCCCCCGAGGCCTGGGCCTGGCTGTTCTGCGCCGCCCTCGCCGGCGACGCCGCCCCGCGCCGGTCCGTCGCCCGCGCGCGGCTCGCGGCGTGGCGGACCCTGGCGGCCGTTGCGGCGAGCTCCGAGGACCCCGCGGGCGCCCCGGCGGCGCTGGAGACGGCGGCGTGGTTCGTGCTGGACGTGAAGAGCGGGTGGTTCGGCGGGAAGGCGCGGGACGCGGCGATCGCGGCGCGGTTTCCGGCGCACTGGGCGGTCGTCGCGGCGACCGAGGGGTAGCGGGCGCCTACGCTTTCGGGCGCGGAAGCGATCCGACGTAGAGAAGGAACTCGGCGTCGCTGATGGACGTGGCGGGCAGGGCGCGGCGTCGCTGGCCGGGTTCGGGGACCCGCTTGAGGAGGTACTCGGGGTTCGAGGAGGTCGCGGCTTCGAACATCTCCTCGGAGACCTGCTCCGCGACGAGCTGCTCGGCGGCGGCGGCAGGCTCGGTCGCCGGCGCCGGCGCGACGGGACGGGACGCCGGCGCGGTCGCGCGACGCAGGATCGTGTTGGCGCCCGGCGCCAGCGCGGCGGGCTTCGTTCCGCTGTCGGGTGCGGGAGCGACGAATCGCCCCGTGACCGGCGCCGTCTCCTGGCGCAGAGTGGCGGGCGGCGCCGTGCGCGTCCGCGTGACCGTGGACGGCCCGCGGCCCGGGTAGACGTATTCCAGCGCGCGTCGCATCTCGGAACCGACCACGATCAGCGGCTTGATCTTCAGCCCCGTGATCCGCCCCAGCTCCGCAACCGCCCGTTCGTCCAGCGGGTTCGTCATCGCCACCGACAGGATCCGCCCCAGCTTGTCCGTCGGTATCGCCCGCAGCCGCCAGGCGTCGTCGGGCGTAAGCAGGGCGAGCAGGTCCTTCTTGTATTCGTGCCCCTCCATCCGCAGCCGCGGGATCCGGTACTGCTGCGAGATCATGTCCGCCAGCTTCTCCTCGTCGACGAGGTTCTCGCGGACCAGGATCTCCCCCAGGTACGTGTCGGCGCGCAGCTCGCGCTGCGTGTCCAGCGCACGCTCGAGGTCCTCCTGCGACAGCGCCCCGCTCTTCACCAGCAGGTCCCCCAGCCGCTCGCCCGAGCGCCCGATCGCGGGAACGCCGCCCGACGGCGTCGGGTCGGCCGCGGGCGCGGCGCCCGGCTCCGCCCGCGGCGGCGCAGCCTTCGCCGCCGCCTCCGGCATCGGCGCCAGCTCGTCCAGCGACTCCGCCGGGCCCTCCGCGCCGGGAGACGGGGCCGGAGGCTGGGAAGTCTGCCCGGTCTCCTTCTTCGGGAAGCGCCGCGTCAGCGGCCGCGGCGGCGGATCGGGTTCTTTCCTCCAGAAGGCCCAGCGCATGGGGGGATTCTACTGCGAACACGCCACCCACGCTTCAACATCCGCACGCCGGCCCGTGGCCCCGCTCCTCGTTCCCCTTGACACTCCACCCCTCGATCCGGACCATCCTCTCCGCTTCCGCTCCGGAGAACCCACCTTTGTCCAAGCTGCAGGTCAATCCCAGGCCGCTGAACCTCCCCGACGGCGTCAACGGCGTCCTCGCCAGGCTGATCGGGTCGATCGACGCCTCCACGGTTCCCCAGTTCGAGGAGACGATCGAGAAGTTCCTGAGGGACGGCGTGAAGTACCTGCTGCTGGACTGCGGGGAGGTGGCGTACATCAATTCGACGGGGATGGGGCTGATCATCAAGCTGGTGGACAAGTACCGCGGGAAGGACGGGGACCTGAAGCTGATCTCGGTGCCCGCGAAGGTCGTGACGCTGTTCAAGATGCTCGGGCTGGAGTCGCTGGTCGAGCTTCATGCGAACGAGCAGGCGGCGACGGCGGCGGTGCTGAAGGCGCTGGCGCCGGCGGGGGCGCCTGCCCCCGCGGCTTCAACGGCGCCTTCGGTGGCGCCGAAGCCGGCGGCTTCGTACCCGGTGCAGTTCAAATGTCCTTCCTGCCAGGGCGTGCTGGAGATCCGGGCGGAGGGGAAGTACCGCTGCCCGCGCTGCGGCTCGTTCTTCGCGGCGGACGGCGGCGGGGCGGTGAAGGCGTATCCGCCGCGGAAGTGGAAGGCGGTGGAGATCCGTGTTCCGTGCGAGCTGGACGACCTGGAGTGGGTGCGCACGATGATGGCGGCGCAGGCGACGCGGATGAAATTCGCGGAGGCGGACGCGCACGGGCTGGAGCAGGCGGTGGACGAGGCGTGCACGGTGATCGTGACGAGTTCGCCCGCGGGGTCGTCGGCCTACCACGTGGCGGCGTTGTCCAGCGGGAACGAGCTGATCGTGGCCGTCTATTCGTACACCTGCGGGGCGCAGTTCAAGGACGAGTCGAGGTCGAAGATGTCGTTCGACGTCATGCGCTCTTTCATGGACAAGGTCGAGATCCTGCCGCTGCCGCCGAATGGCCAGATGATCAAGATGTCCAAGACGGTTCCCCAGGCCTGACGGCGGCCCGCCTTCGGGAATTCCTTCGCCGCGGCCTCCGTCCCGGCGAAAATGAAGGGCAGCGGGAAGTACTCCCATATCCTTCCCGCCAGCGCCGATGAGCGAGCCGACCACACTCCTGCAGACCCTGCGCAGCGTCGCCGACAGCGGCAGGGAAGGGCTGCTGGCCGTGCGCTCCGCGGGCGGAAGGCATGTCGAGCTTTACGCGGGGCGCGGAGGCCTGCGTCTGGTCTCCAGCGGCCGGCGAGCGGGCGTCCGCATCGGGGAAGTCCTCCTTCGCGCCGGCACCATCTCCCAGCGCCAGCTCGACCTGGTGCTCGAGCGCCAGCAGAAGTCCAACCTCCGCTTCGGCGAACTCCTCTACCTCATGTGCCAGATCACCGAGGACGAGATTCGAGAGGCGATCCGCACGCAGATCCAGGAGGAGATCCTCGACCTCGCCGTCCTCGAGGACGCCGCCTGCACGTTCACGGAGGGCCCGCCGCCGCAGTCGCTGTTCGAGGCGGACGGCCCGGCCTCGGACCGCCCCCTGCCCATCGCCCCCATGCTCGAGGAGGCCGCCCGGCGCATCGCCGAGTGGGACGCCTGGGGCCGGCGGGTCCCACGGCCGGATGAAGCCCTCACCAAGGCCCCGCCGGTCCCCGGCAAGAGCGAGCTCCCCCTCGACGACCGCACGCTCCAGATCGTCGAGCTCTGCGACGGCCGCCGCGGCGTCGAACAGGTCGCGCTCGTCTCCCCCAAGTTCCGCTTCGAAACCCTCAAGGCCCTGGCCTACCTCGCGGGCGTCGGGCGGATCCAGGCCGGCGGGCGCGTCGTGGCGGGGGCGACACCGACCGAGATGCTGAAGCGGGACGCGCTGGGGGACGGTCCCGGCGCGGAGGCGACGGCGACGCCCGGGGGCGCGCCCGAGGCGGTTGCGGTCGCTGCGAAGCCGCCTGCGCCGCCCCCTTCCACCCGTTTCGGGCTGGAAGCGGTACCGGACGTGGACTGGCAGGGGGCCAGGAAGGCCTCGCAGGCGCCCGCGGTGGAGGGAGAGACGCGGTCCGGGACGTCGACGGCGCGGCCGGCGGCGGGGTTCACGGACGGCCCGACGTACGAGCCCAAGCCGGACACGAATCCGGCGGCGGGTCCGCCGCCGGGGTACCTGAAGAAGGAGGAGACGTCGCGGCTGATGACGCGGAACGCCGCGCAGGCGATCGCGCACCGTCCGCCGCTCCTGCCTCCGCCCGAGCTCCGGCGCCGCTCGACGGCGCGGGTCGCCTGGCTGCTGGCCGGGCTGCTGTTCGCGGCCCTGGCGGGCGCGGCGTCGTGGGAGGGGCTGGCGAGGCGCCGGTTCCCGACCGTGGACGCCGCGGCGCGCGCCGCGGAGCCCGCGGAGGCGCGGCGGCTCTACGAGGAATTCGCCCGCGACTGGCCCGGCACCAGCCCGGCGCGCGAGGCCCTTCGGGCCGCGCGCGATCTCGCCGACGACCGCGCGGAAGCCGAGGCCGCCGAGGCGCTTCGCTCGTTCGCCGCCGGCCGCCTGGACCTCCTCGAGCGCCTGGCGCTGGAGGACGAAGAAGCCGGGTTGCGCGCGATGGAGACCTGGGCGCAGCAGCGCGGCGAGGCCGGGCTGGCGGGGCGGTGCCGCGACCGCATGAATGCGCTCGAGACCTACCGGGCGGCGGCGGCCGTGGTTCTCGCCGAGTACCGCGCTGCCGTGAAGGAGGCGCGGATCGCGGAGGCGCGCCGGGCGGGGAGCCGGCTCGCCACCGAGTTTCCACGCGCGCCCCAGGCCCGCATTCCCGTGCTCGTCACGACGTTCCCGCCGGGCGCCGCAGTCGAGGTGGGCGGCGTGAAAGCCGGCCCGTCTCCCTGCGTCGTGGAGGTCGGGACCGGGGAGGCCCTGTCGTGCACCGCGCTGCTGGACGGCCACGCTCCCGCATTCGCCTCCGCCCCCGCACCGCTTCCCGAGACCCTTCGCCTCGAGCTGTGCCGCCTGGAGCGCTGGCAGGCCAGGGCCTCCGCCGGGCACCGGCTGCCGGCAACCGCGACATCCGCGGGAATCTGGCTCGTGCCCGAGGACGGGACGATGCTCGCGCTCTCGCCCGTGGACGGCCACACGCTGTGGCGCGTACGCGCCGCGACGCACCCCTGGATCACCGCGCCGGTCGTCGCGCGCGGCGCGGTGCTCGCCGGCGACCAGAACGGAACCGTCTGGGCGCTCGACGCCGCCGACGGAAACGTCCTGTGGCGGGAGTCCGTGGGAAGCGGGCTGCGCGGCGCCATCGCCGCCGCTTCCGACGGGTCCGCCGTCTTCGCAGCCCCGGCGGAGGGCGGCGTGGTCTCGCTGGACACGGCGACCGGCAGTTCCCTCGGCCGGGCGGAACTGCCGGGGACCGTCGCCCTCGGGCCGTTCCCCTCGGGCGCCACGGGCTGGTCCGTGGTCCTCGCGGACGGCACGGTGGTGAGCGGCCGCGCCGAACGCGCGGCGGCCACCGCGGTTCTCTCCGCCCCCTGCGCCGCCGCCGCGCCCGCCCCCGCGGGCCTCCTGTGCGCCTCCACCGACGGCGCCGTCTCCCTCGTCGCCTCCGACGGCACGGTACGCTGGACCGCGAAGAACCCCGGGGCCGTCACCGGAGGCGTCGCCGCGGCGGGAATCCGAGGGGTTGCGTTGCTGTCGAAGCGCCGCATGGCCTGCTATGATCTCGAATCCGGCGGGAGCCTCTGGACGGCAGACCTGCCGGCCGGCGCCTCTGCGCCCCCCACGGTCGGGGACGCCCTGGCGCTCGTGCCGTGCGACGACGGACTCGTGCGCGCCTTCGCCCTCCCGGACGGCGCCGCGCGGTGGACGTTCCGCGCGGGACAGGTCGTGCGCGTCCGTGTGACCCAGGCCCCAGGCGGCGCCGTCGTCGCCGCAGAAAATGGAGTCGTCCTGTTCGTACCTTAGCCGGTGCCACGTCCCACCATTCAGGAACCCCTCGCATGGCCCAGCCCTTCCCCCCCCCCCCGGCCCCCCCCCCCCAAAACCCCCCCCCCCCCCGA
>JADLHC010000280.1 GCA_020849035.1 Planctomycetia bacterium
ACCTCGATCACCTTCGGGCCGTCTTCCCAACCCTCCGGCGGATCCTGGATCGTTCCTTTCACGATCCGGATCCGATTGTGCCAGTACCGCCGCAGATCCAGCACGTCGCTGTGCAGGTAGTACAGCGTCACGCCCGCCTCGACGATCTTGTGCGAGCCCGGCCGCCCCCACACCGATGCCACGTTCTCCACCCAGCCCGTCGCGATCGCCGGCTTGTCCGAGCCGCGCTTCACAGACTTCTCCGCCTGCTCCGACTGCCACTTCTGCTCCAGCTCCGCGATCCGCTTCTCGTACTCCGCCTTCTGCACCTGGCTCGTCTCGTCCAGCGACTTCACGAGCCCCTGCAGCTCCTGCAGCCCGCGCAGGTAGTCCGCCCGGTCCTTCGCGCGGTTCGCCGTTTTCTCGTCGGCCGACGCCGCGATCTCGTCGAACGCAGCGATGGCCTCGGTCCAGTCGCGCTCGGCGGCGGGCGCCTCGTTCTGCGCCTTGACCAGCGCCTCGGCCGACTGCCAGGCCGTCAGGCTCGCCTTCGACCGCTCCTCGTGCGCGATTTTCTCGCTCTCCTTGCGCGCCTCCTCCGAGCGGATCTCCGCGTAGTCCCCCTTTACCGTCACGAATTTCTTCGAGACGAACGCGTAGACGCCCTTGGGCGGCTCGACCTTGAAGTAGGTGCCGATGGAGTCCTGTCCGGTGATCCTGACGGTATCGCCGGGCTGGAGCTGACCGATGACGGGGTGGGAGGTGTCGGGCGTGGGGCGGAGGTTGACGTTGTCGCCCTTGACGGTGCCCGTGTCGCCGCTGCGGTCGACGTACTGGGCAGAGACCCAGCAGGCGGCGGACTTGGGGGCGAGGATCTTGAAGAAGTCGCCGGACTCGCCCGCGATGAGGACCTGGTCGCCGCGGTTGGCGACGCAGAGGATCCGGTGGTTCATCGTGTTGCCGGCGCGGACGTTGACGTTGGCCCCGTTGATCTCGCCGAGGACGAGCTTCTCCTCGCTCGTGGCGGTCTGCGGGGCGTCTGCGGGTTTCGCCGGTTCGTCGGCGAAAGCGCCGCCGCTGAGGGCGAGCGCGAGTGAAAGAACGGCGGGTGTGGGCGCGAAGCGCATGGCGGGGGTCTCCTCTCTCCGAAGATGGTGTTCAGGTGTCGGGAGAGTTATCGGCGTCGGGGAGGGGTGAAGCGGAGTCGGCATCAAGATGCAAGTAATTGTGGAGAAAGGAGTTGCGATTTTCATCGAGATTGTCGCGAATTCGGCTCAAGCGATCGCCCGGGCCCCGCCGATCGCGCGCGTCCACGTGACCATGAAATTTCCCCCTTTCCCGGGAGTTTGCCCTTGACTCCCGCCGATAAATCCTTATCCTGCCCGCCCTTCCGCGCCCCCCCAACAGGTGAGGGGGCGCGCCTTTTTTCAGGAAACCCGCAGCATGATCCGCCCCATGGGAACCACCACCACAAACGCTCTTCAGAAGACCAGAAACATCGGCATCATCGCCCACATCGACGCGGGCAAGACCACGGTGACCGAGCGCATCCTGTATTTCTCCGGCCGCATCCACAAGAAGGGCGAGGTCCACGAGGGGACGACCGTCACGGACTACATGCCCGAGGAGCGCGAGCGCGGCATCACGATCAAGTCCGCCGCGACCGCCTGCGAGTGGGATAACTACAAGATCAACATCCTCGACACGCCGGGCCACGTGGACTTCACGGCAGAGGTCGAACGCTCGCTGCGCGTCCTCGACGGCGCGGTCGGCGTGTTCTGCGCCGTCGCCGGCGTGCAGGCGCAGTCCGAAACGGTGTGGCGCCAGGCGAACCGCTACGGCGTGCCGCGGATCTCGTTCATCAACAAGATCGACCGCATCGGCGGCGACATGTCCAAGGCCGTGAAGTCGATCAAGGAGAAGCTCGGCGCGAACCCGGTGCCGCTTCAGATCCCGATCGGCCGCGAGAAGGACTTCGCGGGCGTCGTGGACGTCATCGAGGGGCAGGCGATCTACTTCGCGGACGACAAGGAGGAGTGCACCACGGGCCCCGTGCCCGCCGAGTTCGCGGACGCGCTCGCGAAGGCGCGCGAGGTCGTGATCGACGCGGCGTCGCAGTTCGACGACGCGATCATGGAGAAGTACATGGCGGGCGAGGCGATCACGCCGGCGGAGATGAAGCGCGGGTTGCGCGCGGCGGTGATCGCGTGCAAGGCGACGCCCGTGATGTGCGGGAGCGCGCTGAAGAACAAGGGCATCCAGCAGCTGCTGGACGCGGTGTGCGAGTTCCTGCCGAGCCCGCTGGACCTGCCGCCGGTCAAGGGCAAGGCGCCCGGGAAGGCTGACGAGGACGTGGAGCGGTCGCCGGACCCGGCGGGGCCGCTGGCGGCGCTGGCGTTCAAGACGATCGGGGACCGGAACGGCGACCTGACGTTCGTGCGCGTGTACAGCGGCGAGCTGGTGAACGGCTCGGTGGTGTGGAACGCGCGCAAGGGCAAGCCGGAGAGGATCAACCGCCTGTACAAGATGCACGCCGACAAGCGCGAGGCGGTGGAGACGCTGGCGGCGGGCGACATGGGCGCGGCGGTCGGCCTGAAGCTGACGTTCACGGGCGACACGCTCTGCGACAAGGACAACCCTGTCGTGCTGGGCGCGATGTCCTTCCCCGACCCGGTCATCTCGATGTCGATCGCCCCGAAGACGACGGCGGACCGCGAGAAGCTCGCGGAAGCGCTGGCGCAGATGGTCAAGGAGGACCCGACGTTCCATCGTCACACCGACGAGGAGACGGGCGAGACGGTCATCAGCGGCATGGGCGAGCTGCACCTCGACATCAAGAACTCGATCCTGCAGCGCGAGTACAAAGTGGACGTCGAGGTCGGCCGTCCCAAGGTCGCCTACCGCCAGACATTCGACCGCGGCATCGAGGTCGAGGGCAAGCACGTCAAGCAGACCGGCGGCCACGGCCAGTTCGGCATCGTCAAGGTCCGCTTCGAGACCAACCCCGCCCTCACCGGCGGCGTCGAGTTCGAGAGCGAGGTCGTCGGCGGACGCGTCCCCACCGAGTACGTCCCCGCGGTCGAGGACGGGATCAAGAACTTCGGCAAGCGCGGCGGGCGGCTCAAGTGGCCGTTCGTCGGGCTCAAGGCGGTGCTCTTCGACGGCAAGGCGCATGACGTCGACTCCAGCGAGCTGGCGTTCATCAGCGCCGCGGAGATCGCGTTCCGCGAGGCGATCGAGCGCGTCCGCATCGTGCTCCTCGAGCCGATGATGAAGATCGAGGTCGAGGTGCCCGAGGCCAACGTCGGCGACGTGATCGGCGACCTGAACAGCCGCCGTGCGCAGGTCCACGAGGTCACCTACAACGGCACGAACCGCATCGTCACCGGCAAGGTCCCTCTCGCCGAGCTGTTCCAGTACTCGACGACCCTGCGCTCGATGACCCAGGGCCGCGGCACCTACTCCAGCGAGCCGTGCGAGTACACGCCTGTGCCGAACGCGATCGCCGAGAAGATCATCGCGGATCGCGCCAAGGCGCTCGAGCTGCGGTAGTTCCCGACGGAGGATCCACGCGGGCCGGGGAGCGATCCCCGGCCCGTTCCGCTTTCGGCGAAAGGCCCCGCCCGCCAGGCACCATAGGGCATTCCCGGCCGCCGGTGCTATGATCCGCCGCCACAGTCAGGAGAATACCCATGGCCCTCCCCGCCCAGCCGCGCCCCCCCAGGCTCGACGCCGTCGGAATCCTCAAGGAATCCTGGGAGCTCTTCACGCGGCAGTGGCAGGCCTGGCTCCTCATCGGCATCTGCTTCTTCTTCGCCGTGATGGTCCTCTCCTTCACCTGCATCGGCATCGTCCTCATCGGCGCCCTCCAGGCCGGCCTCTACGTCGCCGCCTTCAAGCAGCTCCGCGGCCAGACCCCGGAGGTCCGCGACCTCTTCGAGGGCTTCCAGTGGTTCGGCCCCACGACGCTCCTCATGATCCTCGCCGGCTTCTGCATCTTCCTCGGCACCCTCGCCTGCATCATTCCCGGCCTCGTCCTCGCCGTCTGGTGGTTCTTCGCCCTCCCGCTCTGCGTCACCCACGGGCTCGGCGCCACCGACGCCATGGCGATGTCCAAGCAGAAGGTCCAGCAGGGCTTCTGGGACATCGTCGTCCTCATGCTCATCATCTTCGCCGTCAACTTCGTCTCCGGCATGATCCCGTTCGGGCAGATCCTCGTCGGCCTCCCGATCCAGACGCTCATGACCGCGGTCGCCCACCGCGACCTCTTCGGCCTCGAAGGCGCCCTCCCGCCGGTCGGCCGCGGGCCCGCGCCCGCGTTCCCCGGCGCCCCGGCCCCCGCCGCACAGGGCGTCGCGTGCCCCAGGTGCAACGCCGTGAACGTCCCCGGCCACAAGTTCTGCACCGCCTGCGGGGGCCCGATCGCCTGAGAACGTGAGCAGAAACCTCCCTGCGGCGCGCGGCGCGGGTCCGACCGGCGCGCGACGAGAGCTTGGGCCGTGCGGGTGCCTGTGACGCGCGCCGCCCGGACCCGCGCCGCACGTCCTCG
>JADLHC010000281.1 GCA_020849035.1 Planctomycetia bacterium
AGACCACAGCTTCGGGTACGCCTGCTCCCACGCCGCCGGTTCACCCCCACTCGCGTGGGGAAGACGCCGCGCAGGGGCATGGGGAGTGGACGGGCTTCGGTTCACCCCCACTCGCGTGGGGAAGACTACACGGCCAGAGAACTCGCAGGCAACGAGGACGGTTCACCCCCACTCGCGTGGGGAAGACAGGGGGCGGATTCATCGGGGAACGCTTCTTCGCGGTTCACCCCCACTCGCGTGGGGAAGACGTCGCCACGGGTGCGAAGATCCCGCGCGATGTCGGTTCACCCCCACTCGCGTGGGGAAGACATCGTCACCGGGGGCCTCAAGATCGGCCTCAGCGGTTCACCCCCACTCGCGTGGGGAAGACGCGGGCGAAGCGATCCCGGGGGGCTCCCTTGGCGGTTCACCCCCACTCGCGTGGGGAAGACTAGGGGACGGTCGATCCGACCTCGACGATGAACGGTTCACCCCCACTCGCGTGGGGAAGACGGTGACGCGGGCGATGCCGTGAGCAGGATCGACGGTTCACCCCCACTCGCGTGGGGAAGACGAGGACGTAGGGGAGATGGACTCGGCGTTGTTCGGTTCACCCCCACTCGCGTGGGGAAGACCTCGCCGGCGACGTGCGCCGCGCACTCGGCGTCGGTTCACCCCCACTCGCGTGGGGAAGACTTCCATGGGTTACGCCTCATCGCCCCAAAGGACGGTTCACCCCCACTCGCGTGGGGAAGACTGGAGCCGGGAGTCGCGGGCCATCTCGAATTTCGGTTCACCCCCACTCGCGTGGGGAAGACGAGCGGGGCGTGGGGCTGGTCGAGCTCCTCGCCGGTTCACCCCCACTCGCGTGGGGAAGACTCCGGAGGACGTGGCGGCCGGCGCGCTTGAGTCGGTTCACCCCCACTCGCGTGGGGAAGACGGCGCGGCCGCGGCGGGAGCGGGGGAGGTTCACGGTTCACCCCCACTCGCGTGGGGAAGACAGGGCAGCCTCGACCGCCGCCGGGTCCAGCGCCGGTTCACCCCCACTCGCGTGGGGAAGACCCGGTCAGCTGTTCGCGAAGTTCGCGCGCCTTCGGTTCACCCCCACTCGCGTGGGGAAGACGTGGCGAATCGCCTCCTCGTCGCGCAGAACTACGGTTCACCCCCACTCGCGTGGGGAAGACCGCGCCAGCTCCTGCGCCCATCTGTTCTTTTTCGGTTCACCCCCACTCGCGTGGGGAAGACAAAGCCTCGTGAATTCCATGAACCCCTCCCTACGGTTCACCCCCACTCGCGTGGGGAAGACTTCGACGGCCTCTGGACCGGGGACCCGCTCGACGGTTCACCCCCACTCGCGTGGGGAAGACTCTAGCCATTGATTATTTCCAGGAATCCAGCGCAACCCGTTGGGTCGCGATGCCCATACTACCGAACATGGACCTGACGTGCCTCATGGCGCTTCGGGCTCTCCCCCCTCGGCCTCAGCCTCCTGGGGATCCTCGCTCCCCCCAGCCTTCTTCACGACGCGTACCAGCGTGAGCCCGTCCAGATCCACGAAGCTCCGCTGCGCGCAGTTATGAGCCCGGATCCGATACCCCTGGGGGCTCGGGTAGCTCCAGATCTGGACCACGCTCGCCTTCGGTCCCGCCTTGCTCTTCGCCATCTGCCACAGGGCGTCCCGGATCCGGGCGGTCGGGTTGCCGAGGAACACTCCCGCCTCCGGTTCCAGAAGCCAGCGAGACAGCGCGCCCTTCGCGCTCGCCCGGGCGTTCTTCAAGATCATCACGAGCATCCAGCACCTCGGCGATGTCGGGAAGGATGCGTTCGATGAGCTTCGTCTGGTGGAAGACGTCGCGGCAGGAGAGGCGGACGCGGCGCTCGACGTCCTCGCCCGAGGCAGCCACGGTCTCGAACGCGACGGGGATTGTGGTGTCTGTCTTGTAGAGATCGGCAATGTCGTAGACAAAACTGAGCATCTTGCCGACGTGCACGAACCCGATCGCCGCCGAGTAGCCGGCAGACAGGATCGCCGAGTGGCACAAGCCGTAAAGGCAGGCGTTCGCCGACGACAGCGCTCGATTCAGCGGGTCCGCGGAGTTCCAATTGTCCTGGTCGTAGTCGCGCCCCTGCCACACGACGCCGTGCCGTTCGGCCAGTTGCTTGTACGCGGCACGAACGCGCGCGCCCTCCATGCCGCGGATCGCCTCGATCGGCGTCGTGACCGGGAGGATCGCGGGGAAACGCTTCTGGTACATGCGACGCACCACCGCGCGACGCGCCGCGGGGTTGGCGTAAAGTTCGGCTTGTCGCAGCAGCCGGTGCGAACTGAAGGTCCCTCCCGTTGAGTGCGCGTACAGCCGCACCCCCTGCTCTCCCGTCCAGCACACGAGACAGTTGTTGTCCGCGAGCGCCTTCATCGCGCCGTGCGTGATCTTCGTGCCCGGTCCCATCATCAGCAGCGCGAGCTGGTCGATGGGGATCTTGGTCTGCCCCTCCTTGTCCCAGAACGCGAGGCTCGTCGCCTCAACTTCGAGCGAGCCGTGTTCAAGGTACACGTGGCTCCACCGATCGTCGAAGCGGGGGAGCGTCTGCAAGTCGCGCATGAACTGCCTCCGGGAGGTTCGGACGCGCGCGCTCCGGTGGCGGACGGAGTCGGTCCGGGGCTCTGGCGAGGTTTGGGTGAGAACCAAAGGCCCCCTCCGCGGGCGGAAATCGTCTTTCGCCTCGCGGAGGGGCTGTCGGGTGGGGCGGACGACAATGCAGGGAGAGCGGAGCAGGTCCATCTGTGGAGGGAAATCCGATTTCCGCCAGGATGAACATGCGCTTCCCATTGTCCCGCAACGACTTACGGCGCTGGCTACGCTCCGACTGTCGCCGGCACCTTCTTCGCCGCCTGCGTCATCTCCCCGCGCAACTTCCGGATCCGCTGGCCCAACGGACTCTCCTTGCCCACCGCGCTGACCATCCCGTCCGCCGCGTTGCTCGCCGCCCGGTACACCTTGTCGAGCGCAGCGACCGCAGCCTCGGTCGCCTTCACCAACTCGGCCTTCTTCCCCTCCTGGAACGCGTCCGCCGTCACATAGGTCGCGTGCGCGTCGGAGATCGCCTTCGTCTTCGCCGTCACGTCGAACCCGCCCGCCTTCAGCTCGGCAGCGTGACTCTTCAGAAGCTCCGCCACTGTCGTGCAGAAACTCGCCCTCTGTGCGTAGGTCAGTGCGGCCATGACTTCCCTCCCTTCAACAGAACCTAGATTGGTCGGACCCCCATTGGGTCCGCGAAATTGCGGTCGCCCCCTCACTCGCGAGCCAGGGACAGCAGGCCGAAGCCCAGACCTTTCCCGGCCCCGATGCCTCTCGACACGGCATCCCACAGCTTGGCCGCGTCCGTGACTTCCAGTCGGCCCTCGAACAGCGCGGAGCGGAAAACAAGTTCCTGCGCGCCCTTCCAGGCGCGCTTCATCCCTTCGTCGGCAACCTCGAATTGCAGGAGCCTGAAGCCAGACTCCCCGGCCTTTCGCTCCATCCAGCTGCGGAGGTCGTCCGTTGAAATTCCCACGCGGAGCTTTCGCCCGTCGGGCATGGTCTTCTTGCACGTCGGATTGGCGCGGAGACGAAAGCGGAACGAGCTGCCTGCTTCGCAGGTCGCCGCCAGAGGCTGTACCTGGGGCAAGGCCGCGAGCAGCACGAGGTTGTTCTGGAAGGCGTACTCCCAGTCCGGTCTGCGGCCGGACTGCACGACGATGACGGGACTGCCTCCGAGTCGAACGTCAATCCGGAAGAGGAAGCCCTGGCCGGAGTCGCGCTCGACGTGAACGTCCTGTTCGCGCCCGCCATCGCCGGCGCCGAACCCCTCCGGGGAGTACGGTGCGACGAATTGAGGGTCATCCGCCTTTCTGACCGGCGTCGGAAATGCCATGCAAAGTCGCTGGTGAACGTGGTAAGGATTTCGGAGCCAATGCCGTCCCGGCCGGGGCCGATCCGGGTTCCCGCCGACGTTCACGAGCAGGGTGGAGAGGAACATGCCTACTCCACCTCCCCGGGCGCAAGCCTGCGCCGGCGCGACTCGAGGGATCGGAAGGACACAATCTCGTCGCGCTTCTGCATGATCGACTCGCGCCAGCGCGGTTCGACGGGATCGATGCGGTCGAGACCCATTCCGAGGCCGTATTCGAGCATGGTCACCGCGTCGTGGCAGAGGCGGCAGAGAGCCCGAAGATCTTCAAGACCCTCCGAGCCCCCGGCGTTCCGATACGTGACATGCTGCACCGTCGTCGCCGGCGACTTGCAGAACGTGCACAGCCCGTGGTCGTGCTGCAGTCGCGCGGCGCGGGCCTTCCTGTATGCCGCATCTCGGTAATCCGCGCGGGGTCTTGAGGCCGCTGGCATCCTCTCCAGTCGAGACGGTCCTTCGGCGATCGGAGCCTCCGACCGCAGGACGAACCTTGGATGGTGCACCGGCGGATCGAACGAGATCGGAGCGTCGAACCAGACTTCCGCGTCCCCGGGCGCAGCGTGGCCGGCGGCGCCGCGCCACTCGGTGAGCACGGTGACGCTCCGTGGCGGCTTCTCTGCAACCCCTGGTCGCCCGGCCCACGGGTGGCTCGCCAATGCGGCGTCAGGAGCATCGAAAGTCCCCTCGCCGGCAAGCACCGGCACTGCGGGCAGGCAACTTTTTCTCCCAAGGTAAACCGCCCAGCGCGGCCGCTGCAGCGCCGCCGTCACGCGGGAGACGAGGCCTTCCTCTCCGAGAAGAACAGCCAGGAAACTCGCATCGCTCAGGTACTCTCGCCTGGTCACCAGCGTGCCGGCCGCGCCGGTCTTGCGATCCCCGTTGGCGCACAGCAGACCCTTGCCGGCTCCAACCGTCTGGTAGTCCCACCATCTGCGTCCTGGCCGGTCAGCGCGAACAGCAAGTCGCAAAGTGTTCAGTTCGCCCAGGACTTCACGAGCCGCGGCGCGCGACAGGCCCATCGCACTGCACACGATGCCCAGAAGCCCGGACTTCGTCGGCGCCTCCATCGTCCTCCTCATGTTGAACCGGGAGGGGTCGCCCCAGGACTGAAGAGGTCCCTCCAGCCGGAGGAAGACACAGTTGGGAGTTGGCATGAGACCTACTTCCGCCCCGATGCGGAGGCGTGATCCGCCAGCGTCGCGGTGATTTTCTTTACGAACTCGGCGAAGGCGCCGAATTCGCACTCCTTTTCCACCACCGCCACTTCTCGCGCGGACTTCTCGTTGCGGGGCGTGCGCATGAGGGGGAACCTGCCTTCGGGCGAGAACCAGAACCGGCTCGATCGGATGCCGTATCCGTTTCCGATGTCATACGCGTACTGGCCCAAGCGTGCGATGCTCTCGCCGACGATCCCGCGCGGCGCGTTCAATGCAACCGGCTCCGCGAACGCGTTCGCGTAGCTGATCGGCATCGCCGCCTCCAGCTTGATTTCGCCGAGGATTCCGTCAGGGGGATTGAAGGCGGCAAAGCTCTTCTGTTTGCCCGAGGGCATCGTCAGCGCTGCTGCTCGCAGGAACTTCTCCACCGTCAGCCTGGCGAGCGCAACGTCGCCATTCAGGTTTGAGACGAGTTGCTCCCAATCGATGGAGTAGTGCTTGTAGAAGCAGGCGGACGCGAACATTCCTTCGTTCACGTGCCCGGCTCCCGTGCCCTTGGCTTTGTCGTCGACGGCGGTGAAGTAATCAACTTCGTTCACGACCTCGTGCGTCGAGAACGCGTGAGCGGCGGAGAGTGCGGCCTCGACATGGAAGTTGATCCCCTTGAACAGACCGTCCTTGTCCAGTTCGGTCATTCGTCCGCAGAGCGCCACGTCCGGAACTGCAGGCTTGACCGCTAACCGCTTCGCCAACGTTTCGGCAAGGGCTCTGGCGGACGTCTTGGCCTTGAATCCCTCGCGAACGTCGGCCGCCATGGCGCTGATGGTCGATCGAGGCACAAAGAGCAGGATGTTCGTGGCATTTGCGTCTTCGGCGACGGCGTCGATGCTCACGCCCCCTGCAACGAACGCTTTCGCAAGCCAGTCGAGCTGTTCGGCTGTCGGCGCGCCGGCGAACGCCTCGTCTGCCAGCAGCGTCACCATCCTGCGTGTCCGAACACCGCCGTCCTTCTCGAGCGCGGGCAGGAACTCCGGACTTGTACGGATGGAACGCTTGAGGCACTGGCTCGACACTCGTGCCCGCATGACGCCGCCGAACAGGCAGGACTTCGGTGCCCCCAGATCGTCCCGGTTCAAGTTTGCGGGGCTGTGATTCTGGATCAGATGGAACTCGATCAACATGGAAGTCTCCCTTTGCTCTTGGTGACAGCGTTCAAGTACTGCTCGGCCCACACCTCCCTCACATCCTTGCGCTTGCGATGCTCTACACCCCGATCCCAGATGGACAGGTCATCGAGCAACCCGACCCAGTCCAGGCCCGGACGATTCCGCGCCTTGGCCGCCCGTGCCGCGGAGTTGATCGCCCAGCGGAGCGTGTCCTCCAGTTTCGCGAGAGGCAGCGTCAGCAGCATTTCGAAGCGCGCGCGGAATCGCTGCCAGTCACCGTCTCCTCTCGGCTCGGCAACTCCCACCATCGCTGCAAGCTGGGCCTCCTCGCCCTCCACCTGCGGTAGCGGAAAAGAACCGAACAACTTCGCGACGAGCCAGCTCGGCTCACGACGAGGTGTCGCGGGGGACTTCTCGCGCAGCGGCCACCAGATGCCCGTGAAGAGGTCAAAACCTCCCTGCGACGCATCCAGACCAGCGCCCGCAAGGCGGCGGAGGCGCGATCGCTCGCCGGCAGCGAGTGACTGCAACGCGACAACAAATCCTCGGGTTGTGCTCACTTGGAGTCGCCCCCCCGCCTCTCTCGACTCTTCAAATGGGATCCGGCAGAAGGAGATGGAACCGAGCCGAACCCCTTCTGCAGGGATGAGGCGAACTCCCGTCGAGTCCGAATTCGACTCACCTGATGATTCAGCGCTGAACCACGGGTCGAGGCCGCGATGACCGTGTCCAGGATGTCCCGTAGCGGTCCAGCGAGGCGCTCCGCCAACACTTGCTCCACGACAGGGCCAGACGGGCTGCCCTCACCAGCTCGGCTGAGTTCGTTCTTCAGTTCGGCCTCTGCCCCTGGAAGCAGCACCTCTGCTGCAGCCAGACGATCCTGGTGCGACCGACCAGCGATCTTCGAACGCCTCCGGCCTGGAAGATCCTCTGCCGCGCGACGAAGCACGTTCGCGAAGGAATGAATCATGAACTCCGCGATCGGAAGGCTCGCCGGTTCACCCAAGACGCCCGCGAGCAGGGCCTTTGATATCTCGATGCAGGCGGAATCCAAGTAGAGTTGACCATTCTTGGTCGTCGCAGGACCGGCAAATAGGATGCGAGCAACCTGCGGATTCCGAGCTTTTGGTGAGCGCGCCAGCACCTCGAGAACCCTCCTCCACACACGGACATGCGAGCGCGTCGGCTCCTGAGGATTGTTGAACCCCAGAGTCGATAGTTGAGCCGCTTCCCGCAACCCCGCGGCTGTGCCCCTGTTGAGTTCGTCGCGTTCCGAGGTGTCGAGTTGGCTCGCCAGCTTCTTCTTCACGTTAACGACCAGAAGGTGTGGGTCGTCCTTCCAGAATGACTTTGCACCTTCGACGGCTTCGTCGCGTTCCCATCCGCCCGTATTGGCGATCTGCCTGACCAGGCGGGTCTTGTTCCCGCAATACGCACAGATCTCGGGCTCGCCACAGTCACCTAGCCACACGCTGCGTGAGCGCCAAGCCAACACCGTAACGGCATCCAGCGTCTTGGGCCGAACATCGGTGAGCCAGGGAGCAATCCCGGACAGACTTCCCGGAAGCGGCCAATTCAGCTCCAGGGTGCGAAGCAAGCTGGTGCCCAGAGGCACCGCGTAGGCTGGTGCAGGTCCGTTGACGCCTGATGTGTACCCGCTGCCCGCGTAGAAGGCGTAGGAGCAATGCCGGATAATTCCGAGCGCGCAGCAAGCAGGACACAATCCGTACTCGCGATCGCGCACGTGACGAAAGTGTGCGACCTTAGTCGCGGTCGGGAATTCGTGGAGCAGGTCGCCCACAGGACGCTTGACGTTCGCCGCTTGCGCCGGATCCTGGTAGAACCTAGGCGCTTCGCCGAGCAGGTTGAATCGCCGTTCATGCTCCAGCACCGGCCGCAGCCAGGCTTCGGGAACGCCATCTGCGGAATCAAGCGAGGCCAGTTCCTCGACGGACAACACAGGTTTTGCCCACTGCAAGAGCGCGATGAGGAATCGAAGGACAGCGACCTGGTCGAGTGGGCTGGCGGTCGCTAGTTGCCGGATCGATGCTGACTGAGTCAGCGTCGCAATCAATCCGAGGCGTTCAACTCTTCCATCCGCGAACAGCACGGGAATCCACGGTGCTCGGAGCAGGTTGAAGCTCATCGGCAGATCCGTCCAGTCGCGGTCACTTGCCCGAAAACACTTCGGTCGCCACCGAGCGCACCGCCACGTCTCAACGCTCCCCGCGCTCCCTCAGCACGGAAAGATGATGGTAGGAGGGCGAAGTGGTGCCGCAAGCAAATTCTCGGCGTGTGCCGCGCGACGACTCGGAGCAATTCGACATACCGATCAGAAGTCGATTTCTATCTTGCAAGGCGCCCAATGGCCGCCGCGCCGCCCCTCGCCTGGGCCAGCAGATGCGCCAGCTCCGGGATCAGCAGCTTCTCGAGCGCCAGCCGCACGGCCTTGGGCGATCCGGGCGTGACGCAGACCGCGCGGCCCTTGACCAGCCCCAGCGCCGCGCGCGACAGCATCGCGGCGCTGCCGACCTGGTCCCAGCTGAGCATGCGGAAGAGCTCGCCGAAGCCGGGGAGTTCGCGGTCGAACAGGGAGGTGGCGGCCTGGATGGAGACATCCTTCGGCCCGGCGCCGGTGCCGCCGGTGACGAGGACGAGGTCGGCGGTCTTGAGGCGGCGGCGGATGGCGGCGCGGATCTTCGCGAGGTCGTTGGGGATGAGGTCGCGCGACGTCACGCGGTGGCCGGCGCGCTCGAGCAGCTCCGTGGCGACGCGGCCGGACTCGTCGGTGCGCTCGGTACGCGTATCGGACGTGGTGATGACCGCGCAGGTGGCGCGGAGATCGCCGGCTTTCTGTTTGTGGTCGCGGACGCCCATGGGGTAGGGGATCAAGGTCGGGGGAACGGCGTGGACACGGAAAGGCGCTGAAACGGCACGCTGAAAGGCACTGCAGGCCCTTGCCCGCCGTGCGTTTCAGCGAGCCGTTTCCGTGCGTTTCTGCGTCGAGCTTCTTCCTTGCTACACGTCGAGGACTTTCACCTCCAGCGCGTGCTTCTCGATGAACACCCGTCTCGGCTCGACTTCCTCGCCCATCAGCACCGTGAACATCTCGTCGGCCTTGACCTCGTCCTCCAGCCGGACCTTGAGGAGCGTCCGCGTCTTCGGGTCCATCGTCGTCTCCCAGAGCTGGTCCGGGTTCATCTCGCCGAGGCCCTTGTAGCGCTGCACGTCGATCCCCTTGCCGCCGAGCTTCCTCATCGCCTTGATGATGTCGCGCAGGGAACCGAGAGGCTGGGCGTCGCCGTCGGCGTTGAGGAAGAACTTGTCCGCGCCCGGGAGGCCGAGGTAGTCCTCGACCTTGAACCCCGCGAAGCCCAGCGCCTGCAGCTCCTTCTCGAGGTCGGCGGCCTCGTGGATCTCGCGCAGCTCGTACTCCTCCGCATCCTCGGCCTTCTCGCCCAGGTCGCTGTCGAGCACGACCAGCTCCTTGCCGATCTCCTCGCGCTTGTCGCGGATCCACTCGTTGAGCTCCTCCTCGCTCCGGAGGAACTCGTCGCGCCCCTTGTAAGTCACGCGGTAGATCGGCAGCTTCCCCTCCGCGTTGCGCATCTCGAGGTACTGCTCCGGGTCGATCCCGCGCCGGGCCAGCCCCCGCGACAACTCGTCCAGCCGCGTCAGCTTCGAAACCAGGTCCTTCATGTCGCCGCCCACGAACTCCTTCCCGTCGCTCCCGCGGCGGAACTTCGCCCCCTCGACCCCCAGGTTCAGCAGCGTCTGGTCCATCTCCTTCTCGCTCCGCACGTACTCCACCTTCCCCTTGCGCGCCACCCGGAACAGCGGCGGGCACGCGATGTACACGTGCCCCTTCTCGATCAGCTCCCTCATCTGCCTGAAGAAGAACGTCAGCAGCAGCGTGCGGATGTGCGAGCCGTCCACGTCGGCGTCGCACATGATGATGATCTTGCCGTACTTCAGCTTCGAGTAGTCGAACTCGTCCTTGATCCCCGTGCCGATGGCGCCCATCAGCGCCTGGATCTCCTCGTGCTCCAGCATCTTGTCGATGCGCGCCTTCTCGACGTTCAGGATCTTTCCCTTCAGCGGCAGCACCGCCTGGTACTTCCGGTCCCGCCCCTGCTTCGCGCTTCCGCCGGCGCTGTCGCCCTCCACCATGTAGATCTCGCACTTCGCCATGTCGCGTTCCTGGCAGTCCGCCAGCTTCCCCGGCTTCGTCCCGGAAAGCGCCCCGGCCCGCGCGCGCTCCCTTGCCTTCCGCGCCTCTTCGCGCGCCTTCGCCGCAACCAGCGCCTTCTCCGCGATCATCCGCGCCTGCGCCGGGTGCTCCTCCAGGTACGTCCCGAGCTGCTCGTTCGTCACCGTCGTGACGAAGCTCTCCACCTCCGTGTTCGTCAGCTTCACCTTCGTCTGCGACTCGAACTGCGGGTTCGGCACCTTCACGTTCACGATCGCCGTCAGCCCCTCCCGGTAGTCCTCGCCCGTCGGCAGCTGCGCGTCCGCCTTCACGAACTCGTGGCTCCGCGAGTACGCGTTCAGCGTCCGCGTCAGCGCGTTCCGGAACCCCGACAGGTGCGTCCCCCCGTCGTGCGTGTTGATCGAGTTCGCGAAGCTGAACACCGCCTCGTTGTAGCCCTCGTTGTACTGCATCGCGATCTCGATCGTCATCCCCGACGCCTCGGACTTCTCGAAGTAGATCACGTCGGGGTGAAGCGGCTTGCGCGCCTCGTTCAGGTGCTGCACGAACGCCTTGATTCCGCCGTCGAACTTGAACGTCTCGCTCTCGCCCGTCCGCTCGTCGGCGATCGCGATCGAGATCCCCTTGTTCAGGAACGCCAGCTCGCGCAGCCGCTTCGCCAGCAGGTCCCGCGAGAACGTCGTCGTCTCGGTGAAGATCGTCGGGTCGGGCTTGAACGTCACCTTCGTCCCGCGCCGCTGCGTCAGCCCCCGCGCCTCGAGCGGCGTCTTCGTGATGCCGCGCTCGTACCGCTGGAAATGCTCGCGCCCGCCGCGCCACACCTCGACCTCGCACCACTCCGACAGCGCGTTCACCGCCTTCACGCCGACCCCGTGCAGCCCCGCGCTCACCTTGTACGAGTTCTTGTCGAACTTCCCGCCCCCGTGCAGCTTCGTGAACGCCAGCTCCACCCCCGACAGCCCCGACTCCTTGTGGATGTCCGTCGGCACGCCGCGCCCGTCGTCCATCACCGTCAGCGAGCCGTCCGTGTTGATCTTCACTCCCACGTTCTTGCAGAACCCCGCCTGCGCCTCGTCGATCGAGTTGTCCACCACCTCGAACACCAGGTGGTGCAGCCCCTTCACCCCCGTGTCCCCGACGTACATCCCCGGACGCTTCCTCACCGCGTCCAGCCCCTCCAGGATCTTCATCGACGACGCGCCGTAGTCGTCCGCGTCGGTGTTCTGCGCCTCGACCTTGAACTCCTTCATGGTGAAGCGCAGGTCGCCGACCTCGGCTCCCGCCGCAAGCAGCTTCTGCAGCAGCTCGGGCTTCGCCTTCTCGATCTTCTGGAGTCCGAGCGCGCTGTCCACCTCGATGCCGAGCACGCCGGCAGCCAGCGTCACCGGCCGCGACTCCCTTGCCAGCTCTGGCCCCACCGACTCCGCCCAGATCCTCGCCAGGTCAGGCTGCGTCACTTTTTCCCCTCGATGCTTCCGATGACGAATCTGAGGTCGCGCACGCCCGAAGTGGGCACGAGTTCCGCGACCTTCTTCGCGAGCTCGCGCCGGCGGAAATTCAGCTGCTGCAGGATCACCGGCGCGTCCACGACGACCTTCAGGATACCCGAGCGGACCGTGCCCGGGCGAGTGTGGGCGACGACCCTCGGGTCCCCGACGGCCTGCTCCCAGGCCTTCCCGACGCCGAGAACCTTGACAGAGGTGTCCAGGCCGCTCTTCTTCAGGAAGACCTTGATGTAGTCGCCGAGGCGGCGCGGGCCGGGGGAGGGGGGCGGGGGCATGCGGAGGGGCATTGTGCCGGGGCGCCGCTCCGTGTGAGAGTCTTATCCGCGGTCGTTTCCTCCGAATGGAGCGGAAACGGCCGAGGATGCTCCGACTGCTACAACAGGTCGTCGTCCTCGTCCGCCGCCGCCTTCTTTTTCTCCGGCTCCGCCTTCTTCGCCGGCCCCTGCGCCGCGGCCGCCTCCGCGCCCTTCTTGAACGCCGCCTCCAGCGCCGCGGGCTTCTCGCGGTCCCCGCTCACCAGCGCGTGCTTCATCAGCGCGTCCTTCAGCTCGCGGGAGAATCTCCCGATGTCCGCCGCGCGCTGCTCCGCGAACGCCTTTCCGGCAATCAGCCGCGCCGCGCCCTCCAGGAGCCCGGCGTCGTCGCGGATGTCGCCGTCCTCCGTCATCAGCGCCTCGACGAGGACCTGCCAGCGGAACTTCACCAGCATCTTCTCCGGCACCTCGTGGTACGCCGGCGCGCCACTCCACCGGCCCCCGGTGCTCCCGAACCACTTCATCAGCTGCCGCGCCTTCTCGGGCTCTTCGGGCACGGAAGCGTCCATCGCGAGCAGCAGCTCCGTCGTGTTGATCGTCCCCTTCATCGCGTCGGCGAGCAGCTCCTTCAGCGCCGCCGGGCAGCCCGCTTCCCATTTCGTCATGGCCGCCTGCGTGACTCGGGCGGCGTGGCGGATCTTGCGCAGTTCCTCGAAAACCTCGGGGATCCCGTGCGCCTGCAGCCACGACACGAAGACGTCGGGGCTGCTGATGCGGGCGTCGTCTTTCCAGGCGGACCAGCGGATCGCCGTCCCGTGGTGCAGGCCCAGCGTCGCGAGGAGCTTCTGCCCCGCGTAGAGCTCCATCGCGTGCGTCCCCAGGCAGGAGCAGTGCCCCGCGGGGCCGGGCTCCACTTTCAGCCGGTCGCGCAGCCCCTGCAGGTCGTTGGGGTCGCTGGAATCGAGCCTCACCACGTTTCCCAGCGTCGTCGCCGCGAACATCCCCCCCTCGACGATCCGCACGCGCGTCGCCTTCGCCAGCACGGCCTTCAGCGCGTCCGGAGCGGGCTGCGGCGCCGCCGAGGCCTCGTACCGCCGCGCCTCCGCCTGCGCCATGGCGGCCTCCGGGTCCATCCCCGGCGGGATGGCGGGCAGCGCCGGCTGCGCCGCACGCCCGAACAGTCGTCCGAAGGAGTCGAAGAGGCTCATGCGGGGAGCAAGACTATCACAGGAGCGGCGCCGGGGGGCTACGCGTCGATCGTCAGCGGCATCACCAGGTAGACGTAGTCACGCCCCGCGCGGATCACGCCCGCCGTCAGCTTGTCGCGCAGGTCCAGCGTGATCGGGCTCGGCGTCTCCGCGGGCTCGGCGGCCTTCGGCTTCTCCTCCTTCGCGACCTTCTTCCCCTTTCCTTTCTCGGGCTTCTCCGCGCTCGCCTCGACCTTCGTGTCCGCCTCGGAGTCCATCACGTCCGGGCGACCGCCGGCGACGATCTTGAGGAAGTCGATGAAGAAGTCCGGGTTGAACGAAATGTCGAAGTCCGGCCCCGCGTACTTCACGGCGACCTCGTGGCTCGCCTCGCCCGCCTCCCCCGTGATCCTCCTCGCGAACAGCTTCAGGCGGTCCTTCGAGAGCTGGAACTTCACGGCGCGCTGCTTGTCGTCCGTCATGCTCGTCGCCAGCCTCAGGCGGTACTCGAGCTCGGCAGGGCTGACCTGCACCTTCTTGTCCGGGTCGCCCGGAATCACGTCCTCGTAGTTCGGGAACGACCCCTCAACCAGCCTCGCGAACAGCGTCCCCGCGCTCGTCTTCGCCTTGATCTGCGTCTCCTCGAACTCGAACGCGATCTCCTCGTCGCCCTCCGAGACGATCTTCTCGACGAGGTGAAGCGCCTTCGGAGGCACGATCACCTTCACCTCGTCCTTCGGCCCGCCCGACAGGCGCTTCTTCACGTACGCCATCCGCTTCCCGTCCGTCCCCACCATCCGCGCCTCGTTCTGGCGCAGCACGAACAGGACGCCCGTCAGCGCGTAGCGGCTCGGCTCGCTCGAGACGGCGAACGCGGTCTTGCGCACCATGTCGCGGAAGTCGTCCACGGCGATCCGCACGGCCTTCTTCTCGTCGAACTCCGGGAACTGCGGGAAATCCTGGGGATCCGCGCCCGTGAGCTTGAACGACCCGCCCTCGATCTCGATCGCGCACAGCTTGCCGTCGACGTCGAATCTCACCTCGTCGTCCCGGATGTCCCGAACGATCTGGTTGAGCTTCTGCGCCGGCAGGACCGCCGACCCGCTCTTCTGGATCCCCACATCGCGCACGGCGAAACGCAGCCCCATCTCGAGGTCGGTCGCCGTCAGGAGCAGTTCGCCGTCCGCGGCGGAGACCTTGATGTTCTGGAGGATCGGCACGCTCGTCCGCGCGGGAACGGCGGAGGCGACGACGCCGACGGCCTGGGCGAGATCCTGTCTCTTGCAGCGGAAGCGCATGTCCGGGCTCCGTTCTTCTGATGGTTCTTTCTTATGTAAAACCCTTCACCGTCGTCTTAGGGGCCCGGAATTTGTGGAAAACCTTTCCCGAACCTCTCCCAAGTCCTGGCGCGGCAGGGACCTCCGTCCTCCCGTCCCCTACGGCTCCCTCCGGCAACCCCGGGGAAACTCCCGGGAACCAGGTCCGGCTTTCGTGGAACCCCGCGTTCCGCCCCGCAGTCTTCCACATTCTTTCAACGGCTCTCCGGCCCGATTCCCCGGCCGGCCGGGAAGTTCTCTACAGCTTGCCTTTGCGGATTTCGTCGGCCAGCTGCTCCATGAACGCCCGGAAACCCGGGTCCGAATCTAGCAGGTCCTTCATGGTGTCGATCGCGTACGAAACCGTGGAGTGGTCGCGCCCGCCGAACGCGTTGCCGATGTCGGTCTGGGACGCGTTGGTCATCGTGCGCGCCAGGTAGATGCCGATCTGGCGCGCCTTCGAGAGCGACTTGGTGCGGCCCTTGGACTGCAGGTCCGCGGCCTTGACGCCGAGCTTGCGGCAGACGACGGCCTGGATCTCGGCGATCGAGACCGGGGCCGCGGCGACCTCGAGGGCGTCGCGCAGCGCCTCCCGGGCGACCTCGAGGTCGATCGGGCGGCTGAGCAGGGACGCATACGCCGCCACCTTCGTCACCGCGCCCTCGAGCTCGCGGATGTTCGACTCGATGTTCTGCGCGATGAAGAAGTACACGTCCTCCGGGAACGGCGTCCCGCGCGCCTCGGCCTTCTTCTTGAGGATCGCGACGCGCGTCTCGAACGTCGGCGTGTCGATCCGCGCCACGAGCCCCATCGAGAACCGCGTCATCAGCCGGTCCTCGAGCGTCGGGATGTCCTTCGGCGGCGCGTCCGAGCACAGGATGATCTGCTTCGAGGCGTTGTGCAGGGCGTTGAAGGTGTGGAAGAACTCCTCCTGGGAGCCTTCCTTGCCGGCGAGGAAGTGGATGTCGTCGATGAGGAGGACGTCGACACTGCGCATGCGCGCGCGGAACGCCTCGAGGTTCTTCATGTTCTGCACGGACGCGATGTAGTCGTTCACGAACCCCTCGCAGGACAGGTAGCAGATGTTGAGGTTCGGCTGGCGGGCGAGGATCGCGTGGCAGATGGCCTGGAGGAGGTGGGTCTTGCCGAGCCCGACGGACCCGTAGAGGAAGAGCGGGTTGTAGGCCTGGCCGGGGGCGGCAGCGACGGAGGTCGCGGCGGCGTGGGCGAGGCGGTTCGAGAGGCCGATGACGAAGTTCTCGAACGTGTACGACGGGTTCAGCACGAGGCCGTTCCCGGGCGGGACGGGCGGCAGGGCAAGCACCGGGACCGTGGAGGGCGGGGGCGTCGAGGCGGGCGCGAGCGGCGCCGCCTCCGCGTTCACCCGGATCGCCAGCTTGACCGGGCCCTCCGCCACCGTGGCCAGCACCTCCTCCAGCGCGCGGCGGTAGTTGCGCTCGTAATGGTCCGCCATGAACACGTTGCGGACCTGGAGTTCGCAGCTTGCCCCGTTGGGCAGCAGCGTGATCTTGGACGGGTCGAACCAGGCCCGGAACTCGTCCTCCGGCAGCCGCTGGGCGAGTTCCGCGAAGACGCGGTCCCGCAGGGCGGCACCATCAGAAGGAAGCATGGGGTCCTTTGAGGGGGATTGCGTGTGGGCGAGAGAAACTTCGAGACCGTGCGCGACAGGTCGTGTTGTGTGCGTCGTGTTGTGCGCGGGGAGACTAGCAGCCGTGAGTTTGAGCGTCAATTTTGACGCAGCGCGCAAAGCGCGACGGGCGAAAACGGTTACGGCGCGGCCGGGTTTTTCTTTTGTGCGGCCCGGTCACGCCGGCTTCGCGACGCGCTTCAGCACGTTCGCGAACGCCTCCGCGGCCTTCGCGGCGTCCGCGTCGGTGGTGAAGCGTGAGAGCGAGAGGCGGAGGGAGCTGCGGGCCGCGTCGTCGTCGAGGCCCATGGCCTTGAGGATTGCAGAAGGCTCCATTGCGCCCGAGTGGCAGGCGCTGCCGGTCGAGACGCAGATGCCGTCGGTGTCCAGGCCGAGCATGAGCATGTCGGCGCGGAGGCCGGGGAAGGAGAGGCTGGCGGTGTTCGGGAGCAGGTGTTCGCGCGTGCCGTTCCAGCGGGCGGACGGGAACGCCTTGAGCGCGGCCTCGGCGACGCGGTCGCGGCGCGCGCGGATCAGCGGGATGTCCTTCTCCAGCGTCCGGAGCGCGGCCTCGAGCGCCGCGGCGAGCGCCGCGATGCCCGCGACGTTCTCCGTGCCGGGGCGCAGCCCCTGCTCCTGCCCGCCGCCCTGCAGGATCGCTCCCAGCCGCGTCCCCGTTCGCACGTACAGCGCCCCGACGCCCTTCGGCCCGTGGAACTTGTGCGCCGCCAGCGACAGCATGTCCACGCCCAGGTCGTTCACGTTCACCGGGATCTTCCCCGCCGCCTGCACCGCGTCCGTGTGCACGTACGCGCCGCACGCGTGCGCGCGCGCCGCGATCTCCTTCACCGGGTTCAGCACGCCGGTTTCGTTCTGCGCGAGGATGACGGTCACCAGCAGCGTGTCCAGCGTCAGCGCCTCCCCGACCGCCTCCGCGCTCACCCGGCCGTCGGTCCCCGGCGCCACCCACGCCACATCCGCGCCCCCTTCCTCCAGCTCCTTCACCGTCTTCGTCACCGCCGGGTGCTCGATCCCCGACACCACGATCCTCTTCTTCTTGCTGTTCCACTTCTGCGCCGTCTTCCACGTTCCCAGGATCGCCAGGTGGTCCGCCTCCGACCCGCTTCCCGTGAACACAATCTCCGAGGCGCGCGCGCCGAGCAGAGAGGCCGTCTTCTCTCGCGACTCCGCGAGCAGCTTCTTCGCCTTCCGCCCCGCCGCGTGCGCCGAGGACGGGTTGCCGAAGCAGTCCCGGAGCGCGGCCGTCGCCGCTTCCAGTGCCTCGGGGCAGATCGGGGTCGTCGCGTTGTTGTCGAGGTAGATCACGGGGTTTTCTGTTCCTGCTTGCGCTCGAGGATCGCCTTCGCGATGGCCCGCTGGCCGAGCCAGCGTGCGGCGAACACGAGTCCGACGAGGATCGCGGTGCAGAGGACGATGGCGAAGAACCCGGGGCCGGACCTCTGGTCCTGGTAGCGGAGCTTCGGGCCGGTGTTTCGTTCCGTGACGGCGGGCTCCGCCGCCGGAGCGGCCATCGGGCGCGGCGTGGCGGCGGAAGGGGGGAGCGCCGCGGGAATCGCGGCGGGCCGCATGGTCGGCGGCGTGGGGCTCGACATCGCCGCGGGGGCTCCCATGGATCCCGGGGCGCGTGCGACCGGCAGCGCCGACTCCTGGTCCTTCATCGCGCTCGTCGTGGACTCGGGGCTCGGGTCGGCGTCCTCGAAGCGGAAGACGGTCTGGCCGATTGTCACGCGGTCCCCGGCCTTGAGGAACTCCCGCTCCACCTTGCGACCGTTGAGGAGAGTGCCGTTCGTGCTCTGCAGGTCCACGATTGCCCAGCCGCCCGACGCCGGGTCGAAACGCGAGTGCTCCCGGGACGCCTTCACGTCCTTGATCGAGAGACCGACCTTGGCCTGCCTGCCGACGACGAGCGGCCCGCGCAGGTCGACCTTCCGGCCCTGCTCCGGCCCCGACTCGATGATCAGGAACGCCACGCGCTGCTCCCGAAAAAAAAACCGCGGCCTCGCCGCGGTTCGCGAACGACCTTCCTGCATCTTACTTCTTTTCCTCCGGCTTCACCCACTTCCCGTCCGCGTAGACCAGCTTGCCGTCCTCCGTGAACGCCTCGTCGTACGTCGTCGACCCCAGCCGCGCGAGCTTCGGCCCCAGCTGCTCGTCCGCAGGTACCGCTCCCACGAGCCGCTCGTCGATCGCGGCACGGAAGGCCGTCAGCCCCCGCTTGTCCCACACCGCCAGCGGCTTCGGCGAAACGCCCTTGCAAGTCGGGCACTTCACGCGCCCCGGAGTGTCCTTGCACTTCTGGCAGCTCACCTTGCCCCTCTTGTTGCACGTCCCGCAGTCCTTGCGATCCACGACCTGACCGTTCTTCTTCGTCTCCTTGAACCCCTTGCCGTCGCAGACCGTGCACTTGAACGACCCCTCCCCGTCGCAGGCGAAACACTTCAGCCACAGCTTGCCCGCGCAGGACTTGCACGGGACCCGGGAACGAACGTCGGCCAGGAACGCGGCGTAGTTCGCGTATCCGGGCGCATAGGTCGAGATCAGGCTCGCGCCGGGGGCGTTCGCGGACGCCTGGAGCCCGGGAAGGGCGTCCGCGAGCCTGTTGTCGATGGTGAGCTGGAGGGACTCGGAGAGACGGCGAAGCTGGGCCTTCTTCTGGTCCACGAGGGTGTCGCGGTACTTGAGGTACTTGTCGCGAAGGGACGGGTTCTTCCAGTCGCAGGTGAACGCGGCCTGGTACGCCTCCGCGGCGCGCGCCCGGTTGCCCTTGGAGCTGTACCAGTCGCCGATGGCGGCCTGGGCGCGGCCGCAGGTGGCGGGGTCGAGCGAGATCGCGATGTTGGCCAGGCGCTCGACGGTGGGGCCGTCGCCCACGCCGCGCGCGGCGCAGAACTCCGCCGCCTCGACATAACCCTGCGCGTTCGAGGGCGTCAGGGCCTCGAGCATCGTCTCCAGTTCCTCCGCAGGGCTCGTCCCCTGCTCGATCCGGTCGATGTCCGCTTTCTTGATGGGGATCGTCCCCTTGGACATCTTCAGCTTGATGGCGTCCTCCGTCTCCTCCACGACCTTCCCTTCGAAGGAGCGCCCGTCTTTCAGGTAGACCTTGTCTGCCCGGGCGACGAGCGCAGCCGCCAGCAGGAGAACGACCCCGATAAACATTCGCTTCATCGCCGTATCTCCTACTTCTTCCGGTGCATGGAGAGGATTCGCGCAGTGCGGTACAGGCCGAGGGCCAGCTGGGAGAGGCCGCTGTCGCAGGCCTCGTCGTCGTTTTCGAACGTCTCCAGGAGCTTCGCGGCCTCGGGCATCCCGGCGGCCAGCATCTCGGCGAGCGCGTAGGCCGACGCGATCGCCCGCTGGGTCGGGTTCTCCGCAAGCGTCGTGCGGGCCTGGTGCTTCTCGAGGGCGGGAGCGGCGGCCGGGCCGCGCGCCACGGAGACCATCGACACGCAGAGATCGAGCGCGCCCGCGAGCCTCTCGAAGTCGTCACGGAAGGATTTCGGGTTCCAGCGGCTCTCGAGACCCTTGATCTCCTGAGCGGCGCCGGGATTGAGTTTTCCCGCGGCGGCCGCGAAGGCGCGGACGAGGCCGTCGCATGCGAGTCCGATTTCCGCGAATCGGGTCTTGATGCGGCCGGCGCGCATGACCGCGAGGTCCGTGGGATCCTGGCTTCTCACGTAGAGGCGCAGGTCCTGGCCCAGGTACATTGCGGCGTAGCTCGCGGGCAGGTGGGCGGCGGTGACGTCCTCGTAGCGTTCGCCCAGGGCCGAGGCGCAGACGACGCCGGCCATGACGCCGAAGTAGGCCCGGTCCACGGGCTCCTCCGTGGTCGCCGGCCTCCGATCGAGGATGTCGAGCGCGCTCTTGACCTCGTACTCCCAGCCCGCGGCCGGCGGCGGCGTCCAGCCCGTCGTCGAGCCCGGGTTCGGAGGCGTCGAGGAACCCTCCATCGAGGTGAGACCGAGCACCATCTGGCGCGCCGTCTCTGCCTTGTAGCCGATGGGAGCCTTCTCGAGGTAGGTCTTGAAGTACTTGAGGGCCGACGCGCGGTCCCCGAAACGCTGGCAGAAGTCCGCGCATTCGTACAGGGCGTCGGTGAGCCCCGTCTCCGCCGCAGCCGTCAGGTGCTCGCGCGCCTTGTCGTAGTTCTTGCCGCGCTCGTACACGAAGGCCAGCGCGAAATGGACCTCGCCGTTGCCGGGGTGCTTGTCCAGGCACTCGATCCCGTAGGTGAGGGCCCCGTCGAGGTTCGCCCTCATGGCCATCTCGCGGACGCGAAGCGCCTTCCGGTCCGGGTCGTCGGGCTTCTCCTCCAGAGCGCGGGCCACTGCGGGCGTGGCGTTCTCGAGGCTTCCGCCCAGGATGTAGGCCCGGGCGAGCCAGAGATTCAGGTCCTTGTAGTTCGCCTGCTTGCGGTACACCGCCTCGAACGCCGACGCGGCGGGAGCGGCGTTGCTTCCGAGGTAGAACAGGTAGCCCGCCTCGAACAGGTGATCGAGGTTCCCGCTTCCCGCGTCGTACGCCATCTTGTAGTTGTTGCCGGCGTCGTTCCAGTCTCCGGCCGCCTTCGCCAGGTCGCCCAGGGTCAGGAGCACCTCGACGTCCCCGGAATTGGCCGACTTGGCCATGGTCAGCTGCTCGCGCGCGGGCTGCGGCCTGCCCGCCTTCGCAAACGCCCGCCCCGCCAGCTTCCGCGCCTCGAACGACGCCGACAGGTTGCCCTGTGACACCTTCTCCGCGGACTCCATCGCGGCCTTCGCCGCTTCTTCGTACCTCCCGTTCTTGAAGGCGATCTTGGCCTTCACAAGGTGCGCGCCGGGATTCGAGGTGCCCTTCTGGATCGCCTTCTCGGCGGAGTTCACGGCACCCGCCTCGTCGCCCGCGTCCAGTTGCGCCAGGGCAAGGCGCGACCAGGCGTTCCCGTCGTCCCCCTTCTCGCCCAGGTACTTCCTGAGCGGCGCGACCGCCTTCGCACCGTCCTTTTTCTTGTCCTGGAGGATGACGGCCAGGGTCAGCCAGGCGTCGACTGTGCCGGCCTCGGCGGCTTTCTGGAGAAGGGGTTCGGCGCGCGAGAAATCGCCTTCCTGGAAGAGGATGGAGCCCGCTCCCAGGAGGGCTTCCTTGCACGAGGGGTCGAGGCCGAGGGCGGCTTCGTACTCCTTGAGGGCCTCCGGTTTGCGGCCGAGCTGGGCGAGGCAGGACGCGAGTTCGATGCGTGCGGCGAGGAACCCGGAGTCCTGCTCGAGGGCGCGGCGGTAGAGGGACATCTGGGTCTCGAGTCTGCGGCGGGTTTCGCCGGACAATCCTGAGCCCGCGGAGACGTCCTTGTTCGTCTCGTCGATGCTGAAGATGGACAGGCGGCCCTTGCCTCCGGCCGTGTCCATGGTCTTGGCTTCGTCGTAGAGGTCCTGGGCGGACTTGTGGGCGGCCTTGTAGATGAAGAAGACGGCGGCGGCGAGGACGGCTGCTCCGCCGGCGAGGAAAACGAGCTTGCCCAGCCCGCCGCCGCCGCCCCCCGAGGACGAGCGGGCCTCCGGGGCGCCTGCGGACGCCGTGAGGGCCGCCATCGACATGGACTTCGGCGACTTCGGGCACTTCTCGTTCCCGCACCCGCCGTAATTGGCCATGCATTCCGAGTGCTGCGTCGTGCCGCACTCCGGGCAGTTCTGCTGGACCTGGTCGGGGCGGACGGCCAGCCGGCACAGCGGGCAGGAGGGCGTCTTCCCGGCGCCGGGCGCGGTCGGCGAACCGACCTCGGTCACCTCCAGGTTCGCGGGCCCGCGATCTTCCGGCGCGTCCTCCTCGGAGGCGGCCCGGTGCCGGACGCCCTCGTCCTTGAGGGAGGCGGCCTGGGCCGGGGTGATCAGCTTCGCCGCGACGAGGATCTCGTCGAGCCTGCGCACGGCCTTGCCGGCCGCCTTCATCTTTGCCTGCATAGCGGCCGCGCTCTTGACCTGCTGTTCGGTGGCGAACCCGTGCCGGACCGCGAGACGGCCCAGGAGGGCGTCGTCCGCGTCGAGGCCCTCCGGCGCGGGCGCCGGCTTTGCGGCGTCGGCGCCCTCGGGGCGGGGAAGGGACGGAAGGACGCGTTCGAGGTCCGCGATGAGCGCGGCATGGGAGGGATACCGGTCGCTCTGCGCCTTCGCGAGCATGCGCGAGAGGATCGAGGAGAGGGCCGGCGGAACATCCGTCCGGACCGAGTTCAGCGGTGTCAGCGCCGCCGTGGCGTGCTTCGTCAGGACCGCGAGCGCCGAGTCGGCCTCGAACGGCGCACGCCCTGCAATCGCATGGTAGAAGGTCGCGCCGAGCGAGTACACGTCGCTGCGCCAGTCCACCGGGTCGCCGCGCCCCTGCTCGGGAGACATGTAGAGCGGCGTTCCCAGCGCCACGCCCGTCTGGGTCAGCGCCACCTCGCGATCCACTTTCTTGGCGAGCCCGAAGTCCGCGATCTTGACGTGCCCGTCCCCGTCGATCAGCAGGTTCTGCGGCTTGATGTCGCGGTGCACGATTCCCCGGCGCGAAGCCGCCTCCAGCCCGTGCGCCGCCTCGGTCATCCAGCGGACGGCCTCCCGCAGGGGGATCCGTTTCTCCCTCGCAAGGCGCTGCTGGAGGGACTCACCGTCCACGAACTCCATCGCGATGTAGGGAAGCCCGCGGATCTCGCCGCAGCCGAACACGTTGACGACGTTCGGGTGCACGAGCGAAGCCGCCGCGCGCGCCTCGGTGCGGAACCGCTCGACGTAGGTCTTGTCCTGCGCCAGGGCGCCGGACATGACCTTCAGGGCCACGACGCGCTCCAGCGCAGGCTCGTCGGCGCGATAGACCTCACCCATGCCGCCGTGGCCGATCGCGGCTACAACCTTGTAGGGCCCGACGGCCTCTCCCGGACTCAGCGTATCGACGCCCATAGAGTTCTCCCTCACTGGCGGGGGCGCGATTCTAGCAGCGGGAAGATCGGGCGAACACCGAAACCCGGACGCGGACCCTTTCGCTTGCCTCGACCCACGGCACTCTGCAAGACTCACGCCGTGATTCCATTTGATGAAATCCAGATCTTCAAGAAGTCCGGCGAGTCGGCATTCGACCCTTCGATGCGCAGCCGGACCGCCCTTCTCCTGCGTCGCCTGATCGGCGAAGCGATCGAGCTGAGGGCGACGGACATTCATTTCGAGCCGGAGGAGAAGGGCGTCCGCATCCGGGCGCGTGTGGACGGGTTCCTGCGGGACCTGACTGAGCTGGACACCGAGCAGGGGCACAAGGCGATTTCGGCGATCAAGGTGATCTGCGACCTGGACATCACGCGGAAATCGCGGATGCAGGATGGGTCGTTCTCGGCGAAGGTGCGGGGGAAGACGGTGGAGTTCCGCGTGTCGAGCATCGAGGAGGTCCACGGGGACAAGGTGGTGGTGCGCGTGCTGGAGACGGAGCCGGAGATCATCGCGCTGACGCGTCTGGGAGTGCCGGCGGCGACGGAGCGGCAGCTCCGCGAGTTCCTTGTGAAGCCGCAGGGTCTGATGCTTGTGTCGGGGCCGACGGGGAGCGGGAAGTCCACGACGCTGTACTCGATGCTGCGGGAGGTGGACCGGCGGCAGAGGAACGTGGTGGCGATCGAGGACCCGATCGAGTACCACCTCGAGTACGTGACGCAGATCTCGGTGGACGCGCGGCACGGGATCACGTTCGCTGCGGCACTGAGGAACGCACTTCGGCAGGACCCGAACATCCTGATGGTGGGCGAGATCCGCGACCCGGAGACGGCGGGGATCGCGATCCAGGCGGGCCTGACGGGGCACCTTGTGTTCTCCACGGTCCACGCGCGGGACGCGGTCGCGACGATCTACCGGCTGCTCGATCTCGGGGTCGAGCCGTTCCTGGTCGCCAACGTCCTCAACCTCTCGATCGCCCAGCGGCTGGTGCGGCTGCTTTGCTGGGACTGCCGCCGGCGGGTGGCGCCGGACCGGGCGAAGATGAAGCGCCTGTCGCCGGGGTTCGACGGGCCCGTGTACGGGCCGGTGGGGTGCCCTTCGTGCGAGAACACGGGGTACCGCGGGCGGACGGGGGTGTTCGAGGTTATTGCTGTGACCGAGCGGATCCGCGACCTGATCCTCGCGAAGGCGCCGGAGGACGCGATCCGGAAGGCGGCGAACGAGGAGGGGATGCTGCCGATAGCGCGCGCGGCGGCGGAGAAGGTCGCCGTCGGGATGACCTCGCTCGAGGAAATCGAGCGCGTCCTGGGGTAAGCATGACCCGCGCCCCCGCCGCCGACCTCGCGATCACCGGCGCCCTCGTCGCGACGATGGGCGAGGCGCCCGGCCCGCGGACCGGCGCGGCGATGCGCGAGCTGGGGCTGGTGAAGGGCGACGTGGTGGCGGCGGGCGGGCGGATCGTGGCGGTGGGGAAGGGGGCGGCAAAGGGATTCCGGTGCCGCCGGACGATCGACGCGGGCGGGCGGCTCGTGACGCCGGGATTCGTGGACCCGCACACCCACGCCGTCTTCGCCGGGACGCGCGAGGACGAGTTCGAGTTGCGCAACTCCGGCGTGACCTACGCGGAGATCGCGGCGAAGGGCGGCGGGATCCGGAAGAGCGTCGCGCAGGTCCGAGCCGCTTCCGTGAAGCAGATCAAGGACCGGACGCGGCCGGCGCTGAGGCGGATGCTGGCGCACGGGACGACGACGGTGGAGGTGAAGAGCGGCTACGGGCTGAGCCTGAAGGACGAGCTGAAGCTGCTGCAGGCGGCGCGCGACCTCGGCCGCGAGGGGATCGTGGACGTCGTGACGACGTTCCTCGGCGCCCATGAGGTCCCGCCCGAGTACCGCGACGATCGCGCGGCGTACGTGCGGCTGCTCTGCGACGAGATGATCCCCGCGGTCGCGAAGAAGAAGCTCGCGACGTGGTGCGACGTGTTCTGCGAGAAGGGAATCTTCGAGATCGAGGACTCGCGGCGGATCCTGGAGGCCGCGAAGGCGGCCGGCCTCGCCGTGCGCCTGCACGCCGAGGAGTTCGCGACGATCGGCGGCGCGAAGCTCGCGACCGACATGGGCGCCGCCAGCGCCGACCACCTCATGGCGATCGACGAGGCGGGCATTGACGCGATGCGTCAATCCGGGACCGTCGCCGTCCTGCTTCCGGGCACCACCTTCTTCCTCGGCCTCCCGAAATACGCCCCCGCCCGCCGCCTCATCGACGCCGGCGTCCCCGTCGCCCTCGCCACCGACTACAACCCCGGCTCCTGCTGCACCGAAAACCTCCAGATCATCGGCACCATCGCCGCCACCCAGCTCAAGATGACCGCCGCCGAGGTGCTGGCGGCGTGCACCGTGAACGCGGCGCATGCGCTGCGGCTCGCCGATCGCGGGCGGATCGCGGAAGGGCTGCTCGCCGACCTCGTGCTCTGGGACGCAGAGGATCCGCGGATGCTCACGTATCACTTCGGGGTGAATCAGGCAGCGCTCGTACTAAAGCGCGGTTTGGCTCCGTAGGTCGCCGCGCCGGCGGCAGCCGCATGCACCCGGCCTCCTCGATCAGGACTTCGTCCTTCGCCGGGGTCTGTACGGCACCATCTCCGCGACGGGTGTATTCCAGCTGGTGATGAGGACGCGGTGGCCCCGTTGGACGAGTCGGATGGCTCGCGCCACGAGGGTGCGCAACGTCGTGACACTCATGACGAATGTCTTCACGGCCAGCTCCCCTGCAGATTGTGGACCTCATTGTAGCGAGCCTGTGTAGCGCGCTTCACGCCTCGATTCCTCTCGCGCGAGATCCGCCTTCTCGTTGCACGGCGGCTCGCCGCCGCACCCGCGTTCGCGGCAGTTGCACCGGGCCAGGTTGGTGCGAGCTCGGGGCAGCACGAGGCGGACTCAGGCGGGGAAGTTTCAGAAGCACCAGAGGGGCTATCCCGGCGGATGGAGCGGGAGATGCAGTAGAACGCCCGCGTCGTCGATTCGTGAGCACTGCCAGCGGCGGCGGCTTCGGGCCTCTACGAGGGCAAGAAGCAGGCCCCCCCACGCGACGAAGCCAACAAGCACCGCCACGATGAACACTTGGTCACCCCAGGAAGCCGGGAACCGAATGACGCTGCTCACGAGTGAGCCGAGGACCAGGACCAGGAACAGCACGACAGGGAGACAAAGGGCACCGAGGACATACAGCAGAACCGTTCTCGAGCGGAGCGAAGCCCGGCATGCGCTGCATTCCGGCAGAAGGACCGTGGCGGACCTGCTCAGAAAGGCCCCCGCCAGATTCGCGCCCGCGGGTCCGCTCGCAAGACCGATGAGCAAGGCCTTCTTCGGGATCCAGTCCAATGTGACCGGTTTCACCTGCACGCCCTGCTTGCCGCCGCACAGCAGGCAGATGTCCAGCGGTGGCGTTGATCCGTGCGGGATCAGAATTCCCGCAGCCTCACGCACCGCGGTTCCCGGCGCGGTTGGCCTGTCGAGGATCGGAACGTTGCCACAGCGCCCGCACTTCGCCTTTCCACCCTCGAGAAACGGGGCGAGGTCAAACACATCGCCACAGTAGGGGCACCGAAATCCAATCATGAACGCGATTCTACGACTGCTCCACGGCAGCAGGGAATCGACAGGGGGGTGCCTCGAGCCAATAGAGGCGACGCGCGACCTTCGACCGAACGGCCGCGAACTCCTCCCACCGCGAGTCACCGTTCCACCTTCCCTTCCCGCCGCCCGCCCAGCGACTCGAGGATGCGCAGGTAGCTGAACATCCTCCCCTCGGGGATCTCGCCGCGCCCGGCGGCGGCCTTGACGCCGCAGCCGGGCTCGTGGTCGTGGGTGCAGTCGTTGAAGCGACATGAGCGGCCCGCGAACTCGGGGAAGTACGAAGCCAACTCGCGTGCGGAGATGTCCCAGAGGCCGAAGGAGCGGATGCCGGGGGTGTCAATGACGCGGAGGCCGCCGGGGAGTTCGAGGAGCGAAGAGCCGGTGGTCGTATGCTTGCCCTTGCCGCTGCGCTCCTGGACGTCGCCCACGCGAATCTCCTGCGAAGGGTCGAGGGCGTTGACGAGGGAGGACTTGCCGACGCCGGACTGGCCGACGAAGGCCGCGAGCTTGCCGGCGAGGAGCGCGCGCAGCTCCGGCAGCCCTTCCCCGGTGGCCGCCGAGACGACGGCGACGGGGGCGCCGGCGTCGCGGAAGACCTGGAGCTGGGCGTCGAGGACGACGCGGTCGGCGGGCGACAGGAGGTCGGCCTTGTTGACGCAGACGAGCCCCTGGGCGCCGCCGTAGGCCGCGGCGATCAGGAAACGATCCACGAGACGCGGCCGGAAGTACGGCTGCGCGGCCGCCGACACGATCGCGACGACGTCGAGGTTCGCGGCGATGACGCGCTCGCGGTGTCCGAGGAACGGGTCCGGCCGCGAGAGGCGCGTCCGGCGCGGCGCGATCTCGACGACTTCCCAGCCGCCGCCGCGGTCGGCGATGCGGACGTCGTCGCCCGGCGCGACCGCTTCCTCCACCGACACGCGCGCCTCCACCTCCTCGCCGCCGGCCACGGCGCGGCACGTCCCGGGCCCGACCGACACGACGAGCGCCGGCGTGCCCGGCACCGCTGCCTCGTCGCCGGCCTCCTCCGTCCGCGCCCCCTCCTGCTCCAGCAGCCGCGCGGCCCAGTCCCGGATCGAGTCCTTCCGTCGCCGCACGTTCCGCTCGCTCGACGGCGCGTCCTCCGACCCGTCCCACTCCTCGTCCTTCCGCGACGTCTTCCACGACGCCGCCGCGCGCCGCGCCTTCGCGGCCCGCTTGAACAGCATCCTCTTCTGGTTCCGGTCCAGCCCTTCCAGCGAATCCTGCTTCTTCCAGCGATGGTCGTTTCCCATGGCGGGAGCGATCTCCGGTTTGTTGGGGTGTGAAGTGCGCACACCGGCTCCGTGTGAGGGAGTCCTCGGGGTGCGAGAGCGCCTCGAGCCCCGGCCGCCGGAGAGTTCCGGCTAGATCGCGGGGACGGAGGCGCCGACGAAGCGACGAAGAGCGTGCGTCAGCATGGGCGCCTCCTTTCGGGAAGTGGGAACGTCGACGGGGGGAGTGTACGGAATCCCCCGGTCCCGGTTCAACGCCTGTGGCGCGGAAAGGGTTCGCGGGGGAAATCGCGCTGGCGCGGCGGCCCTTCCGCATGCCACACTCCGCCCCTCGACGTCAACGGCGTGAGGACCACAAACCCCGAAAGGCGACCATGGACAACAAGGCGGAGAACACGACGGCGAAGGGCCCGAGCGCGATCAACGCGACGGTGGCGGAGCTGATGGCGGTTGCGGCGGCCGTCGCCGCGGGGTTCGAGGCGGGCGTGGAGTACCACGTGAACGCGGGCCGCAAGGCGGGGCTGACGGACGAGGACCTGGTCGCGGCCGCGAACGTCGGGCTCAAGCTGCGCCAGGCGTCCATGGAGAGCACGGTGCACTCGGCGCGCGAGCTGCTCGCCCCCGGCGGTCACACGCACGAGCAGGGCGGCTGCGGCTGCGGCCAGAACGAGAGCCAGGAGGGCGGCTGCTGCAGCGACGAGGAAAGCAATGAGGGAGGCGGCTGCTGCGGCGGCCACTGATCCGCCACTCTTGAGGGAGGGACCATGCGCAAGCTCGGTCTGCTGCTGGTGCTGGGCGGTCTTGGTGCAGGCGCCGCGGCGTTCGGTCCGCCCGGCAAGGAGACGATCTCCGGCCATCCGGGGATGCACGTTCTCCTGGCGGCCGGCGGTGCCGGCTTCCTCCTCGGGCTCCTGCTGTTCAAGGCCGGCGGCAAGAAGAAGTAGCCGTCAGTCCCCGGCTCCGACCAGGTCCTCGACGGACTTCAGTTTCTCCTTCACGACGTGCTCGCAGATCCCGCGCACGATCTGGCCGGGCAGCCCGGGGCCTCCGTACACGAACGACGTGTAGAGCTGGACGAGGGAAGCGCCGGCCTTCATGCGGGCGATCGCGTCCTCGGCGGTCGCGATGCCGCCGACGCCGACGAGCGGGAGGCGCTTGCCGACGCGCGAGCGGACTTTCTTCAGCATCGCGAGCGCCTTGTCGCGAAGCGGCGCTCCGGAGAGGCCGCCCGGGCGTTCGGGGAAGGGGTTCTTCAGCGAGCTGCGGTCCAGCGTCGTGTTCGAAATGACGAGCCCCGCGGCGCCGCCCTCGAGCGCGCCGGCCAGCGCCTCGTCGAGCTGCGCGTCGTCGAGGTCCGGCGCCAGTTTCACGAGCACCGGGCGCGGTTTCGCGAGGCTGCGGTTCACGGCGTCCACGGCCGCGAGGATGTCCAGCAGCGCGCGGCGGCTCTGCAGGTTGCGCAGCCCGGGCGTGTTCGGCGAGGACACGTTCACGACGGCGTAGTGCATCTCGTCCTTCAGCGCGTCGAACACCGCCGCGTAGTCCTCCGGCGCCCTCTCCGCGTCCGTCGCCTTGTTCTTGCCGAGGTTCACGCCGAGGATCCCCTTGAAGCGCTTCCCCGCGAGCCGTTTCTTCACGGCGCCGGCGCCGGTTGAGGGGAACCCGAGGGCGTTGAGGAGCGCGCGGGCCTCGGGGAGGCGCCAGACGCGCGGGCGGTCGTTGCCGGGCTGGGGGCGCGGCGTGACGGTGCCGACCTCGACGCAGCCGAAGCCGAGGGCCATGAGGGCGGCGACGGCGTCGGCGTTCTTGTCGAGGCCGGCGGCGGCGCCGAGGGGGTTGGGGAACGTGAGGCCGAACGCGCGCACCTCGAGGCGGGGATCCACCGGCCCCGCGAACGCCCGCAGGATCGCCAGCCCGCCGGGCGTCGCCTGCGCCGCGCGCAGCGATTTCAGCGCCAGTCCGTGCGCCCGCTCGGGCTCGAGCGTCGACAGGATCGGGAAGACGAGGGAGCGGTACATGCGCGGGACCATTGAAACGCGGGAGGCGCGGAAGCGCCGCAGATTCCGTGGAGAACGGGGGGATGCACAATTTCCGCGGGCGTCGCGCCGTTGACCTGACAACCCGATTCCGGGAGCCCCCATGCTCCGCACCGCCACGGCCGTCCTGGTCCTCAGCTTGTCCGCGTTCGCCCAGTCCCCCGAGGCCTCGTCCGCGCTCGAGCGCTTCGCGAAACTCCGCCCCGGGAACGACGACCTCGCGATGTACCGCCTCGACTGGGCGGAGAGCCTCGCCGCCGCGGAGAAGAAGGCCGCCGCGGAGAAGCGGCCGATCCTGCTCGTCGTCATCCACGCGAAGTACGGCGACATGATCACGGGGCACTGCTGAGCGACGGCGACGCAGGCGCGGGGGCTCGCCCTCGCGGACGCGGCGGTCGCCGCGCTCCTGAAGGAGTTCGTGGTGACGTCGTGGCACGGGCACCGGGACGACGCGGACATCCCGCCGGTCGTGCAGGAGGTGTGGGCCGCGAAGTTCAAGCCGGGCTCCGGGCAGTCCTCGAACGTGGACGCGTGCGTGCTCGATGCGGAGGGGAAGCTCGTGCGCCGCTGGGACGCGATGGCGCCGCGCGACGGGCGCGGGCGGGGCGAAGACCTGCGCGGCGACCCGCTTCCGAGGCACTGGAGGGAGAACCTGAAGGAGGCGCGGGCGGCTCTCGGGCTCGGGGAGCCGGGCAAACCGCGGGAGGTCTCGCTGCCCGAGCTCCCGGAAGGCCTGCGTTCGGGCATCCGCGTCTTCACGCGCCTCGACGACCGCGGCATGCCGGCGTACAAGGCGCCCGTCGTCGAGCTCGTCCCGATGGGCGACGAAGACTGGGCGCTTCTCGCCCGCCCCGCGAAAAGCGCCGCCCTCGACGCGTCCGCGCTTCTCCCGTGGCTCTCGAAGATGTACCCGGGGGGCGTGATGGAGCGCACGGACCCGGACACGAAGTTCGCGTACCGGGTGACGGGGGCGAAAGGCACGCTGTCGCTCGACCCGGCGGGCGAGAAGGACGGCTCGGCGTTCGCTCTCCTGCACGGCCGGGTGACGCTCACGGACTCGGGCGGCGGAGACTTCGCGTACTCGGGGGAGCTGCGTGTCGTCGTGGAGTACCGCGACAGGAAGGTCACGGGCCTCAAGGGTGTTTTCGAGGGGCCCTACCCGCGCCAGGGCCCGAAGGGGAGCGGCGGATTCGAATTTGACCTGACCGGAGTCTTCGAGAGCGTGATGCGGTAGCGCAGACGCGCTTGCCCCGGGCCCCGCGCGCCCCATACCATGCCCGCCGCTCCATGGGAGGGAGGCGGCCGTGACGAGCCCGACCTCGAAGACCGTCGTCGGCGTCGAGTCGTTCCAGCGGATCCTCCGGATCCTGCAGGTCGCCACGGCGTCGCTCGAGCCCAAGGTGCTCTTCCGAAACGTCGTGGACTCCGTCCTCAAGGAGTTTCCGCGCTTCTACCACGTCTCCGTCTTCCTCGTGTTCAAGCACGCGGGCGTTTTCGCGCCGATGGCGATCGCCGGGGAAACGCCGGAAGTCTTCGTGGACAAGTACCCGGACGGGTATACGCAGAAGCTCAGCGTGGGCCTCCTGGGCCGGGCGTTCACGACGGCGCGCACCGTGCTCGTCAACGACGTGACGAAGGACCCCGGCTACCACAGCGCGGTGGCGCCGACGACGATGAGCGAGCTCTGCGTGCCGCTCAAGGTCGAGGACGAGGTCATCGGCGTGCTCAACATGGAGAGCCTGAAGCCGAACGCCCTCGGCCCCGCCGACGTGGACTTCTTCGAGATCCTCGCCGATCACCTCGCGAACGCCGTGAAGAACAGCCTCGTCCAGGACCAGCTCGCCTCCAGCGCCGGCGCGCCCGCCGAGCTCGCCGACCCGCTGCGCGCCGCGGAGAGGACGTGGCGCGACGTCGTCAACCGTCTCCAGGAGCCGATCCTCAAGGTCGCCGCCGACGGCAAGATCCTGTTCGCGAACGGCGAGGCGCTGAAGCGCCACGGGGGCGCGAAGGATGCGCTCACCGGGCGGCGCTTCGAGGACCTCCTGGACGCCGCGGCGCGCGACGCCTGCCGCAAGGCGCTGGAACAACCCGACGGGAAGCCCTTCGAAGTCGCGGTCACGCTCGGCGCCCCGGCCCGGTGGCTGGCGTTCCCGATGAAGGAGGGGAAGCCGCCGCATGCGTGCCTGTACAAGCTGAAGGACTGAAGGCCGGGAGCCGTCCGGCCGACGCGCCCGGCGCGGGCTTCAGGGCGCGAAGAAGTCCGAAACCTTCAGCGAGAGCCCGGGAAGCAGCGCGCTCTGGAGAGTTTCGACGGCCTGGAACACGCGGCGCTCTGCCTGCTCCGTAAGCCGGTACACCGCGACCGTCCTGTGCCCCGGGTCCACGAACCAGTACTCAGGAACGCCGGCACGCGCGTAGATTTCCTTCTTGAGAGTCAGGTCCGTGGAAGCAGTGCCGGGAGATCCGACTTCGATCACCAGGTCGGGGGTGCCGTGAATGCCATCCGCCTGAATCCGGCTTGCGTGCGCCTGAAGGACGACGAGGAGGTCCGGCTGCAGGACATCACTCTCGGAGAGGTAGACGTCGAACGGCGCGACGAAAACACGCCCGAGCGGATTCGCCTGCAGGAAGACCTTCAACAAGGTACAGATGTTGACGACCGCCGTCTGGTGGCGTTCAGAAGGGCTCGGTGCCACGACGTATTCTCCATCAAGAAGTTCCATGCGCGGCGCCTCCGGCGGAAGCGCGCGGTAGTGGTCGGCGGTGAATCGAATCGATCGGATCATGGTTCCTGGGAGCAGTTTATCAGCCGGAAGACTCGGGCTACATGCCGAGTTCCGGGCGCAGCAGGGTCCTCCACGTCCGCGAGTAGTGAAGGCTCAGATTGACGCCGCACCAGGGGCAGAACGTCAGGCCCGTTTGTGTCATGAGGCTCAGGGGAAATGGCGTCGAGAAGTTGGGGACATTCCCGGGGTCAAGGGATCGGAACTGGATGCGGAAGGAAGGCCGGCCAGCGTGATCTTCCAATGCGAAGACGCCGATGCCACGCTTTCCCGCGGCGTCGAACATCCCTTCGAATCCCGCGCAGCAGAACGGCGCGCGTCCGGGCAGGCTCATGGCGTTCTCCGGGCTCTCAGCAGCCACAGGAAGAACGGCCCGCCGATCATGGCGGTGACGACGCCGACGGGGAGTTCCTCGGGGCGGGAGAAGGCGCGTGCGGCGCCGTCGCAGAGGGCGAGGAATCCGGCGCCGGCGAGGGCGGAGGCGGGGAGGACGAGGCGGGCGTCGGGGCCGGCCATGAGGCGGACGCAGTGGGGGACGATGAGGCCGACGAAGCCGATGGGGCCGCAGACGGAGACGGCGGCGGCGGTGCCGAGGGAGGCGCCGAGGAGGGTGAGGAGCTGGGCGCGGGGGACGTGGACGCCGCGGGTGGCGGCGAGGTCCTCGCCGGCGGCGAGCTGGTGGAGGTCGCGGGAAGCGGCGGCGAGGATGAGCATGGAGGCGGCGCACCAGGGGGCGCATTGACGCAGTGCGTCATAGCCCGCGGTGTCGAGCCCGCCGGTGAGCCAGCGGACGACGTGGACGGCGCGGGTCGAGGCGACGCGGTTGAGGGCGACGAGGGTGAGGGCGGAGAAGAGGAGCGAGACGGTGATGCCGGTGAGGACGGTGTCGCCGGGCGCGAGGCCGTGCCGGCGGCGCGCGAGGGCCCAGACGAGCCCGATCGCGCCGAGGCCGCCGGCCATGCCGGCCAGCGGCACGCCGCCCGGGATCCGCGCGAGCGCCGTCTCGCCGGCCAGCAGCGCCACGAACGCCGCGCCGCTCGAGATCCCCAGCGTGTACTCGGACGCGAGCGGGTTGCGCAGCCACGCCTGCATCGAGGCTCCGCTCATCGCCAGCGTCGCGCCGACGACGAGGCCGAGAAGGGCGCGCGGCAGCCGCAGTTGCCGGAAGATCTCGCCCGGCGTGCCGTCCGCGCCCCACGGGATGAACGTCGCCCCGAGCATCGGCGCCACGAGCGCGGCGACGGCGGCGAAGGCGAGGCCGGCGAGGAGCACGGAAGCGAAGCGTCCGCGGGTCATCGGCGCGCCTCGGGAGTCGGCAGCACGACGGGCGTCCCTCCCGCGGGGTGCGGCGTCACGACGACCGGCGTCCCGAACGCCTTCGTCAGCACCTCCGCGGTCAACGCTTCCGCCGGAGTCCCCGCCTTCAGGATGCGCCCGGCAACGAGCACGGCGACGCGGTCGCAGAACATGGCGGCGAGGGTGACGTCGTGGGTCACGGCGAGCGCGGCGATCCTCCGCGAGCGGCAGAGGTCGCGGACGAGGGCGTAGGTCTGGACCTGGGCGGCGAGGTCGAGGTTGGCGGTGGGCTCGTCGAGGAGAAGCGCGCGCGGCTCCTGGGCGAGCGCCGCGGCGATGGCGACGCGCTGCTGCTGGCCGCCGGAGAGGGTCGCCACGCGACGGGAAGCGAAGTCGGCAGCGCCGGCCGCGGCGAGGGCGTCCTGCGCGGCGCGGACGTCGGCGTCGCCGTCGAACCATCCCGAGGCGCGGCGCGGGTGGCGGCCGAGAAGGACGGCCTCGAGGGCGGTGAAATCCCAGAGGGGCGGGGCGTCCTGGGCGACGAGGGCCGCGGCGCGGGCGACCTCGAGGCGCGGCGCAGCGGAGAGGGGATGGCCGTCGAGCAGGACCTCGCCGGCGGACGGCGCGAGCAGCCCGAGCAAGGTCCGCAGCAGCGTCGTCTTGCCGGAGCCGTTCGGGCCGATGACCGCGGTGAACGTCCCGGGCTCGAGCCCGAGCGAGACGCCGTCGAGGATCGGCGCGCCGCCGTACCCCGCCGTGACCCCGCGCGCCTCCAGGATCATTCCCGCCCCCCGGCCTCAAGCCGGCCCGCCCTCCCGCCCTCCCGCCTTCCCGCCCTCTCTCTCATCGCAGCGCTTCCCCGAGGACCTTCAGGGACTGGTGCATGCGGGAACCCGGCGCCAGCAGGAAATCCTGCGACAGGACCCGGACCTTCCTCGAGGCCACGGCCGGGATCGACGGGAGCTTCGACCACGCCGCCAGCGCTTCCGCGTCCGTCGGCGGGGCGACGCTGTTGAGCTCGAGGATGACGTCGGGGGCGCGGGCGACGAAGTCCTCGGGGGAGACCTTGACGAAGTCTTTCTTCACGTCGCCGAACACGTTTTCGCCGCCGACCTTCGCGGCGAGCTCGGAGACGAAGCCGGTGCCGCCGGCGACGTAGATGTCCTGCGGGGCGTCGGCGAGGCGCTCGACGACGAGGGCGACGCGGACGCGCGGGGCGTCCTTCCAGCGGGCGGCCTCGGCGTCCATGGCGGCCTCGAGGCGGCGGCGCGCGGCGGCGGCCCGCTCCACGAGGCCCGTCGTGCGGCCGAGGACGTCGTACTGCTCGAGGGCCTCGGCGAGCGTGAGGGTCCCGACCTCGACGACGGGGAGGCCGGCCGCGCGCAGCCTCTCCAGCGCCTTCGGGTGGCTCGCGGCCTCGACGACCGCGTCGGGCTTCAACAGGGCGATCCGTTCGACGTTGGGGCTGGTGAAGTCGCCGACGACCTCGACGGCGGCGGCGGCGGGGGGCCAGGAGCAGAACTTCGTGCGGCCGACGACGCGGTCGCCGGCGCCGATGTCGAAGAGGATGTCGGTGACGCTGGGGACGAGGGAGACGACGCGGCGGGCGTCCACGGGGGCGGCCGGTTTCGCGGCGCCGCGCGGCCAGGCGACGACGGCGGCCAGGGCGGCGGTGAACAGGACGGCGACGAGGACTTTGAGGGACATGGGGGGGAGCATGCTAGATCGCGCCGGGAGGGGCTCCAAGGCGAAAGAAGGAGGACTTGGAGGAAGAGGGCCCGGGGGAAAAAGGACAGGGCGCACCGTTTGCGATTCACCGCCATCGGACGCTCCTGCCTGCCCGGCTGCGCAGGAGTTCCCAGCAGAACCCGTGTATCCGCGGACATACACGCCGTATCCTGTTCGGCCCATGTTCGGAGATCGAAAAGTCGACCGAACCTTTCACCGCCGGCAGACGTCATATTCCCAGCCCCCGGGCCGGCCGGGGATCGTGTTTCCAGGAGGACCGTCCATGTCCAAGCGCCGCTTCGCCCTTCTCGCCCTCGTCCTCGCCGTCGTCTGCCTCGTCAACGCCGACCCGCCGCCGACCGACAATCGCGCGCTCGGCGAGGCCGCCCTCAAGGACCGCGACTGGGCGAAGGCCGAGCAGCTCCTGACCACGGCGCTCGGCGAAGCGAAGTCCGGGCAGGACGAGATCCTGCTCCTGATCGCGACCGCGCAGCAGAACGCGAAGAAGAACGACGAGGCGATCGCTTCTCTCGACCGGCTCGTGAAGGACTACCCCGCGAGCGGGCTGAAGATGAAGGCGCTCTACAAGAAGGGGGACGTGCTGGCGGCGAAGAAGGAATTCGCGCTTGCCGGGCAGATCTACGACGCGCAGGTGGCGGCGGTGACGGCGCCGGAGCGGCGGAATAAGGTCGCGATGGTGTACGTCGACGCCGGCCGGGAGTTCCTGAACCCGAAGGAGGCGAAGGACCCGACGTTCGTCGCGAACTACCAGGCGGCGCGGAACCTGTTCGTGAAGGCGATCGAGCTGGAGGCGCTGGGCGCGGACGAGGAGGGCGTGCGTGCGGACGTGATCGCGTGCGAACTGAAGGGCGGGATGGACCGCAACCAGCTGCTGAAGTCCTGCAGGGAGTTCTTCGAGAAGTTCCCGAAGGCGGCGAAGCTCGACGAGGCGCTGTTCGCGCAGGGGACGGCGCTGCGCGACACGGGGAGGCCGTTCGACGCGAAAGCGGCGTGGCTCCGGATCGCGGACGAGTTCCCGAAGTCGGCGCGCGCCCCCGAGGCGCTCTGGTTCTCCGCGCTCCTGCATGCGAACGAGGCCGGCCAGACCGCCTCGATCGAGGAGCTGCGCCGCGCGCTGCCTCTGCTGCGCCGCTGCTCGAAGGACTTCGCCGCGTCGGAGTGGGGCCCGAAGGCGGGCTACCTCGCCGGCGTCGCCCTCGCGCAGTACGAGGAGCTGCGCGACGACGCGCGCAAGGAGCTCGCCGCCTTTGCCGACGCGAACGCGAAGGACGAGCGCGCCCCCGAGGCGCTCCTCCGCGTGGCCTGGCTCTGGCGGGCCGACCTCGACGACGCGAAGACGATCGCCACCCTCGAGGACTTCCTCCGCCGCTTCCCCGACTCCCCCCGCTGGCCCGAGGTGCGCCAGGCGATCGCGGACGTGAGGTTCGCGGCCGCGGAGCGGGCGTTCCTGCGCAAGGACTGGGCGGCGGCGCGCAGGGCGGCCGACGAGTTCGGGACGCTGCATCCGACGGACGGAAGGGCCCCGGCGATGTCCTTCCGGGCGGGGCAGACGTTTGCGGAGGAGAAGAAGTGGAAGGAGGCGGTCGAGGCCTGGATGCGGACGGCGACGAAGTTCCCCGGGCACAACGAGGGGCACCAGGCGCGGCTCTCCGCCGCGAAGACGCTCGCGAACGAGCTCGACGACTTCGAGACGGCGATGAAGGAGCTCCCGAAGGTCGGCGGCGCGTGGCAGGGGCAGGCGCAGCAGTTCCTGCAGACGCTGCAGAACAGGTCGCTGGCGCTCGCCAGCGAGAAGATCTTCACCAGCGCCGAGACGCCCGCTGTGAAGCTGACGGTGCGCAACGTCGAGACCGTGAAGTTCCGGTTCTGGACGCTGGACCTGAAGGACTACTTCGAGAAACGCGCGGCGACGACGGGGCTGGAGGCGCTGGAGGTGTCGGTGATCGCGCCGGACAAGGAGTGGGAGGTCCCGGTGAAGGACTACCGGCGCTTCAAGGAGATGAAGCTCGACGTTGAGCTTCCGAAGAAGGACCCCGGCGCGTACGTGGTGAGCGCGAGCATCGGGACGCAGGAGGCGAAGACGGTGGTGATCGTGTCGGACCTGGCGCTGATCGCGCGGGCGGGGAGGAGCGGGGCGACGGTGGCGGTGGAGAACCTGCGGACGGGCGAGAAGGTGGACAACGCGACCGTCCGGATGGCGGCGGACGGGAGGCACGTGAAGGCGTGGGGCGAGGAGCTGCGGCCGTCGAACCTCTCGATCCTGGCGGAGTCGAACGGCCACCTGGCGTTCCGCGACATGGCGCTGGGTGCACTGCCGGTGGCGCCGAAGCGCGAGCCGCGGGTCCAGATGCTGACGGACCGGTCGCGCTACGGGGACGGGGACGAGATCCGGGTGCGGCTCGTCGCGCGCGCGGTGGAGGGCGGGGCGTACGTGGTGCCGAAGGCCGGGACGTACCTGCTGCGGGCGGCGAGCTCGCAGAACGTGCTGTTCCACGAGGCGCCCGTGACGTTCTCGAAGGTCGGCACGGCCGCGATGACGGTGCGGCTGCCGAAGGGCCTGGGCGGCGCGGTGACGCTGACGGTGGTGGAGAAGGCGCTGCCGCAGGAGAAGCTGCTCGAGCAGACCCAGATCGTGATCCTGGGGGCCGGCGACCGGTACGTGCATTTCGATTTCATCACCGACGACACGCCGAAGTTCGTCGGGGACGACGTGGACGTGACGGCGGTGCTGCGCGACGCGTGGAACCGCCCGCTGGGCGGCCGCTGGGTGCGCGTGCTGGCGCCGGGCGATCTGGAGTGGCGCGACGTGACGACGGGCGCGGACGGGACGTTCCCGATCCAGCTGCGCGGCACCGACCGGTTCTTCCGCGACGGCGTCGCGGTCGTGCAGGTCGCGGCCGAGGGCGCGAGCGACCAGCTGCGCGTCCCGATGCTGCCGCGGACGCCGCTTGTGAGCTTCGACGCCGAGTCGCGCGTGACCGAGCCCCTCGCCGCCGGCGAGGCCAAGTCCATCGCGTTCACGGCGAAGAAGGCCGACGACACCGGGTTCGCGGGCACGTTCCGCTGGACCGTCGTCCGCACCAACGAAGCCGGGGAGCGCTTCGCCGTCGCCCAGGGCGATGCGACGACGGACAAGGACGGAAAGGCGAAGTTCACGTGGACGGCGAACGACCCCGGGGTCCATACGATCTCGGTGACGACGCGGGACGCCGACGGGATCCCGACGCGCGCGCAGACGGCGGTGGCGGTGATGGACGAGAAGGAGGAGCGCAAGCTGCGGCTGCTGTCGGCCGCGGACGAGTTCGAGCCGGGGAAGGGGTTCGAGGTGACGGTGCTGTCGCGGCTGGAGAAGGGGCTGGCGTTCGTGGCGGTCGAGGGGGAGAAGGTCGAGCAGCTGGTGGCGGTGACGCTGGAGAAGGGGAAGACCACGGTGAAGCTGGGCGCGCCGCCCGCGACGACGCGCGATTTCGCGGTGACGGTGATGATGATGCAGGGCGGCAAGTTCCACGCGGACACGCGGGACTTCGCGCTGAAGTCGCCCGAGGTCAAGGTGGAGCCGGAGAAGAAGGAAGTGAAGCCGGGCGAGGAAGTGGTGGTGAAGGTGACGGCGAGGCCCGGGGCGGAGGTCTGGCTGCTGGCCTCGGCGGAGATCACGACGGGGTTCAACCTGGGGACGTTCAACCCTTCGCGGCCCGGGTCGTACTTCGCGGCCGACTCTTCCGTCGCGACGGCGTTCGCGTGGCAGACGCAGCAGATCGATCCCGAGCTGCTGGAGGCGCTGGCGCGGCTGGACCAGCTGGACAAGAGCGCGGACCGGCGGGTGATGCTGGAGAAGAACGTGGTGCGGTTCAAGGATGCCGAGGAGAGCGACCACAACGAGTCCGAGGACCCGGTCATCTGGTCCGGCGGGGCGGGCGGCGGGAAGTACGGAGGGCGGCTCGGCGGGCGCCGGAACCTGGTCGCCCGCGGGGAAGGTTCGGCCGGCGGGCGTCCCCCGGTCCCGCAGCAGGTCCCGTACGTCTGGGCGTCGGCGGAGGCGGGAGCCGACGGGACCGCGACGTTCCGGTTCCGCGCGCCGGTTTCGCGGCAGGACATCGAGCTGCAGGCCTGGGCGATCGACGGCGGCAACGCGATCCCCACGGCGACGGCGGTCGTGAAGGTGCGCGCTTCGGTCATCGCCGAGGTGCGCTTCCCCGACACGGCGGTCGAAGGCGAGAAGACGTCGGCGGTCGTGCTGGCGACGAACTGGTCGGCCGCGGAGGCTGAGACGGTGGTGGTGATCGACGGCGTGGAGACGAAGGTGAAGGTGGCGGCGCGCTCGACGGCAGAGAAGGACATCGAGTGGACGGCGGCCGCGGCGCCTGCGGTGTCGGTGGACGGGGCGAAGCTCGACGCGGCGGTCGGGATGAGGCCGAAAGCGCCCTCGACCGTTGCCGAGAAGGGCGGGGCGTTCACTGCGCGGGCGGAGCTGAAGGTGGACGGGCAGGGGAAGACGCGGATCTTCGTGGCGACGTCGCCCGCGGCGCTCATGGAGGCGCTCGCCGAAGGCGGCGACGACCTGACGGAGGCGTCGGACGTCTCGGCGCGGCTGCTCGCGCTGCTGGCGCGCCATCGGATCGAGAAGTCGGACGGGACGGCGCGGGCGGTGATGGAGTTCGCGGCCCTGCGCGCCGAAGGCCTCATGGACGCGGCCGACGGCGACGCGGCCTGGCCGGTCCTCCTGTACCTCGCTGCGGCGGAGGCGAAGGCGGCGGAGTTCGACATCGAGCCCGACCCGGCGCTGCTCCGGCAGAGGTTCGCGCAGGCGACCTCCGACGACGTCAAGGCGCTCATCCTGTTCGCGCTGTCCCGGGGCAAGCACGCCGAGTACGGGTTCGTCTTCCGCCTCTGGCGCGGCGCCGACGCGCTTCCCCCGCGGGCCCTCGCGTGCCTCGCGCTGGCCCTGAAGGCCGCCGGGAAACCGGACGAGGCGAAGGCGGCGCTGGAGAAGCTGGCAAAGGCGTCGAAGGAGGACCACTGGGAGGCGGCGACGGCCGCGCAGGCGGACTCGGCGAACACGCCGTACGCCGCGACCGCGCTGGCGGCGCTCGCCCTCGCCGAGATCGACCCCGCGAACGCCCTTCTCCCGAAGGCCCGCGCCTGGCTGCTCGCGCGCCGGCCGGCGACCGCGTTCGAGCGCGCCACCCTGGCCCTCGCGATGCAGACGACTCCCGACAAGGGCGGCGTCACCGAGGTGAAGGTGGACGGGCAGGCGGTGAAGGGCTTCGGCACGGTGACGGCCACGAACGGGGTCCTGGAGCCGGCGGGGACGGGGACGTACTACGCGGTCGCGATGCGGGAGACCGGCACGGCGCCGGAGCCCGCGGTCAAGGTGGCGGTGAAGCGGACGGCGCGGTGGCCGCTGCAGGTGGTGGAAGGGAAGACGGCGGCGCCGGTGGCGGCCGCGACGAAGGAGCCGGTGGAGAACCCCTCCATGGCGAAGGTCGCGGCGGGGAATTCCTTCATGGTGGCCTACGAGCTCACCGTGACGGGCCCGACGACGCAGTACGCCGTGGTCGAGCTGCCCGCCAACACCGGCCTGCGGTTCGGCCGGGGCGCCCTTCGCGTCCTGCTCCCCCCGCAGACGGAGGCGGAGCGCAAGGTCGAAGTGGCGTTCGCGGCGTATGCGGACGCTCCGGGCGCCTGTCCGGAAATCGAGGTGCTCGCGCCGGGAGCCGCGTACCGCGACGGCTGGTCGTGGACGCACGGCGAGCGGCTGGCGGCGGGCGGGATCCTGTTCGCGAAGAAGAAGTGGAAGGAGTGCCGCGACCTGCTGCTGCCGCTGTTCGAGAAGGGGACGCTTCACGACAAGGCCGCGGCCTCGGCGGCGCGGATGCTGGGGTACAGCGCGGTGGAGCTGGGCGAGAACGAGACGGTTGTGAAGTATTTCGAGGTCCTGAAGGAGAAGGCGCCGGGCGAGGTGGTGCCGTTCGACAAGATCCGGGCGGTGGCGAAGGCGTACGCGGCGGTGAACGAGCATGAGCGCTCGATGCAGGTGTCGAGCGGCGCGTGCGACGCGTACTTCCTGCAGGAGGCGAACCTCGCGGGCGCGCTGGAGGACCTGGGCCGGATGAAGGACTCGGTGGCGTGGATGAAGCTGCTGCTGGCGGACTACCCGGATTCGCCGCTGAACCGCGACATGCGGTTCGGCTTCGGGCAGCGGCTGTACACGAAGTCGAAGTCGGTCCGGCCGACGGCGGAGAAGAACGACAAGGCGCTGACCCGCGACCAGCTGCTGGCCGAGAGCGCCGCGGCGTTCGAGGGCGTCCTTTCGGGCTTCCCCTCCAGCGAGGAGAACGACCGCGTGATGCTGTCGCTCTGCAGCGCGTACCTCGAGGCCGGGAAGTTCGACCTTGCGGACGCCTCCGCCCGGTCGGCCTCGGCGCGGTACCCGAAGTCGCGTTACCTCGACACGTTCGACTACACGCAGGCGTTCGCGCTGTTCGCGCAGAAGAAGTTCCCGGACGCGCTGACGCTGTGCGACAAGCTGGAGACGTTCGACTACGGACCGAAGGCGAACCCGGGGCCGGGCGTGATCCGGACGCAGGCGGTGCTGATGAAGGCGCAGATCTTCCACGCCAAGGGGGAGATGGACAAGGCGATCGAGAACTACAAGAAGGTGAAGGAGAAGTCGGCGGACGCGGCGCGCTCGATCGCGTTCCTGGAGCGCGAGGCGATCTCGGTGCCTGACGTGACGACGGCGCCGCTCGCGAAGGCGGCGGAGCTGGAGCTGGAGTACGCGGGGGTCGCCGAGGCGCACGTGCGGGCCTACAAGGTGGACCTCACGATGCTCGCGCTCCGGCGCAAGAACCTCGTGGACGCCTCGGCCGTCGAGGTGGCGGGGATCAAGCCGGTGTTCGAGAAGACGTTCAAGCTCGACCACCCGAACGCCCGCCGGCGCGAGAAGCAGACGTTCACGCTCGAGCTCAAGGACCCCGGCGCGTACCTCGTCGGCGTCAAGGCCGGCGACTTCTTCGCCTCCGGCATGATCCTCCGGTCCAACCTCTCGATGGCCGTGCAGGAGGAGACGTCGGGCAACGTCCGCGTGAACATCTCGGACGTCGCGGGCGGCGGATTCGCCGAGGGCGTCAAGGTCACGATCTTCGGGACGGACGACCAGAAGATCGCCAGCGACAAGACCGACCTCCGCGGCATCTGGGAGACCGCCGGCGTGCGCGGCCTCGCCGTCGTCGTCGCCGAAAAGGAGGGCCACGTCGCCATGTACCGCGGGCAGGCGCTCATCGGCCTGATCGAGGACGCCAAGACCCGGCAGAACGCGGCGCCGCAGCCGGCCAAGAAACTGGCGGAGCAGCAGCAGGAGCTGCTCGACGAGCAGCTGAAGGAGGCGAACGACTCCGTCGAGGATTTCTACAACAGGAACCTGCGCAATCGGCAGCAGGGCGTCGAGGTGGAACGGATGAAGAAGTAACCGGGAAGCCGGACCGAACCGCGAAGGCAGGCCGCGCCCCCCGGCGCGCGCCTGCCTTCTCTTTTCGCTTCGCCGCCGCCGCCGCGCCCCCGTAGCCTCTTCCCCCCGTGAAGCGCCTCTTCCAGGGCCTCCGTCCCAACGTCGTCTGGCTCGGCCTCGCGTCGTTCTTCACCGACTTCGCGTCGGAGATGGTCTTTCCGCTCATGCCCCAGTTCCTGAAGGTCGTCCTGGGGGCGGGGAAGGCGACGCTGGGGCTGATCGAGGGCGCGGCGGACAGCCTCGCGGCGCTGCTGCGCATCGTGTCGGGCTGGGCCTCGGACCGCGTGGGGAAACGGAAGCCGTTCATCTTCTGGGGTTACGTCCTGTCGTCGGCGATGCGGCCGGTGTACGCGGTCGTGACGGCGCCCTGGCAGGTGTTCGCGATCCGGATGGCGGACCGGCTGGGGAAGGGGACGCGGCTGGCGGCGCGGGACGCCCTGATCGCGGATTCGTGCGAGCCGGGCGCCCGCGGGCGCGCCTACGGGCTGCAGAACGCGATGGACCAGCTCGGCGCGGCGGTCGGGCCGCTGGTGGCGGGGCTGATGCTGGCGCAAGGGATGACGTTCCAGCAGGTGTTCCTCTGGACGTCGATCCCCGCGGCGGCCGTGATCGCCATCATCGCCGTGCTCGTCCGCGACCTCCCGGCAACGCCGCGCGAAACTCCGCTGCGCCTGACGCTCAAGCCCTTCTCCCGGAACTTCCGCTGGTTCCTCGCGACGATCGCCGTCTTCACGCTCGCGAACAGCTCCGACGCGTTCCTCGTCCAGCGCATGCCCGAGATCGGCATCCCCCTCGCCTGGACCACCGTCGCCTGGGCGGGATTCAACGTCCTCAAGGCGCTCACCGCGCTCCCGGGCGGGTTCATCGCCGACCACCACGAGCGTCGCTCGGTCATGCTCGCCGGGTGGATCGTCTACGTGGCCGTCTATGCGGGCTTCGCGTTCGCGGACACGCCCGCCCCCTTCCTCGCGTGCCTCGCCGCGTACACGCTCTTCAACGCGCTCGCCGTCTCCGTCCAGCGCGCCGTCGTCGCCGACCTCGTCCCCGCCGAGCTCAAGGGGACGGCCTTCGGGCTGTTCTACTTCGCCATCGGGCTTGCCGCGCTGCCCAGCTCGCTCCTGTTCGGCTTCCTCGCGGAGCGCTTCACTCCCCGGGTCGCCTTCCTCACGGACGCGGGGATCGCGCTGGTTGCCTGCGGGATGCTGCTGCGTGTCCGGCGTCCGGCGCGGGGCTGAGGCGGGGGATCAGGCGGGCGGGCCGCCTCGGCGTTCCGCCCTCCGTGTGGCAAGCCAGCCCAGGAGGCCGAGGAGGGAGAATCCGACGGCGTTGAGGAGGCCGTGGATGTGCTCCATGCGGGGGCGGGTGTAGAGGGGCGGGGTGGAGCCGCGGGCGACGCCCATCGTGTAGTGGCCGGCGTGGTGCATGGACCAGATGGCGCAGCCCAGGGCGACGGCGAGGAGGACGCGCGAGAGGCGGCCGGGGAGGCGGGGGAGGACGAGGAAGAGCGTGAAGAAGCAGTAGCCGCCGAGGGCGAAGGCGAGGAGGAGGGCGCCGCCGACCTCGACGGGTTTGGAGTGGAGGGCGAGGCCGGCGACGAGGATGGGGACGCCGAGGGAGACGCCGGCGGCGAGGGCGAAGTAGAGGGGGAAGCCCCAGGCGTTCCACGCGCGGAGCCGGCGGCCGGCCTGGCCGACGATGACCGGCGCGGTGAGGCCGGCGAAGTGGAGGTGGACGGCGAGGAGGAGGACGTAGGGTTCCTCGTAGCCGAGCACGTCCAGGCCCGCGCGCGAAGCGGCGAGGGCGAGGGTGCCGGGGAGGAGCAGCAGGAGGCCGGTGCTCGTCGCGAGTTCCTCGATCCGGCGGCCGTCCGTTTCGAGGAGCCGGCCGACGGCGGCGGCGGTGGCGCAGACGCCGACGGCGATCCAGGGAGCGATGAGGGCGGCGGAGAGCGCGCCGACCGGCAGGAAGATGGACGCGAACGCCGCGGCGGCGGCGGGCGGCTGGAGCCAGGCGGCGAGGCGCCACGCGCCGGAACCGCGGCCGGAAGGCTCGGCCAGTTTCAGCGCCAGCGGGACGTTCACGAGCGGGGCGAGGATGAAGACGCCGATGATGAAAAGCTGCTCGCCGTACTCGAGTCCCAGCGTCGTCCAGCGCTTGTGGACGGCGTGGCCCAGGATGCACCACACCGCGAACCCCGCGGCGGCGCTCCAGCCGAGCAGTAGGGAGGCCTTCTCGTTTCCGGTCGCCATCGGTGCGGGAGAATCGCAGGCCCTGCGAAACCCGGCAACCGGAATCCGGGACGTTGCCCGGCCGCGGGCGGGCGGCGAGAATCCGCGCATGAGCGCTTCACGCCGCCGCACCGACGCCCCCGTGGCGGTCGTGGACCTCGACGGGACGCTGTGCGACTACGACGGGGCGGCGGCGCGGGACGTGGCGCGCGCGCTGGGCGGAGACCGGGTGAGCGCGGCGACGCGGTTGCGGATCGAGCGGCTGGTGACGTCGCAGCCGGGGTGGTGGGCGTCGCTCAAGCCGCTGCCGACGGGCTTCCGGATCCTGCGGCTGCTGCGCGGGATGGGGTTCCGGCTGGCGGTGCTGACGAAGGGTCCCGCGGGGTCGCACGGCGCGTGGTCGGAGAAGGTCGCGTGGTGCGCGAGGCACCTGCCGGACGCGGACGTGACGGTGACGCACGACAAGGCGCTGGTGCACGGCCGCGTGATGGTGGACGACTGGCCGGAGGCGATCGAGGGGTGGCTGCGCTGGCGTCCGCAGGCGCTCGTGCTGATGCCGGCGCAGCCGTGGAATCGCGGCTTCCGCCACCCGAACGTCCGCCGCATCGCGACGGCGAAGGACCTGGCGCGGGCGAAGCCGGGACTGGCGGCGATCGCCCGGGGCTAACCCGCCTGCCCGCGGTGCCACGCCGCCCGCGCCGCCGCCGCCGGGCCCGCGACCGCCGCGCGCTGCCCGTAAAACGCCGCCGCCGCCGTATGGAAGCCGCGCCTCTCCTCCGCCGTCAGCGCCGCCTCCGCCCGGTCCCGCATCCCCCGGTGCGGGAAAAGCAGTTCGCCGTCGCCGCGCATCAGGGATCCCCGGCGCTCGAGCAGCCAGCCGCCCCCGCGGGCCGCCGCCAGCTCCTCCGTGCTGTCGCGCAGCAGGATCCGCTCGAGGGTGAAGCGCCAGCAGGAGCGGCCGAGGACGGCGGCGGCGCCGAGGAGCTCGCGGAGTTCCGGCGGCGCCGGCGCGAACGGCCGCGGCGCCGGGGCCCGCTCGACCGCGCGGAATCCCGGCGGAAGCGGCGTTCCGGGCGCGGCGGTCGCGAAGACCGCGGCGCCGCACGCGGCGAGCGCTTCCCGTTCCTCCGGCTGCGCGTCCTCGAGGTCCTCCACGCACAGGAGCGTCGCGCGGCCCAGGGCCGCGATCCACGCGGCCCGCGCAACCTCGGGTCCCGGCGGCGGCGGGTCGCCGTCCGCGTTCAGCCGCAGGCCGAGCGAGAGCGCGATCGCGTCCGCCTCCGCCGCGCCTCCGCCCAGGCGTTTCACGGCCGCCACCACGCGCTCTCCGTCCCAGCGGTCGTGCCCGCTCGCCGCCGCCTCGGCGCGCAGGATGTCGCCCGGAGCGCCCCAGGGCGCGGGCGGCCGGCGCTCGCAGCGGCCGCAGGCGACCCAGGCGTCGGAGGAGGCGGCGCGGACGCGGTCGCGGACGGCGCGGAGGAGCGTCGAGCGCCCGCTTCCCGGCGGCCCCACGAACGCGATGCGCGCGCCCGGCCGGACCTCGGCGGCCCAGGTTTCCGCATCCGGCACGGGCACGGCCTCGCCGAACTCCCCCGGCGGCCCGATCTCCTCCACGACCTCATACGGCGGCAGGGCCTCGCCGCCGGCCTCGATCACCGGCATCTCGTGGAACCGGAACCTCCTCGGGATCTGCCGCTCGACCGCCTTGGAGATCCAGACCGCGCCCGGGGGCGCCGCCTCGGCCAGCGCCCGCGCCCCGGCCCGCCCCGTATGCACCCCCGCCCGCCCCTCGAACCCCGCCTCGGC
>JADLHC010000282.1 GCA_020849035.1 Planctomycetia bacterium
ACCTCGCCGCCGCCTTCTCGCGCCTCGCCCACACGAATCCCTTCTCCCCGGACCGCATCGCGGTCGAGAAGGAGATCCTCGGCCGCGCCTACGCCGGCAGCTTTCCCGTCTGGAGCCACCGCGAGGACCAGCTCGAGGAGCCCCCGAACGTCCCGCGCCTCGGCGAGGTCGCCGTCCGGCTCGCCGACGGCGCCCGCAAGGCCCTCGAGCGCGACCCGAGGCGCGCCGCGGGCGAGGCCGAGCTCGGCCTCTACCAGGACCTGGTCTTCTACACGCTGTTCCACAAGTTCCGCGGCCCGTCGTACGACCTCATGTTCCAGCAGCGCCGCCCCGGCTCCCGCACACGCGCCCCGTTCTTCGCCGACTTCCGCGACGACATCGCCTTCTACCTCGACCTCCCCGGCGTCCGCTTCCCCGAGCCGGTCGAGCCGCGCCACTACGCGGCGCTCCTGTTCCAGGTCCGGCGCGCGTTCCACCACGTCTTCGCGAACATCCTCGGCGGCTCGCTGCCGGCGGCGCGGCTCCGCGCCGCCGCGTGGGAGTCCATCTTCACGCACGACTTCCGCCGCTACCGCGCGGCGCTCTGGTCGCGGATGGGCGAGACCACGACGCTCGTCACGGGCCCCAGCGGCACGGGCAAGGAGCTCGTCGCTCGCGCCATCTCCCTCTCGCGCTACATCCCGTTCGACACCGCCGCCCAGTCGTTCGACGACGCCGGGCCGTCCTTCCTCCCGCTCAACCTCGCCGCCCTCTCCCCCACGCTCATCGAGTCCGAGCTCTTCGGCCACCGCCGCGGCTCGTTCACCGGCGCCATCGCCGACCGCGCCGGCTGGCTCGAGGTCTGCCCCGCACACGGCTGCGTCTTCCTCGACGAGATCGGCGACGTCGGACTCGAGCAGCAGGTGAAGCTCCTGCGCGTCCTCGAGACCCGCGCCTTCCAGCCGATCGGCGACACCGAGACCCGCACCTTTCGCGGCAAGATCGTCGCCGCCACCAACCGCGACCTCCCGCGCGACATCGCCGCCGGCCGCTTCCGCGAGGACCTCTACTACCGCCTCTGCGCCGACACCATCTCCACCCCGCCGCTGCGCGACCTCCTCGCCGGCGACCCCGCCGAGCTGCACAACGTCGCCCTCCACCTCGCGCGCCGTTTCGCCGGCCCCGCCGCCGCGTCGGTGGCCGGGGAAGCCTGCGCGTGGATCGCGGAGCACCTCGGCCCCGACTACCCCTGGCCCGGCAACGTCCGCGAGCTCGAGCAGTGCGTCCGCAACGTCATGATCCGCCGCTGGTACTCCCCCGCGCCCCCGCCGCCGCCCGACGACCCGGCGGAAGCGCTGGCCCGCGACGTCCGCGCCGGTGCGCTGACGGAGGCGGCGCTGCTGCGGCGTTACGCGGCGCTCGTGCACGCGAAGGCCGGCACGTACGAGGAGCTCGCGCGCCGCCTCGGCGTCGACCGCCGCACCGCGAAGTCGCGGCTCGAGCCCGCGCCGTAGCAGGACATCCCCAGGATCCTCCCTCCTAACCCCTTCCCTTCGACGATCCCCCCCGCTACCCTCCCGCGGTGCCCACGAAAACCCCCCTCAAGGAAGCCCGCGGTCCCGTCCGCTTCTCCACCGAGATCTGGATCGCCGCCCCGCTCGCCCGCGTCTGGCAGCTCGCCACCAAGGGCGCGTGGCTCGACCAGTACTTCACCAGCGCGACGTCCGGCAACCTGGACGCGCCGGGGCGCGTGCGGCTCATGTGGGGCGACGAGGGCGAGGACGTCGAGGTGCTGTCCGTCGGGTGGGAGAAGAAGGTCGTCTTCACCTGGGCCGCGTACCGCCAGAAGTACGCGACGCGCGTGGCGTTCACGTTCAAGGCGAAACCGGGGATGACGCTGTTCACCGTCACGGAGTCCGGCTGGAAGCGCGACGCGAGCGGCGTGGACAGCTCGCTGCAGCACGCGATCGGGTGGACGCATTTCCTGGCGCAGCTCAAGGCGTTCGCGCAGTTCGGGGTGCAGCTGCGAGGCTGACGCCGATGCCCGCCGCCGCGCCCAACGCGTTCACGGTCGACCTCGAGGGGTGGTACCAGTCCCTGCGCCCGGACCCGGACGAGGTGCCGCTGGCGGCGCAGCGGGACGGGATCCGCGAGGGGGTGGACCGGCTGCTGGAGTTGTGCGGGCGGCGCGGGGTGAAGGCGACGTGGTTCACGCTGGGCTCGGTGGCGGAGCTGATGCCGGCGGAGCTGCGGGCGATCGCGGGGGCGGGGCACGAGGTGGCGTCGCACGGGTACGGGCACGACGACGTGGACCTGCTGGGGGCGGAGGGGTTCGCGGCGGACCTGGCGAAGGCGGAGGGGCTGATCGAGGGGGCGTGCGGGGCGAAGCCGCGGGGGTACCGGTCGCCGAAGTGGTCGGCGGGGCGCGCCGGGGCGTGGTACTTTGACGCGCTGCGTCAACGCGGGTACGCGTACGACTCTTCGCTCAACCCGGTGCCGCTCCTGGGCGCCCGCGGGATGAGGCACGACGTCCACCGGGTGCGCGGCGTGGCGGAGCTGCCGCCGACGGCGGTGCGGACGCTCGTCGGGGGGCTCCCGTGCGGCGGCTCGGTCGGGCTCCGCAATTTGACGCACCGCGTCATCGCGCGCCGCGTCGCCGCGCTGAACGCCGCAGGGGAGCCCGCGATGTTCTGGGTCCACCCTTGGGAGCTGGCGCAGAAGCGCCTCGCGGGGCGGATGCCGCTCGCGACGCGCCTCGTCTGCAACGTGGCGCGCGTGGACCTCGCGGCGCGCCTCGACCGGCTGTTCGGCGAGTTCCCCTTCGGCACGGCCCAGGCCGCGCTCGACGCGCGGGTCGCCCGCGGGCCGCTTCCCGAGGTCGAGACGCCCGCGTTCCGGGAGGCGCGCGCATGAGCCGCTGGGTCGCGATGTTCCCGGGGGTGTCGGGGGCGCGCGTCGCTTCCCCCGAGGTCGCGACGGCGCTCGCGGCGGCGGGGATCGACCCGTCCATCGGCGACGCGCACGTCGAGACTTACGGCGCCTCGGTCGCGGGGTTCCACGCGCTGGGCGCGGAGCCCGCGGCGCTCGCGGAGCACTCGATGGGGATCTACGCGGCGCTGACGGTGGCCGGGGTGTGGACCTTCGAGGACGGGGCGCGCGTCACGGCGATGGCGCAGCGGTTCATCGAGGAGGAGGCGGGCGACGGCGCGCTCGCCGCGTGCGTCGGTCTGCCGTACGGGAAGGTCGCGGAGCTCGCGGCGGCCGCGGGCGCCTGGGTCGCCAACGACAACTCGGAGCTCCAGCAGGTCGTCGGCGGCCTCCCCGGCCCGCTCAAGGCGTTCGAGGCCGCCGCCCGCGCCGCCGGCGCCTACGACGTCGTCCGCATCCCCGTCCGCGGCGCGATCCACACGCGCCTCCTCGAAAACGCCGCGCGCCGGCTGTTCGAGTTCCTCGGCACCGTCGAGATGAAGGCACCGCAGATCCCCCTCCTCAACCACGTCGACGCCGGCTGGGTCGACTGCCCCGAGGTCCTCCGCCAGCACGTCGCCGGCGCGCTGGAGCGCCCCGTGAAATGGCGCGAGGTCGTCGAGCGCCTCCTGCGCGAAGGGTCCGACACGTTCGTGGACGTCGGCCCGGGCGAGGTCCTCGCCAAGCTCGTAAAATGGGTGAAGCGCGACGCGCGGATCGGCAGCGTGTCGGCGAATCTCCCCGCCGCCCAGCGCCTCCTCTCCTCCTGATCCGCGGCCCTTTCCGCCCGATCCTCCTTCATTCGCGAAGTCCCTTCTCCGCCCATCCCGCTCCCCCCGATCACCACCCTCGAAGGTCTCGCCGGCGCTTCCCGCGCCTCGGGGCACGTCGTGATCATCGACGTCCTGCGCGCGTTCACCACCGCGGCGTACGCCTTCGCGGCGGGGGTCGAGGAGATCGAGCTGGTCGCGACGCCGGAGGAGGCGTTCGCGCGCGAGGGGTGGCGGATGGGCGAGGTCGAGGGGCGGCTGATCCCGGGGTTCGACCACAACAACTCGCCTTCGCAACTCGTCGGCCGCCGCCTGCCGCGGCGCGCCGTGCAGCGCACCGGCGCCGGGACGCGCTGCGCCGTCGCCGCCGCGCTGCGCGCGCAGTCGCTCTGGCTCGCGTCGCTTGTCGTCGTCTCCGCGACGGCGCGCGCCCTGCGCGGCCTCACCCCCGTCACGCTCGTCGTCAGCGGCGCGCCCGACGAGGGCGAGGAGGACCGTGCGTGCGCCGCCGTCCTCGAGGACCTGCTCCGGGGCCGCGCTCCGGACCTCGTCGCCGCCGCGCGCGCCGTCCGCTCCAGCCGCGCCGGCGCGAAACACGCCGCCGGCGACCCCGACCGGCCGCTCGAGGACCTCGACGCCGCCGTCGCCTGCGACCGCTTCGACTTCGCCATCGCCGCGCGCTGCGGACCCCGCGGACTCCTGGCAGTCCCCGTCCGGCCCTGAGCGGCGTCGCCGGGCGAAGCGCCCCGCCGGTGTACGATGCCGCCATGGCCGACGGCTGGACTTCGCTTCCCCTCCCCTCGATCCCCCCCGATCTCCTGAGGCGCTACTTCGAAGAGGAGGTCCGACTGGCGAAGGCGGCGGAGGAGGCCGAGGCGGCGGACGCGGAGAGGCGCCCGTCGTTCGCGACTCTCGAGCGGGCGGGCGAGCGGCTCGGGGCGCTGTTCCGGGAGATCCGCGAACTCGCCCTGGCGGACGCGGCGGTGACGGCGGCGTGGCGGAGGACGGCGCACGCGGAGTCGCTCGAGCGCGTGAGGGCGCGCGACGCGCGGCTCGCCCAGGCGATGGAGCGCGAGGGCGCGCTCGACGTGAAGGCGCTGGACGACGTCGTCGTGAAGCGGATGCTCGGGCGCCTGAGGGACGCGGGGGCGGGCGGGGGGCGGTGGCCGGGCGAGGCGTGATAGGATCCCGCGCTCCATGGCCTCCTCGAGCCGCAACCTGACGCTCGTTTTCGCCGACTTCGCCGCCGTTTCCGCCGGGACCGCGCGGCCGGAGGCGTTCGTCGCGCGCGTGCGGGAAGCGGGAGGCGAACCCGTGAAGACCCTTCCATCGGGAGCGATGGCGGCATTCGCCTCGGCGCATGCGGCGGCGCGGTTCGCCGCGGCGGAGTTGGAGGCCGGAACGGCCGAATTGCGGCTCGGGCTGGCGACCGGCGACGTGGTCGCCGAGCGCGATCCCGCGACGGGACGCGGCGACTACTTCGGTCCCCCGGTCAATCGCGCCGCACGCCTCGCCGCCGCGGCGCACCCCGGGCAGGCCCTTCTCGCCTCAGCGACGCGCGAGGCCGCCGGCGCGGTGGAGGGAGCCGACCTCGCGGACCTCGGCGAGCACCGGCTTCGCGGGTTCGAAGCGCCGGAGCGGGTCTGGCAGATCCTGCCGGCGTCGCGCCGCGGCCGGACCTTCCCGCCGATCGCGGCGGCCGCCGTCCTCCCGACGAATCTGCCCCCGCAGGCGACGACGTTCGTCGGCCGCGAGCAGGAGCTGCGCGAGCTCGAGGGGATCTTTCGCGGCGGCGCCCGCACGATCTCGATCACGGGCGCGGCGGGAGCCGGCAAGACGCGCCTCGCCGTGAGGCTCGCGAGCGCGCTGCTCGCCCGGCTCGAGGGCGGAGCGTGGATCGCCGACGTCGCGGATGCCGGGGACGCCGCCGCCGTCGCCCGCGCGGTGGCGGGCGCCATCGGCGTCCCGCTCCCCGCGTCGCGGCCGCCCGTCGACGCCGTCGCGGACCTGCTCGAGCTTCGCCCGCCCCTCGTCCTCGTCCTCGATACCTGCGACGCCGCCCGCGCCGCCGTCGCGACCGCCGCAGGGCGCTGGTCCGCCGCGGCGCCCCGCTCGCTCTTCGTCCTCACCAGCCGCTCCGCCGTCGGCGCCCCGGGGGAAACCGAGTTCCGCCTCGAGCCCCTCGCCGCCCCCGCTTCCTTCGAACCCGGCCCCGGCGCCGCCGTCCGCGCCGCCGCCTTCGACGCCGTCCGCCTTTTCGTCGACCGCGCCCGCGAGGCCCGCCCCGACTTCGAGCTCACCGACGCCAACGCGCCCGACGTCGTCCGCGTCTGCGCCGAACTCGAGGGCCTCCCGCTCGCGCTTGAGCTCGCCGCGGCGCGCAGCCGCGTCCTCTCCCCCGCGGAACTCGTGCGGAAACTCGAGCAGAAGCTGCAGCTCCTCCGCTCGATGCGGCAGGACACCGTGCGGCGGCAGCAGACGCTCGCCGGCGCCATCGAATGGAGCTGGGAGCAGCTCACGGCCGGGGAACAGCGCGCCTTCGTGCAGGCGTCCGTCTTCACCGGCGGATTCACCGTGGAGGCGGCGGGAAGCGTGCTCGACGAGCCGGCGGCCGTCGCCGCGCTCCGGTCGAAGTCCCTCCTCACCGAGCGCGGCGGGCGCTTCTCGATGTACCGCCCCATCCGCGACTACGCGACACGCCGGCGCGCGGAGGCGGGCGCCGAGGGCGCGGCCGCAGAAGAGCGCCACTCCGCGTGGTGCGGGGCCCTCGCGGCGTCGTGCCGCGCGGACCGTCGCACGTCCCGCGAACGCGAGGCGCGCACCCGCCTGCTCGCGGATCTCGACAATGTCCTCTCCGCCGTCGACCGCGACCTCACCGACGCCGTCCGCGTCCCGCGTGCCGCCCGCATCCTCGCCGACGCCGGCTGGATCTTCGACCACGTCGTCCCCGCCGCCGTCGCTCTCCCGCGCGCCGAGGCCGCCGTCTCGAAGCTCGAGGCCCTTCCCCCCGCCGCCGCCGGCCCCGCCCTCCGCGCCGAGGCGCACTCCCTCCTTTCCTCGCTGCTCTGGGCCGAGGCCCGCCGCGACCGCGCCCCTGCCGTCGCCGACCGCGCCATTGCGCTCGCGCGCGAATCCGGGGACCGCCGCGTGCTCGCCGACGCCCTCGGCAACCGGTTCTTCTTCGCCTGGGCCACCGGGCGCTACGACGAGGCGCTGCAGCTGAGCCTCGAGATCGAGGCGCTCCGCGCGGGCGACCCGGCCGGACTGGCCGCCGGCTGGAACGGCCGCGGGGCGGTCCACCTGTGGCGCGGGGAGTGCCGGGAAGCGCTGGCCTGGTTCGACAGGGCGCGGGAGGGCTTCGCCGCGCTCGGCTACGGGTACGGAGTAGCGATGGTGAAGGGCAACGCCGCGCTTGCGCACAAGGATCTCGGCGACACGCGCCGCGCGGAGGAACTGCACCGCGAGGCGCTCGACTTCGCGCAGCGGGAGGGATACGAGAGCCTCACCTCGACGTGCCTCGGGAACCTCGCCGCGCTGCTGTCCGACGGCGGGCAGTTCGACGAGGCGCTCGCCATGTTCGAGGCCGCGGGCGCCATCGACCGGCGCTTCGGCGACAAGTCCGCCCTGGCCCGCAAGGAGGGCAACCGCGCCGTGATCTTCCTGCGGAAGGGGAATTACGACAGGGCCACGGAGGCGAACGACCTCGCGCTCGCGCATTTCCGCGACCTCGGCGACCGATCCGCTCTCGGTACGGCGCTGGCCAACCGCGGCGCGATCCTGCGGGCGCAGGGCCGGCGCGAGGAGGCACTCGACGCGGCCCGCGAGTCGCTGGACCTGGAGCGGGAGCTGGGCGACAAGGTCGGCGTGGGCGCGGCGCACCAGATGCTCGGCCAGTTCCTCTTCGAGATGGGCCGCGACGAGGAGTCCCTCGCGCCCCTTCGAACGGCGCGCGAGATGGCCGCCGCGCTCGGCGCGGGGCGCTCGAAATGGAACCTGGTGGCGACGGTCGTGCTGGCGCAGGCGGCGGCGCGCCTTGGCCGCGCGCAGGAGGCGCGGGACCTGGTGGAGGAGATCCGGCCGGCGATGGAAGAGTACCTCGCGAACCGGCACGCCTGGGACGAGGAGCTGGTCGCGTCGTGGGGGGCGGCGCTGCGGGCGGCGCCGTCGTAGGCGGGACAGGCGGAGCGCCCTCCATTAGAGTGGGAAGACCATGTCGAGCTTCCAGGACCGCGTCGCCCTCGTCACCGGCGCTTCGCGCGGCATCGGCCGGGGGATCGCGCTCGCGCTCGGGCGCGCGGGGGCGACGGTCGTCGTGAACTTCCGGTCGAAGGCCGGCGAGGCGGAGAAGGTCGCCGCGGAAATCCGGGCGGCCGGCGGCAGGGCCCGGACCTGGAAGGCGGACGTCGCGGACCGCGTCGAGGCGCCGAAGATGGTCGAGGGCGTGGCTGCGGAGTTCGGGCGGCTCGACGTCCTCGTGAACAACGCCGGCGTTCTGCAGGACGGGCCGCTCATGATGATGTCGGACGCCCAGTGGGACGCGGTCGTGCGGCCCGCGCTCGACGGCGCGTTCCTCTGCTCGCGCGCGGCGCTGCGGCCGATGATCGAGCGGCGCGCCGGCGCGATCCTGAACGTCTCCTCCGTGAGCTGGCGCGTCGGCGTCCCCGGCCAGACGAACTACGCCACCGCGAAGGCCGGCCTCGTCGGCTTCACCCGAGCCCTCGCCGCCGAGGTCGCGCGCTTCAACATCCGCGTCAACGCGATCGCGCCGGGGCTCGTGGAGACGGACATGTCGGGACAGGTGCCGGAGAAGGTGAAGAAGCAGATCCTGCAGGTCGTGCCGCTGGGGCGCGCGGCGACCGTGGACGAGATCGTGGGGCCGGCGATGTTCCTGCTCGGGGACGCGGCGAGCTACGTCACGGGCAAGGTGCTCGACGTGGACGGGGGAATGTCGTAGGGAATTCGCGGATGAAGGCGGATTTTGCGGTCACGGCCGCCGATACGGATTAGGTTAGGGGCCGCCATGATCCGCCCCCGCATCGTCGTCACCGGAGTCGGCCTTCTCACCGCGCTCGGTCGCGACGCCGAGGCGTGCTGGTCGGCGATCGTGGAGGGAGCCTGCGCGGTCGGGCCGGTGGACCTGTTCGACGTGTCTCCCTACGCGGGCAAGCTCGGGGCGCAGGTCCGCTTCGAGCTCCCCGAGGCGCCGCTGCCGCGCCGCGACCGGAAGCGTCTCTCGCGCTGCGACGCGATCGGGCTCGCGGCGGCGGCGGAGGCGATGCGCGCGGCCGGGTTCGCGGCCGGTGACGCGCGCTTCGGGCTCGCGGTCGGCGCCGGCGCGGGCGGGATGTTCGACGCGGAGCGCTTCCACGAGAGATTCGTCAACGAGGGACCGGCGACGCGCGCGCCGTTTCGCGACCTGTCGAGCTTCCTGCCGGACGCGACGGCGGAGTGGATCGGGCGCGCGTTCGGGCTGGAAGGGCCCCGGGTCACGGTGGCGACTGCGTGCAGCTCGAGCGCGACGGCGATCGGGATCGCGGCGGACTGGATCCGCGCGGGGAAGGCGGACCGGGTGCTGTGCGGCGGCGCCGACGCGCTGTCGCGGGTGACCTGGGGCGGCTTCAATTCCCTGCGCGCCGTGGACCCGGGGCCGTGCCGGCCGTTCGACCGGGCTCGCGCGGGGATTTCGCTGGGCGAGGGCGCGGGGTTCCTTGTGCTCGAGCGCGAGGACCTGGCCAAGGGCCGGCCGCTGGCGGTGTTCGGCGGGTACGGCGTGACGAGCGACGCGTTCCACATGACGAACCCGCACCCCGAGGGGGCGAGCGCGGGCGCGGCGATCCGGGCGGCGCTGGCGGACGCCGGCGTGAACCCGGCGGAGGTGGACTACGTGAACGCGCACGGCACGGGGACGCCGGCGAACGACGCCGCCGAGTCGAAGGCGATCCGCGCGGCGCTGGGCGAGGGGACGAAGGCCTGCGTATCGTCCACCAAGTCCCAGGTCGGCCACACGCTCGGCGCCGCGGGCGGCGTCGAGGCCGCCGTCACCGTCCTCGCCGTGGCGCGGGGCGTCGCGCCCCCGAACGTCACCACGAGGGACATCGACCCCGCGTGCCTCCCGGTCGACGTCGTCTTCGGCAAAGGCCGCCCCCTCGCCATCCGCCACGCCGTCTCCAACTCCTTCGCCTTCGGCGGCAACAACTGCTCGCTCGTCTTCTCACGGGCCGCCCGGTGACCACGCGCATCGCCGCCACCGGCGTCGGCGTCCTCGCTTCCCCCGGCATCGGCCGCGAGGAGTTCTGGAGGGGCCTCCTCGCGGGCGGGCGCGGGCCGTCGAAGGTCGAGGGCTGGCCGCTGCGCCCCGGGACGCCGTCGCTGGCGTACCAGGTGCCGGAGTTCGACGCGAAGAAGTGGATCGCGCCGGCCGCGATCCGGCGGCTCGACCGCACGGGCGTGCTCGCGATCGCCGCGGCGAAACTCGCGCTGGAGGACTCGCGGCTCGAGGCGCCGCCGCACCGCATCGCGGTCGTCGTCGGCGCCGGCGGCTGCGGCGTGACGACGACGACGGGATTCCACAGGCGGCTCGTCGAGACGAAGGGCGCCGACCCGAACCCCATGGCCTTCCCCAACACCGTCCCGAACGCCGCCGCGGGACAGATCTCCATCGCCACCGGCATCACCGGCTTCAACACCACCCTCGTCCAGACCGGCGCCTCCGGCGAGGAGGCGATCGCGCTCGCCGCCGAACTCCTCGCGGCCGGCCGCTGCGACGCCGCCCTCGCCGGCGGCATCGACGAGCTCGCGGGCATGATCCACTTCGCCCTCCACCGCCTCGGCGGCCTTTCGCCGTCCGCGTGCCGCCCCTTCGACTGCTCCGCAGACGGCACGATCCTCGCCGAGGACGCGGGCCTGCTCGTTCTCGAGCGGATGGACGACGCGAAGACGCGCGGCGCGCGCATCCTCGCCGAGCTCGCGGGCTGCGGGCGCGCGAGCTCGCCCGCCCCCCCGCTCGCCTACGGCCCTGCCTCCGCCGCCGCCGCCGCGATCCGCGCGGCGCTCGCCGACGCCGGCCTCGCCGGCGCCTCCTGGGTCAACTCCGCCGCCAACGGCGCGTCCGACGCCCGCTGCGCCGCCGCCATCCGCGACGTCCTCCCGCGCGCCGCCGTCTCCTCCGTCGCCGGCGCCTGCGGCGAAGGCCTCGCCATCGGCGGCGTCCGCGCCGCCGCGACCGTCTGCGCCATCGCCGCCGGCACCATCCCTCCCACCGCCGGCCTCTCCTCCCCCGCCTTCGACCTCGACCTCCCCCGCGAACCGCGCCCCCTCGCCGGCCCCGCCGTCCAGCACGGCGCCGGCACCGGCGGCGTCGACATCGCCCTTGCCTGGAGACCCGCCCCGTGAGCGCACCCTTCACGACCGAACTCCGCGTCCGCCTCAACGAAACCGACGAGTTCGGCGTCGTCTGGCACGGCCACTACGTCACTTACTTCGAGGTCGCCCGCACCGAAATGGCCCGCGCCTTCTCCCTCACCGCGAAAGACCTTCTCGCCCTGAAGCTCTTCCCCCCCGTCGTCGACTACGCCGTACAGTGCCGCCTCCCCGCGAAGAACGACGACGTCCTCCTCGTCGCCTGCACCGTCGACCCCGTCGAAAGCGCTTCCCTCACCATCCGCTACCGCGTCACCCGCAAGGCCGACGGCGCCCTCCTCGCCACGGGACACACGCGCCAGGCGATGGTGAACGAGAAGGGCTTCCTCATGTACCAGCTCCCCCCCGACCTCGAAGCGCGGATCAAGGCGCTGGCCGCCGCGCACCCCACCTAGCGCAGGAGCGCCGCGATCACGTCGCGCGCGAGCCGCGGGTCGGCGGCGCAGCGGCGGTGGATGAAGAATCCCCGGGGACGCGCGTAGGAATGATGCGTGCCGGAAACGGCCTGTGCGGACTCCTGCGGGACGACGACGTCACCCTCGGACCAGTAGGTGGAAATCGTCATCGAGGATGTCGAAGGGTCAGCCGCGAGCCTCGCGACGAACTCGCCCGACGGGCGGCAGTCCGCCGCCTGAAGCGGCCACGGCAGGACCGGCCAGAACCGGCTCCACGGCGACCCGCCGTGCGGCGTCGCGATCGCGAACAGCCGCGCGATCCGGAGCCGCCGCCCGCCGCGCGATTCGCGTGCGGCCTCGCGCGCGACGAGTCCGCCCGCGGAATGCGCCACGACGTCCACCTCGCCCAGCTCCGCGCACAGCTCGATCACGCGCTCCGCGGCCGCCGCCAGCCCGCCCGGCCCGCGCAGGTCCGGCACCAGGATCGCCCGGTCGCACCCGCAGGTCGCCGACTCGAGCCACGCACGGAACTGCCGCCAGTTCGCCGGCGGCTCCGCCCACCCCGACAGGATCACCACCGGTCGCGGAAGCGGCCGCGGCGCCTCCGCCATCCCGCGCAGCGAGCGCTCCGCCTCCCGCTGGTCCTCCTCGACAGCCGCCGAGCGCTTTCTCTCCGCGGCCGAGCATCCCGAGAGGATGATCGCCCACGCCAGCACCAGCACCGGGAGCACCGCGCGCTTCATTTCCCCTCGAGCTTCACCTCTTCCAGCTTCACGTCCGCCGGGACCTGGAACAGCTCCTCCTTCACCCCCGCGTTCAGCTCGAATTTCGACAGCCGGATCTCCATCGTGTCCCCCGTCGCCTCCAGCACGAAGATCCGCGAGACCACCCACTCCTTCGGGTCGATCTCCATGCGCAGCTCCTTGATGAACCGCTTCAGGCGGTCCGACGTCGGCGTCATCTTCAACTCCCAGCCCTTCCCCTCCGCTGGCCGGCCCGACAGCTCCACGGCGAACGACTTCTTCATGCCCGAGAGCGACCCGCCGATCGTCAGGAACTCCTGCACCTCGAACTTCCCTTTCCCGAGGTCGGTGAACTCCCCGGTCTTCTCCTCCGTGCTGAACGTCACCAGCCTCGCCTCGTCGCCCAGCACCAGCATCCGCTGCGGCGCGCTTGTCTCGCCCGTGTCCGGGTCCACCTCCCACGACTCCCAGCAGATCCTCGGCCCTTTCTCCGTCTTCTTCACCGTCACGCTTCCCTTCCCCAGGATCGGCCGTTTCAGCACCTTCATCTTCTTCTCCTGCCGGAACTCCGCCTTCAGGTCCTTCACCGTCTCGGCCTTTGCGTCGACCTTCCGGAAAATCTCGTCGAGGTCGGACGCGTCGTCGGAGGCGGCGGGAACGGAGAGCAGCAGGGAGAGGAGGATCGCGGGTGTGCGTTTCATGGCGCAAATGCTAACAAACGGCGTGCCGGGCCTCTTCCCGCTCCCTAGAATGCACCGCATGGTTAAGGCGATGTGGGTGCTGTGCCTGCTGCTTGCAGCGATCGTCGTCGTGGCGATCGTGTGGCCGTCGACGGACGAAGCGCCCCCGGGCGAGTGGGGATCGCTGACGGGCGGGAGCCCCGCGGCGAACTCGCCCAACCTTCTGCCGAACGCCGCGTTCGACGAAGAGCGGCTTGTCGGCTGGAAACACTTCCAGAACGTCCTCCAGCTGCCCACGCGCCTCCCCGACGGAAGCATGGACACGCAGCTGCCCGAGGGCGCGGTGGACATGAAAGGCGGGCGCACGGGCGGCGCGTTCCGGCTGGGCGACCAGCGGGCGAAGAAGGCCGAGGTCGCGGCGGTGTGGTCGAAGCCCGTGACGCACTGCGACTGGTTCTTCGACGGTTATGCGCGCGCGGCGGCGAAGGACGGCACGGGCTGGGTCGGGATCGAGTTCGTTTTCGAGGACGAGATGGGCGCGCCGGTGGCGTCGTACCTGTGCTGGCGCGGTCTGAACGGCGGGCGGCCCGAGGCGCGCGAGGGAAGGCTGGCGGAGGAGCTTGCGCCGGCGGAGGGGGGCTGGGGGCGCGTGCCGACGCGGACGACCGCCGACCTGCGGCGGCGCGGGCTCGCCATGCCGCGAAGGCCATCCTTCCTCACCGTGAAGCTCCTCCTTGCGCTCGAAAGCTCACGGGCCGACGCGTGGTTCGACGACATGGACGTGCGCGACATGAAGGCGGGGCGATGAGGCCCCTCGCCGCGGCGCTGGCGCTGGCCGCGCTCGCCGGCTGCGGCTCGGGCCCGGAACCCGCGAAGCCCGCCGCCGACCGCTACCGCGAGGCCTGGACCGGCTTCGACCTCGAGGCCGAGGCGATGCTGCGCGCGGCGGGACGCAACCGCCTCAAGGTCCAGGGCTGCGCGGGCCGCGGCCGCGCGGCGCTCGAGACCATGGAGGCCCTCCTCGAGCCCGCCCCCGCGGAACGCCTCGCCGCCCTCCGCGCGCGCTTCGACGCCCTCTCCCGCGCCATCGCCGCGCAGGACGCCGTCGCCTCGGGCCAGGAGCGCGCCGTCGGCGCGATCCGAGACGAGGTCGCCCGCGACTTCGCGCCCGGCGCCGTCACCGTCGTCGCGCGCGAGCCCGACCCGCCTGCCCCCGCGCCCGCGGACGCGTTCGAGCGCTGGGAGGCGGCGCACAGCGCGTTCGAAGAGCACGCAAGAGGGAACGATTCCGCACGCATCGTGCAGGACTATTCGGACGTGCGCGCGGCGATGGAGGCGTTCGCGAAGACCGACGAGGACCGTCTCCGCGTCGAGAGATTCCTCAGGGAGTACGAACGCGTGGCGGAGGCGGTACAGTCGGGGAAGGGAACGGAACAGGATTTGAAGGGTCTGTCGGTCCTCGCCGCAGACGTCCGCGCGGCCTTCGGAGAGAAACGATGAGCATCTTCGACAAGAGCCAGTCCCAGAGGAATGGCTTCGAGCGCCTCCTCGCGAAAATCCCCGGCTTCAAGGGGTACCTCGCCAAGGAATACCGCCGCGAGTCCGACAAGATCGAGCGCGACCTCATCGCGAAGGCCTTCGACGACGCCCGCGAACCCCTCCGCCGCACCGTCACTCGCGTCGCCGACTCCGGCAACTTCGACTCCCTCCGCTTCGTCGCCGGCATGGACCCCCTCGAGAAACTCATCGAAAAGGTCGGCAACCGCATCCGCTTCGCCGACTACGGCTACTCCGGCTTCTTCGACACCATCAAGGTCGACGAGGCCGCGCTCGACCGGCTCTACCAGTTCGACCTGGGGCTCTACGAGAAGGCGGAGCAGCTGTCGAAGCGGACGCGGGAGCTGCCGGCGCTGGCGACGGACCCCGAGGCGCTTCGCGACGAGATCGAACTGATCACGCAGCTCGTGCGGGAGATCGACAGGGAGTTCGACCTGAGGGAGAAAGTCCTGCTGGCGTAGAATCGTCCGCGCATCTCACCCAGAAAGGCAGGGAAAACCGACATGGCCATACTCGACGTCATCCAGTACCTCGACGAGTCCGGGCAGAACCTCTCGACGCGCATCGGGCCGGCGACGGTGAACATGGGCTCGCAGCTGATCGTGCGCGAGTCGCAGGCGGCCGTGTTCTACCGCGACGGCAAGGCGTACGACACGTTCGGGCCCGGGCGGTACACGCTGACGACGCAGAACATCCCGTTGCTGGGCGCGGTCATGCGGATCCCGTTCGGCGGGAACACGCCGTTCCCCGTCGAAGTCGTGTTCATGAACATGAAGGACATGCTGGACCTGAAGTGGGGGACGAAGGAGCCCGTGACGTTCCGCGACACGGAGTTCGGGATGATCGACCTGCGGGCGTTCGGGAAATTCAGCCTGAAGATCCGGGACCCGAAGCTGCTGGTGGGGACGCTGGTGGGGCAGAAAGCCGTGTACCGGGTAGGCGAGCTGGAGGAGTGGCTGCGCGACATGATCGTGCAGCAGCTCGTGGACGCGCTCGGCGAGAAGATGACGTCGATGATGGACCTGGCGAAGAACTACAACGAGATCGCGCAGCTGCTGAAGGCGAAGGTCTCGACGGACTTCGAGCGGTACGGCGTCGAGATCACGGCGTTCGTGCTCGGCGCGATCACGCCGCCGCCGGACGTGCAGGAGGCGCTCCGCCAGAGGCAGAAGCTGGGGATCCTCGGTCCGGCGATGGGCCAGTACCAGCAGAAGGCCGCGGCGGACGCGATGGTCGAGGCGGCCAAGAACCCCGGCGGAGTCGCCGGCGCGGGCATCGGGCTCGGCGTCGGCATGATGATGCCGCAGATGATGGCCGCGGGAATGCAGCCGCTCCAGCAGCAGCAGCAGGCCGGCGTCTCGGCGGCAACCACGCCCTGCCCGAAGTGCAAGTCCCCCGTCGCGTCCGGAGCGAAATTCTGCATGCACTGCGGCGCACCCACCGCGGCGCTCTGCGTCGCCTGCCAGGCTCCCCTGCCCGCGCCGTCGGCCAAGTTCTGCCCGTCGTGCGGCAAGCCCCAGCAGTCGAGCTGCCCGAAATGCAACGCGGTGCTCGCCCCGGGCGCGAAATTCTGCGCGGGATGCGGGTCGCCCGCCTGACCGGCCGCGCGCCTCTCCCGAGGTGAAATGAAACGGCCCCGGCATGTCGCCGGGGCCGCTTTTCATGTCCGGGTCCGGTTCAGCGCTTCTTCTTCTTCGCCGGCTTCGACTTCGCCGCGGACTTCTTCTTTCCCGGGCGCGAAGCGCGGCCCGGCGGAACGATGCCCAGCCCCTCGCGCGCCACGACGGAAAGGACGTCGCGCACGCTCACCATACCCATCAGCTTCTCGCCGTCGATCACCGGCAGGTGCCGGAAGTTCCCGACGTGCATCTTCTCGCAAAGCGATGCGAAGCTCTCGTCCGGCGGGACGCTGATCAGCTTCCCCGTCATCGCCTGGTCCACCGTCGCGCCGCGCGGGTCCAGCCCCGTCGCCACCACGCGCTTCAGCAGGTCCCGCTCGCTGAAGATCCCCACCGGCCGCCCCTGCTCCGTGATCACCAGGGCGCCGATGTTGTGAAGGTGCATTTCCTTCACCGCGTCCAGCAGCGGAGTCCCGCGCTGCACGCTCTTCACGTTCCGGGACATGATGTCGGCGACAGATCTCGGCACCATCCGCATACCCCCGCTGAGTTGTGAGTGTTGTTGGGACCGCCTAACGGCCGTACCGCAGGCGCTCCGCCAGGATCTCCGGCAGGCCCGCCTTCACGATCTTCCCCGCCGCCTTCTCGATGTCGTACGGGATCCTCGTGATCTCCATCGTCCGCGTCGCCTCGTCGTAGATCGCGTACGCGGCGTCCGGGTTCTCGTCGCGCGGCTGGCCGACGCTGCCGACGTTCACGATCGTCTTCGCGTTCGGGTCGACCGTGATCTTCGGCTCCATCGTGAACGACACCGAGCGCTTCTGGATGAACGTCACCGGCACGTGCGAGTGCCCGAGGAAGCAGATGTGCGTCGTCATCTGCTCGAAGGACAGGTGCGCGTCGTAGGACGTCTGGATGTACTCGAAGAGTTCGGGCGAGTGAAGGGTCGCGTGGACGAGCGTGCAGTCGTCGATCAGCTCGACCAGCGGCAGGCTCGCCAGCCAGCCCTTCTCTTCCTTCGTCAGCATCCGCCGCGTCCAGAGCGCCGCTTCCCGCGCGTAGCTGTTGAAGAAGTCGACGTTGATCTTGTCGATGGTGGCGTAGTCGTGGTTTCCCGCGACCGTGGTCGCGCCGATCTCGCGGATCCTCGCGATGCAGGCCGAAGGGTCCGCGCCGTAGCCCACCACGTCCCCGACGCACATCAGCTTGTCGGGTTTGTGCTTCTCCATGGCGGCCAGAACGGCCTCCAGCGCCTCGAGATTGGCGTGGATGTCTCCCAGGATGCCGTATTTCATCGAGCTGTGTTCCCCACCCCGCCGCTCAGCGGATCTCCTTGCGCGAGAAAAAGGCCGCGCCCGCGGCGAGGACGAGCGCCCGTAGGCGAAGCCATAACCCGCGCTCCAGCAGACGTAGGAGAGCGAGATTTCCCGGCCGGCCGCGACGAGGGATTCTACACGCGAATTCTCGAGATTCGGAAAGATCGCGTAAAAAATCCGGCCCGCCCAACGGATCCAGGCGGGCTGAGAGGCGGTGTCGAGCGAGAGGAATGCGTAGTTGGAGACGTGGCCGACGAGGAAGAGGACGAAGGAGGCCGCGCCGTTGACGACAAGGGGCACGTGCGGGGCGAGGGAGGCGGCGAAGGCGAGGAGTATGGCGACGCGGACGACGGCGAGAAGCGCGCCCTTGAAGATCTGCGGCGCCTCGAAAGACCAGAACCGGGCCCAGGTGCGCTGGACGGCGCCGTGCCGGGAGGAGGCGACGCGGGCGTCGCCGACGGGAGGAAGGGCGGCGACCGCTTCGTCCGGCGAAATGATGTCCTCGAGCGGGGCGCCCGACATGCGGTCGAGCCAGGGCTGCGGGATGGAAACCTCGAGCCGGCCGAGTCCTCCTTCGTTCCAGCTGCGGAGGATCAGCCAGTTGCGCAGCGTGTTGTCTTTCCAGATCGAGAGCTGCCCGAGGGCGAAGGTGCCGCCCGGGGGGCGCGCGGCGAGGCGGTCGGAGACGGTGTCGGACTCGGGCAGAGCGCGGGAAAGGGTGACGACAGCGCGGAAGGGGCGATCGGGCGGGACGGGTTCGACGGCGGTCACCGTTGCGCCGAGTTCTCCCTGGGGGCCACGATGCGCGAGCTCCTCGATGTCGGCGTACTCCTCGATGTTCCGGGAGGTCTCCTTCTGCCAGACGGTCGCAACGAGCACGCCGGCGAGGAGCGCGCTCGAGAACGCGACGGCGGCGAGGATGCCCGCGAATTTGCCGGCGAGGAACTGCGGTCGCGAGACGGGCTTCGAAAGGACGGTCAGGGCGACGAGGCGGTCCATGTCGCGGGTGATGACGAGCCAGGACAGGAGGACGGCGAGGAGCGCGCCGCAGAGTGCGATGGAGGACGTCCCCATCTCGCGCAGGAGGTAGCCCTCGAGGCGGTCGTCGAGGGTGAACATGGTGAAGAACTGCGAGGCCCAGATCATCGCGGCGAAGCAGGACGTGAGGATCCAGAAGAGCGGCTGGCGGAGGGCCTGGTGAGCGGTGTGTGCCGCGATGACGAGTGATTTACGCATTGTTTCAGGCGTATCTCACTGTAAAAGAAGAGAAGTCTTCACAACTGCTCGTCTCGATCTGCTCATGATGCTCTATATAGCGAGACATTTCCTTCAGAAGATCTGCAAGAAATGCCTCGGTGCTCTCCTTCTCCCCCGCCGCCACACAGCGGACGCTGCCGTCCGCCTCGTTTCGCACCCACCCCGTGACACCGCGGCGTGCCGCGATCGCCGCGGCGCGGGCCCGGAAGCCCACGCCCTGGACACGGCCGCTGAAACGGAGCTCGAGGCGTGAAGGGGGCATTGCGGGGCGATTCTAGCAGGCGGGCGCCGGAGGTTCCACGTGGCGATAGCGCCAAACAGTCCGTGGTTGACGGGACAATTGCGCTGAGAAGCCCGACGTCCTATAATGGCGGCCGTATAGGGCGCATATGCGTCCATAGCAAGCGAGAAGATGCATATATGGGGTTCGTCGTCGCGATCGCCAATCACAAGGGGGGCGTCGGCAAGACCACCTCCGCGATCAACCTCGGAACCCTCCTCGCCTTGACCGGACGGAAAACTCTCATCCTCGACCTCGACCTCCAGGGCAACGCAACCTCCGGACTGGGAGTCCGCAAGGAAGACAAGCCCGGCCTCGCCGGCCTCCTCCTTGACAACGCTTCCCTCGCCGATGTCGCCTGCCCCTGCTACTGCGACGACCTCTTCGTTCTTCCCCTCGGCCGCCGCTCCAGCGCCATCGAAGAAGAGATCCGAAGCCAGCCCCTCCTGATGGAGAAGCTCGAGACGATCTTCGACCAGATCGCTGCAGCGTGGGATTACGTTCTTCTCGACTGCCCTCCCGCCTTCGGCATCCTCCCCAACGCCGCCCTGCGTCAGGCCAACTACACCTGCATCCCCGTCCAGTGCGAGTTCTTCTCGATCGAAGGACTCACCGCCATGCTCAAGCGCCTTCAGGAGCTGCAAACCAGCGGGAGTCGCACCCCCCGGACCGGCGTTGTCCTCACGATGTACACCTCCTCCGACGAGCACTCCTCGCAGGTGATGGCCGAAGTCCAGCGGCACTTCTCGCCCCTCCTGCACAAAGCCGTCATTCCCAGGGATCCCGTTTTGTCCCAGTCCACCGCTCTCGGGATTCCCGCCGTCATCCAGGCGCCGGAATCCAGGGGCGTCCGGGCCTACCTCGAACTCGCTTGGGAGATCCTCAACCATGAAAAACAAGAAGCTCGGTAAGGGGCTGGACTACCTCCTCGGTGAAGCGCTCGGGAGCCCGACGGAACCAGCGGTCGTTTCGACAGCGGCAATCGGGACCCAGGACATCCCGGTCAAGCAGATCCGCCCAAACCCCTTCCAGCCCCGAAAAGTCTGGGATGGAGCCGAGATCGAGGAGCTGGCTTCCAGCATCCGGGAGCAGGGCCTCATCCAGCCGATCGTCCTTCGCAAGGTCGGCGAGAGTTACCAGATCGTCGCCGGAGAGCGCCGATTCAGGGCCCTCCAGCAGCTGGGCAAGGACAGCGTGCCGGCCGTCATCCGCGAAATGGATGATCGGGGGATGCTGGAAGTGGCGCTGGTGGAGAATCTCCAGCGCAAGGACCTCAACCCGATCGAGAAGGCGCAGGCTTTCAAAGCCCTCATCGAGCGGTTCCGCCTGACCCATGAGGCCGTTTCGGCCCGCCTTGGTCTTGACAGATCGACTGTGACGAACTTCCTGCGCCTCCTCGACCTCCCCGAACTGATCCGCGAGGCGGTTTCACGTGGAACAATCAGCATGGGCCACGCCCGGAGCCTCGTTGCCCTCTCTTCACCCGCCGAGCAACTCGTCCTGGCGAAGAAGATCGAGCGCGAAGGGATGTCCGTCAGGAAACTTGAGAAACTGGTCCAGAACATCAAGGCGCCGCCGCTGCCCAAGCCTGAGGACACGTCTCAGGTCAGCAGCTCAGTCGTCAAGGACTGGGAAGAGCGTCTTCGCCGGCGCTTCGAGACGAAGGTCAAGATCCGGATGGGGAAGAACAGGGGCGCCATCATCGTGGAGTTCTACAACCTCGACGACTTCGACCGGGTCGTGGGGAAGATGGGCGCCGAGTAGGCTCGAATCAGGATTCGGCGAGAGACGGACGGAGTAGCGGGCCGGCTGTTCACCTCAAGGCAGGACACAGTCCAGGAAAGATTCCTATAACGTTCTTTTCGTGTAATATGCTCTGTTTACAGCTCTTTCAGCGGCGCCCCCGTCTTCAGGAGCCTGACGCACCCTCGGCCTCGTCACCCTTCCGGAACCGGAACGTCCGCGCCGACTCGGGGCCGGGTGCCTCGCCGACAAGAAGGTGCCCCAGCACCTTCATGCTCGCCGGGACTCGTTCCCACGCGGGTCTGAAATCCAGGATGACCTCGAGTACCTCTCCCGCCGCCATCTCCTCGATCGCCAGGCGGGCCTTGATGAACGTGTAGGGACAGCGCTCGCCGCGAAGGTCGGCGCGCCGGGAGGGAGGGCGAAGGGGAGAATCCATGGAAGCGCGAAAAATGCTACCGGCGGGGGCGCGGGGATACAATGCCCGGTCCGGCGGGCGCTTCCCGCCGCCTTTTGACGCGGTGCGTCAAAGAGCCACTGAACGGGGAGGGCGCGATGAGAACTCTTGCGGCGGCGTTCCTGGCGGCGTTCCTTGCGGCGGGAACCGCGGCCGCGGACGAATGCGCGGCGTGCAAGCCCGGGAAGATCTGTCCCACCCACGAGTCGGGCGACGATGCGGCCGCGAAGGAAGCGGGCCCGCTCCTGAAGGACAGGGACCTCGAGAAGCGTCGCTCGGGGATCGACCGGCTGGCCGAGGCCGCGGCGAAGCATTTGAACGCACGTTCAAAAAAGCTGACGAACGAGCTGGTGAAGATGCTGCAGGACCCGGAGGCGACGGTGAAGTCGTATGCTGCGGAGAGGCTCGGCGACTGTGGCGACGAAGCGATGGCGGCCCAGGTGCTCGCGGGGGAGGTGGGGAAGCTGGAGAAGGCGCTGGCGATGGACAAGCCGTCGAAGGAGGCGGAGCTGCGGAAGTGGGAGGAGCAGCTGCGCGTGATCGGCTCCTTCTATGCCGGGCTGGGAAAGCTGACGACGCAGGCCGGCGCCGCGGCCGCGTTCGACAAGGGGATCCGGAGCGCGAACCCGTGGGTCGGGAAGACGGCGGCGGAGAACTGCAAGGGCTTCAAGAAGAACAAGGTGGTGACGAAGGCGCTGGTGGACATGCTCGCGGGGTACTTCGCGAAAGTGGTGTCGGACGGAAACAGCGCGGCGTGGGTGGCGATCTCGATGGCTCTTCCCGAGGTGACGGGGTGCAATGACATCCCGTCGCAGAGGGACACGGACGCGGCGCGGTGGAACGCGGCGTGGCAGAAGTGGTGGCGCGAGAACGAGAAGACGATGAAGTGACCTTGTGACGCAGTGCGTCAGGCGCGCTGTTGACGCGCTGCGTCAAACCGCCCGCGTCACTTCTTCCCCAGGCGCTCCACGAGGTACTCCCCGTACGGGTCGTAGCCGGTCTGGATCTCGTGCGGGTCCTGCCCAAGGCGCTCGAACTTCTTCATCTGGTCCTCGGTGAGGATCTTGCGGAACTCGCCGAGAAGCGTCTGCTTCTCCTGCATGACCCGCGCGAGGTAGGTCTCGTCGGAGCCCGGGATCTTCGCGGTGAAGATCTGCATGAACGCCGCCTTGACCTTCTCCTCGGCGTGCTCGGGGTCCTGCATGGCGGTGACGATGTCGTCGAGCACGTTGGTGCCGTCGTTGCGGGGGGTGGTGATGACGCCGAAGCAGAGCTTCTGGGAGGCGTTGATCGCCTCGGCCATCTGGTCTTCCTGGAGCTCCGTGAGGGCGAGGTCCTTCGACACGTCGGCCAGCGGGCGCTTGTTGTCGTCGCCGAACAGCCCGCCTTTCTTCTTTTGCGAGCCCTCCATCTTCTCGTCGACCTTGCGGGCGACGAGGTCGTCGATGGCGGCGGGGTCGCCGGTGCCCGAGGCCGCGGCGAGCGCCTGCTGCTCGAGGCTCTGGAGCCGGCGCTCGAGCTCCGCGGCGCGGGCGGCGACGGCCGCGTCGGCGGCCTTGCGCGCCTCGGCGGAGGCCGCTCCCGGGGCAGTGGCGGCGGCCGCCGCCTCGGGGTCGACTCCCGCGCGGCGGAGGATCTCCGCGGCGCCCTCGGGGGTCGACTGGCGGGCGAGCGAGGCCTCGAGCTCCCGGAGGCGGCGCTCCTGGCGGTGCAGGAGGAACCCCTCGGCGCAGGCGGCGGCGGCGAGGGCGACCAGGGCGAAGACGAGTGCGGGCTTCATGGGCGGTCCTTTCGACAGCGGGGACGTGCGTGATCTTACAGCGCGGGGGGGCCGCAGGTTTCGCGGTTCTGCGTCCCTAGTGTGAAGCGCCCCTCGGCTACGGCGCGACTGCGGCGCGCAGCGAGAGGGGGACGTCGAGGCGGGGGAGCTCGGAGCTGATCTCGAGGATCGTCGTGCCCGTCGAGTGGAGCACCTGCCCGCCGCAGCGCAGCACGCTGGAGCCGAGGAGCGCGTTGTAGCAGTAGAGCCGCCGCCCCGTCGTGTCCGCATACTCGACGCCGACCGCCTCCGCCGGATTCGCCTCGACGTCCCAGGTCACGAGCCCGTCCGGCGTGTCCGCGCGGAACGTCCGCTTCCAGTCCCGCCCCTCGAGCCGCCCGCCCGCGAGCGCCGCGAGCGTGTTGCCGCGCCACGTCCTCCCGCCCCACGAGACGCCGACGGACGCGACCTTGCCGGCCCCGGGCGCGACCGCCTCCGCGAACCCCGGGCCCTCCGCGAACTCCGTCGCGTGAGCCCACGTCCAGCCCTTTCCCAGCCCCGGCGTGCCGAAATGCCCCTGGCAGCCCGGCGCGTTCTCGAGGCGCACGGCGCGCCCGGCGACGGTGACGGTGCCGGTGAAGAGGGTGCGGGGGTTGGGGATGGAGAAGTGGGACGCGGAGAGGGCGCGCCAGAGCGGCGGCGCGGCGTAGTAGCTTTCGGGGCAGGGCTGGAAGCGGAGGTCCCAGGAGGCGGGGACCGGGCCGCGGACGGCGCCGGTGATGCGGTCCGCGGTGAAATGTCCCGGCCCGATGTGGATGCCGAAGGCGGCGGGGTCGGCGCGGAAGCCGCCCTCGGCGAAGGTCTCGCGGGCGGCGGCGGGCGCGTGACCGGGGCGGAACTCGAAGGCCCAGAGCCCGGCGAAGGCGGGGCCCTCGGCGGGGGACGCGAGCGTGTAGCGGAGCCAGAACGCGGCGCGCGTCGCGGGGTCGTGAATCACGAAGTACCACGACTCGAGCCAGCCTTTCCGGCGGCCGTCCCAGAGGAGATTGTTGTCGTGATTCATCGGTGCGCGTTTCGCAGTCGCCAGCTTAGGGGGGCGCGCGCGGCGCGGAAAGAGAAAGGCCGCATGCGCTTCCCAAGACGGCGCGCCCCCGCTACTCTTGCGGGCCCGATTTCCGGAGGAGCTGATGGCCGACCTTCGCGGCGCCGTGATGGCGGCGCTTCAGACCGTGAACGACCCCGAGCTGAACCGGGATCTCGTGTCGTTGAACATGGTGAAGGGGGTGTCGGTGGACGGTGGGGCGGTGTCGGTGGAGATCGAGCTGACGACGCCGGCGTGCCCGCTGAAGGCGCAGATCGAGAAGGACGTGGCGGAGAAGGTGTCGAAGCTGGCGGGGGTGACGTCCGTGAAGGTGAGTTTCGGGGCGCAGGTGCGGGTCGCGGTGACGGCGACGGCGGGCGGGATTCCGGGGGTGAAGCACATCATCGCGGTGGGGAGCGGGAAGGGCGGAGTGGGGAAGTCGACGGTGAGCGCGAACCTCGCGGTGGCGCTGGCGGCGGAGGGGGCGAAGGTGGGGCTGCTGGACCTCGACCTCATGGGGCCGTCGATTCCGCTGATCATGGGGCTGCAGGGGCGGTGGCCGGAGGCGGACGGAGGGGGCCGTGTGCTGCCGATCGAGCGGCTGGGCGTGGGCGTGATCTCGTTCGGGTTCTTCCATCCCGCGCAGGACGCGTTCGTGGTGCGCGGGCCGATCATGGCGGGGTACGTGAAGAAGTTCCTGAACGACGTGGCGTGGGGGGAGCGGGACTACCTGATCGTGGACCTGCCGCCGGGGACGGGGGACATCCAGCTGTCGCTGTGCCAGTCGATCCCGATGACGGGGGCGGTGCTGGTGACGACGCCGCAGGATGTCGCGCTCCTGGTGGCGACGAAGGCGATCTCGATGTTCAACCAGCTCAAGGTCTCGATCCTGGGCCTCGTCGAGAACATGTCGTCGTTCGAGTGCCCGCACTGTCACCAGTCGACGGACATCTTCGGGCACGGAGGCGCGCGCGAGGCCGCGAACCGGATGAAGATCCCGTTCCTGGGGGAGATCCCGCTGGACCCGGCGATCCGCCACGCCGAGAACGACGGCGTTCCCGTCGTGCGCGCCAGGCCCGACGGCGCGCAGGCGCGCGCGTTTCGCGAGACGGCGCGCGCCCTCGCTGGCCGCGTCTCGATGCGCGCCCTCGGCGGCGACGCCCTCGAGCGCGTCCTGAACAAGGCCAGGACCCTCTTCCGCACGGCCGGCGCGCCCACGGCCTGACACCCCGGAGAAACCAACGTGCCCGGCGACCGCGACGTCCTCCTCATCGTCGAAAAGGCCCAGCGCGGCCCGATCGACGACGTCCGCCTCGAGTTCGACCCCCTCGCCTACAAGATCCCGCCGCACATCACGCTCGTCTACACCGACGAGGGCGCGAAGGTCAACGCCGCCGCCGTGACGCGCGTCGCCAGCCAGCTCTTCCGCATGGTCCTCCGCTTCGACCGCATCCAGATCGTCGGGGAACGGAACGTGTGGCTCATGGCGGACGAGGAGTCGGCGACGTACGTGGAGGGGATCCGGAAGGAGCTGATCGAGGGGAAGTGCAACCCGCGGATCGTGCTCGGGCGCGGCAAGGACCGTGGCGAGGCGGAGCGGATCCGGGACCATGCGCTGAAGAAGCTGCGGCTGCCGTGCGTGGTGGAATTCAGCGAGATCCTGCACGAGGAGGTGCTGCCGGACGGGTCGAGCCGCGCGATCGGGAAGTTCCCGCTGCGGCAGGACCAGCTGGTGTTCCAGGCGACGCGCGCGGCGCGGTGGCTGTGGAGCGTCTGGCCGTTTGAGGCGGGGACGGGGCTCGACGTGTCGAAGACGGCGTACCGGTTGCTCACGCACCTGATGCCGTTCGAGGAGGAGACGATCCGGGAGTCCTCGTGGGCCGGGGTCCGCCTCGCCGAGGAGCCGCTCGAGCGGTTCGACATGCAGGAAGTGGTGTCGGCGGGGAACCGTGCGCTGGCCGTGCTCCGCTGGGACCCGAAGGAGAACAAGCGCTTCATCCAGGTGCACGCGCACTCGCTGCCTGGTTCCGCGAAAGTGCGGGACGCGGAGGGGCTTGTGGAGGCGGCGAAGCGTGAGTTTGAGGGGGCGGGGCACGCGGCGGTGCGGCTGTTCCTGTGGGGCGACCGGCGCGCGGCCCCGCTTCCGGGGAACCTGTGGCACTACGACTCGGTGGAGACGCTGGGGAAACTGCCGGAGGAGGTGGGGTACGACGTGCCGCCGGGGCTGGAGTTGCGGCGGGAGACGACGGTGGAGTTCATGGAGGACTACCGGCAGCTGTACGCGGACCACCGGCAGGCGCACCCGAACGTGGCGGAGTCCGCGGACGCGGACATGATGCGCATGAACCTCTCGAGCGGGGGGGTGCTGACTCTCCGGGACAAGGGGGAGGTGATCGGCCTGGTGGGGTGGCAGCTGGCGTCGCAGCCGCAGTGGGACGTGACGTGCCACACGGTGGGGGACGTGATCGTGGCGGGGAACCGGAGGTGGCGCGGGCTTGGGAAGGTGCTGAGGGCGCTGGCGGCGAAGGCGATGGACCGGAACGCGAGCGAATTCCACGCGGGGAGGATCCGCGCGTACAACGTGGCGGCGCTGTCGGGGGCGCTGGAGAGCGGGCGAAGCGTGGTCGCGACGAACGTCTGGGTGGACGCGAGCGACAAGCAGGGGTGGCGGCGCTACTCGCTGGACGCGTAGCGATGACCTGGGTCCTGTGCGTCGGCGGAACCGCGGTGGCGTTCCTGGCGGCCGTCTTCGTGCTCCTGCTCGTGGCGGGGCTCCTCCTGCCGCGCGACCACGTCGCCTCGCGGACCGCGCGGTTCGCGGCGGCGCCGGGCGCCGTCTGGGCCGTCGTCTCGGATTTCGAGGCGGGTCCGTCGTGGAACCCGTCGGTGAAGAAGGTCGAGCGCCTGCCCGACCGGGAGGGGCGCCCGGCCTGGAGGGAGGACCTCGCGTTCGGGCCGCCGCTCGCGTTCGTCCTCACCGAGTCCGTCCCGCCGCGCCGCCAGGTCCGCACGATCGACGGGGCGCAGGCCTCCTTCGGCGGAAGCTGGACCTGGGAGCTCGAGCCGGACGGGACGGGGACGCGCCTCACGCTGACGGAGCGCGGCACGGTCCCGTTCCCGCTCTGGCGCACGCTGGTCCGGATCATGGGGGCGGACGCGCACGTCGTGCGGTACCTGAAGGCGCTGGCGGCGAGGCTCGGGGAAGCGCCGCGGATTGACGCGGTGCGTTAAGAGCGGCGGGCCGCAGGCAGGGCGGCGCGCGGCACCGAGGGGAGACGACGCAGGCCGGGCTTCCTGCGGACGATTGCGGGCGCCGCGGCGACGGCTTCGCAGCACGGTCTCCTCACGGCGCGTCGAGCGCCTCGAGGAGCGCGCGGCGGAGGGCCTCGAATTTCTCCGCGTCGAGCCTGCCGAAATCGATGCGGCCGGCGTCGTCCTCGGAGGACTTGCGGAACTCGCCGGTGAGGCCGAGGAAGGCGGCGAGTCCGGCGCGGATTTCGGCGCGGGAGGCTTTCGACTTCGCAAGCCAGAGGCGGAGGAGCTCGGCGTCCTGTGCGCCGCGCCGGAGCATCTTGAGGCGGAGGGTGGCGTACGGCGCGCGGGGGACCTTCGGCGTCGCGGGCAGGAGGAGCGCGGTGTCCTCGGGCTTCTCCCAGGAGTCCTGCCGGCCGATGGACTGCCACGGCACGACGCCGTCGCAGCCGTCGAGGAACGCCTGGACGCACCACGCCCGCGCCGACTGGCCGTTGGCACCGGGAGCGGGAACCGAGCCGTACGTCCACGCGGCCTCGCCGCGGCCGAAGACGAGCCCGGGGTATTCGCGATACACGCCGCCGATCACGTCCAGCCCGACGAGCCCGTCGAGGTACCCGCGTCGCCACTGCGGGCGCGAGAGGTCCACGCGGAACGCGAGCGGCGCGCCGGGGACCTGCGCGACTCCTTCCTTCACAAGGCGACCGAAGTACCGGAGGGCGAGGAAGTCGTCCCGGTACGCCGGCTCGTCCAGCAGCCACCAGCACGAGTCGCGGTCGGGCTTGAAGTAGTTGTTCTTGTCGTTCAGGTAGACCTGGAATTGCGTCCCTTTCCACGCGGCGCAATGACGTGCTGCGTCAACGACCGCCGCCCGGAACGCGTCCGCGTAGGACTTCGGGAACGCCTCCTCGATTGCCGGCGCGTCGCGCCAGTGGTCGTCCAGCGTCCCCTTGTACGCGTAGTTCGCGCGGATGCGGAGCGGCCAGTTCTCGCTGAAGGGCAGGTAGAAGTGGTCCAGCGGAGTCCCGTCGCGCGGCAGCCCCGCGAACGCGCTTCCGTCGAAGTACGGCTTCCAGCGCGCGTCCCACGCCTCCCACGATGCGATCGTCCCGTCCTTCAGCTCCGGCGCGAACCCGTCTTCCACGTCCCCGTGGTGCGAGTAGGGGACAACCGCGATCGTCGCGCGGTGCTCGTGCGCCATCCGGTGGAACGCGCGCTCGAGCTCGAGGAACGCCTTCGTGCCCGGCTTGTCGCCGAGTATCCCGCCGGGCGACGAGTACGTGTTGAGCGAGACGTGGAAGCTGAGCGCGTCGGGGAGGACGGCCTTGTGGACATGAAGCGTCACCGGAATGCGCGTCGCGCCGAGGGTGAGCGCGAGTTTCTGCTCCCCGGGGTCCGCGTTTTTCGGAACGTAACGCTCGACGTGGAACAGCCCGGGTCCCTTGCCGCCCGGAACGAGCGGGTCCGCGGCCGCGCCCACGCCGAGGATCTGCGTGACGACGAATCCGTCGGCCTTGATCGACTGCTCGGCGTCCAGGGCGACCTCGAAGGCGACGTGCTCGCCGCGCGCGGCGTGCAGCTCGATGACGTGTCCGTCCCAGAGCCGCCTGGTTGCCTTCGCCGTGGCGTCCCATTCGCCTTCGGGGAGGACGCGGAAGAACACGTTCGGTTCGGGGACGCCGGGCTCTCCCCGCACGTGCTTCAGCAACTCCTGTGAGCGGTCCTTCGCCGGCGGTTCGGCCGACAGCTCGAATCGACTCGCCCCCGACGCCGGCGGCCGCGCGTCCTCCAGCTTCCCGACGACGACGTACGGCGCGCTCGAGTTCTGCTCGCGGCTCATCACGTCGTTGTTCCAGCGCGTCTGCCCCTTTTCGTCCGACACCGCGAACCCGAAGGAGTTTCCCTCGGCGATCGCGTGCAGCACGCGCGGCGGCAGCGGGATCGAGAGCCAGCCGTCCTTCTCCGCTCGGACTTCGACCGCGTCCCACACGGAGCCGCCCGCGCCGAACGCCGCGCCCAGGAAATCGCTCCCCGGCCCCGCCCACTCCCGCTCGCCGCGCGCCGCGGCGAGGAAGCACGACTCGCCCTTCTTCGCCTCCGTGTCCGGCCCCGCGCCCTCGCTCCACGCCGTCGCGACCGTCGAGACGCCCATCGTCCGCAGCCGCACCTCGCCCGCCGCCCGCACCCACAGCCGCGCCTCCACCACCGTCTTGCCCCGCAGCGCCGCCACGTCCACGTCGAACAGCAGGATGTGCTCGTTCCCCTTAACCCTCAGCCGCGACTTCCCCCCGTCGTTCAGCGCGCGCTCGTTCTCGTGGATGCAGATCGACGTGTCGGCGGTGACAGGGAGGCGGAGGGGGTCGGCGGACGCGAGGGGGGGAGCAAGGAGCAGGAGCCAAGCCGCGGCGACCTCAACTGCACTGCCCTTCAATCCACGCAGCATCGAAATTGCCTCGCAGGAGTTCTTTCCTGTCGATGAGCCAGTAGAGCAGCCCTGCATCCCCCCACATCATGCCTGCGCGGTCGTCGGAATCGACCTGAAACAAGAGGTCATCCTGGTTCGACTGTACGAAGTCCTGGACAGCATCCATGAAACCGCCGATCCGATGTGAAGGCTGCCGCTCTCCATTCGGAGCTGCCAGGGACAACCGCAGTGCTTCCCAGGCTTCGAATTCGGCATCCGTCTCCTCGCGATCTTTCACGAGGGCATCAAGAACGGCGGGAAGCGTGAATTCCGCGCCGAACGCCAGCCTGCAAGGTGAGAATCGAAGTTCCCTGCCTAGGGCACTTGGCGAATTCACTCGGTGCAGCGCATGAGATGCCGATGTGTAGATCACCTTGGCAGCATCGTGGTCTGCGTCACCGGTGTTCCAGCAGCGGAATTCGCCTTCGTAAAAGAAGCTGAGCAGTCCGCGCCGAGGCAGGTTCCCCGTGAATTCGACCGGTGCGAGCTCTGCGCAGTTCAACTGCGCGATGAAGGCCAGCGGCCTGCCCTGAAAAGTGGGCCACACGAATCCCGGAGGGACATCGGGTGTGCCCCCAAGTCGCGACACCCCCACTTCGTCTGCGGATCCGGACACGACAAGTGCTCTGACGGAAGGCACTAACGCCCCTTGGATCGCCCTGGAGAAGGACCCGAGCTTGTGTTCATCGATCAGTGCATCGATCTGCTCCAGGGTCAGCCTTGGCGCGGGAAACCCCGTCGTCATTTCTCGAACACCACCAGCTTCGTCCCCTCGGCCGCCGCGAGCCTCTTCCCGTCCTCGCTCGCGGCGACGGCGGTGGCGCTCCCGGTCGTGACGGTGCCGCGCCATCTTCCGTCCCAGATCCGCACGCCCGCGCGGTCGGCGACGGCGATCGCGCCGGTGGGGAGGAAGGCGAAGCCGTCGGCGGAGAGGGACTCGGCGCGGTCGGCGTGCTCGAAGACGTCGAGGGCGGCGCCGTTGCGGAGGGTCCAGCGGTCGCCGCGCGGGGCGAAGGCGGGGGAGCCGCTGGCGCCGCGGAGGATGGTGGCGCGCAGGGCGTCGGCGAGGTCGTAGAAGCGGGCGCCGTCGGTCCATTCGAGGGCCAGGAGGGAGCCGTCGGGGGAGAAGGCGAAGGTCGGCCCGTCGGCGCCGGGGAGGGCGGCCTGCGTGGTCTGCAGCGCTGCGGTGCCGTCCTCGTTGAGGAGGCGGAACTCGCCCGACTCCGTGAGGGCCGCGAGCATGGCGCCGCCGGGGTGGAACCGGAGCCCGGCGAGCGGGCCGCGGAGGTCGACCATGGTGGTCTTGCGCTGGGAGACGACGTCCCACAGGGCGAGCTGGCCGTTGTCGAAAGCGACCGTCTTTCCGTCCGCCGACAGCGCGATGTCGGTCGCGCGTGCGGCGCTGATGCGGAAGGGCTCGCGGTTGCGGGCGAGGTTGAAGACGACGGCCTCGCCGTCGTCGAGGACGGCGCTGGAGTCGCCTGCGAGGTCGAAGGCGTCGCAGGCGGGGAAGTCGACGACGGGGGAGGCCTTGTTCGCGTCGAGGACGGTGAGGCCGTGGCCGTCGCGGACGACGAGCCAGCGCCCCGCGGACTTCACGGGCCGGCCGGCGCCTTTCGCGAGTTCCTTTCCGCCCGGGTCGCGCAGCGTCCACGACGTCGCGCCCCACGCGGCGACGTTTTCTCCCGCGCACATCACGCCCTGGACGGGCGCGGCCTTCGGCTCGCCGCACGAGACGTCGCTCGCGCTCGCGAACCCGTGCGCGACCGGTCGCCCTTCGCTCACGTACAGCAACGTGTCGTCCTCGAACGACGCGCACAGGCCGGGCAGCCCCGTCGCCGGGTCGGGCGGGTCGCCGTCGACGCCCGCCATGGTGCCGTCCTCGGTGCGGATCGCGGTGCCGCGCCCCGCGGCGTCGCGCACGACGATGATCCCCTTGCCGGCGACCGCGTCCGTCGCGGCCCCCAGGCTCTCCGGCTCCGCGTCGGCGGACGCCAGCTTCCACAGCGCCCCCACGCCCGGCCCGCCGCCGACCGCCGCGCGCCCGTCGTCGCTCGCCACCAGCCAGCGGATTCCGTCCGTCCCCGGCCACCGCTTCTCCACCTTCCCCGTCTGCGCGTTCGCCAGCGCCAGCTCCCGCCCGCGCGCGACCATCAGCTTCCCGTCCCTCCGCCACGCCACCGCGTCCGCGCCGCCCGCCACGCGGCACACCTCGCGCTCGTCGTCGATCGCCCACACCGCCACCTCGTCGCCGTCCGGCACCGCCGCGCGCCGCGCCCGCGCGTCCGCCCGCGCCCCCGCGTACGGGTCCGCCCCCGGGTCCGCGTCCCGCCGCTCCCAGCGCTTCTTCCTCGTCCGTCCCCCGCCCGCCAGGTCGTACTCGTTGAGCTGAAGGGCGCTCGCGACCTCGCCGTCGCGCAACTCGCGCTCGCGGCGCACCAGGACGAGCCGCTCGCCGTCCGGGCTGAACAGCACGTCGGCGTCGCCGCCCGCGGGGAGGCTGTCGTCCAGCATCCGGCGCCCGTCCTCCACGCGCCAGACCGTGAGGACGCGGTCGTCGGTGACGGCGGCGAGGAAGCGGCCGTCGGGGCCCCACGCGAGGGAGCGGACCGGCGCGGGGCGGACCTCGATCTTGATGCGGTCCTTGCGGGTCGTGGGGTCCCAGACGATCACGGCGCCCGCGGCGTCGCCGGTGGCGACGAGCCGCGCGCCCGGGCAGCCCGCGCCGGCCGTGACGTCCGACCCGTGCGCCGCGAATTCGCCTTTCGCTTCCCCTGTCCGGAGGTCGAACACGGCGACGCCCCGTCCCGTCCCCCACGAGAACCCGAGCCCGCCTTTCGCGATGCCGACGCCGATGGGCGCGCCCATGAACGGCTCGCACGACGAGACTTCCCGGTACCCGGAGTCCTGCGCGGCGGCGGCCAGGGCGCCGAGCGCGAGGCAGGCGGCAATGACGCAGTGTCTCACGTTCACCTTCCGGCGCCCGAGGCGCCGCACGCCCCCTGTGGCAGGTCTACTTCGTCTCGACCCAGAGCTCGTCGAATTCTACACCGATGCCGAAGTCGTCCGCCTTCCCGAACCGCACGGGCCGGCAGATCGCGTTGATGCCCTGGTAGGTCTTGCCCGACATTTTGAGTTCGATGAGGAAGGGCTTGGCGGGGAAGGAGTTCTTGCCGAGCTTGAAGTCGGCGAGGAAGGCGCCCTTGAGGGAGACGTTCTTCACGTGGGCGGTGCCTTCGTCGAGCTTCTTCTTGTCGACGCCGAGGATGCGGATTTTCGCCTCGATGGCGACGTCGTTGCGCTTGTAGCGGCGGACGTCCTGGTCGAAGAGGGTCTTGAAGGTCTCGACGTTGACTTCTTTGTTCATCGGGCAGGGCCTCCCTCGTGGTCTGGGGGCGGTTTTACGGTATCGGGGGGAAATGTTCCACCGAAAGCTGCGGGAGGGCGAGTGCGCGGGAAGGCGGGTACGCGTGGGCGCGGGAGACAACAGGAAGACTGAACATGCGTTGCAGGCCGATCGTCCACCATCACCCGCGCACCCGCCCTCCCGCGCACCCGCGTACTCGCGCACCCGCCCTCCCGCGTACTCGCGCACCCGCCTTCCCGCGCACCCGCGTCCTCGCGCACCCGCCCTCCCGCGTACCCAATCACGCGTGCGCGAGCGCCCGCTCGAGGTCCGACAGGATGTCGTTCACGCTCTCCAGCCCCAGCGACAGCCGCAGCCCTTCGCCCTCCAGCCCGCAGCTCCCCTGGTCCTCGTGCGACAGCGTCGCGTGCGTCATCTGCGTCGGGCTCTCGATCAGCGTCCGCGTCTGGCCCAGCGACACGGCGAGCGTGACCGCGTACGCCTGCCGCGCCACGTAGTTCAGGATGTGGTTCGCGTCGCCCTTGACCGTGAAGTACAGCATCGAGCCCGGGGCGAACGCTCCGGAATAGTCCGTCATCTGCTGCCGCGCGAGCTCGTACTGCGGGAACGACGGCAGCCCGGGGTACGCCACGCGACGCACCTTCGGGTGGCGCTCCAGGAAGTCCGCCACGCGGCGCGCGGATTCCTGCTGCTGCTTCATGCGCAGCGGCAGCGTGGGGAAGCCGTAGACGAAGATCGGCCAGGCCGACTTGGGCGCGAGGACGCCGCCGAAGTCCTTGCGGTAGAGCAGGATCTGGGACGAGTACTCCTTGCGCGTGACGACGGCACCTCCCATGTCGGTGCCGAACCCGCCCAGGTTCTTCGTCAGCGAGTGCACGACCATGTCCGCGCCCAGCGTCAGCGGGCGCTGGCAGAACGGCGTCGCGAACGTGTTGTCGATCACGATCTGCGGCCGCGGCCGCCCTTTCCGCGCCGCCGCCTCGCACGCCGCGCGGACCGCGCCGATGTCGATGAGCTCCATCGTCGGGTTCGCGGGGGACTCGAAGTACACCGCGCGCGTCTTCGGCGTCATCGCCTTCGCGAGCGCGCCGGGCTTCGTCAGGTCCGCGATGACGACCTTGATGCCCAGGCGCGGGTACCAGTTCCTGAAGAGCGACCAGCTGCAGCCGTAGAGCGTGCGGTGGCAGACGATCTCGTCGCCGACCTGCAGGAGCACGCCGAGCGCGCCGGAGACCGCCGCCATCCCAGTCGCGAAGGCCGCGCAGAACTCGCCGCGCTCCGCCTCCGCGAGCGACTCCTCCAGCATCCCGCGCACCGGTTCGTCGAGGCGGTCGTAGATGTAGATCGGCGACGCCTTCGACGGCTCCAGCCCCTCGTGCGCGAACGACTCGAACCCCAGCGCCCCGCGCTCCGCGCTTCCCAGCCGGTACGCCGCGCTCGAGGAGATCGGCGGCACGAGATGGTGCGTGTAGTCCCACTTCTTCGTGTGGTGCCGCCCGTGCACCAGGAACGTCTCCATCCCGTACGCCGGCCGGTGCGCCGCCGCCGGCTTCGTCGCGGCCGCCTTCCTGTTCGCCCGTTTCATCGCCCCCGGCCTCGATTGCGCGGCCGGGGACGCGTGGCGCACGCCCTACCTGGCCGCTGGCTCCGTCTTCACCAGCTCACCGCACTCGGGCATCTTGCCCTCGCAGAAGTCGATGCACAACTTCTCTTCCTCTGCGGGCTGCGTCCATTCCTTCCCCGTGCACTGGCACTTGTACGTCGACACCTGCCCCTTCTTCGAGGGATCCACGACTTTCCGCACCGGCTTCGCCGTCTCCGCCGGCGGCTTCGCGGGCTCCTTCGGCTCTTCCTTCACCGGCTTCGGCATCGGCTGGCTGCCCTCGCCCGCCTTCGCCGGCGGGACGGGCTTCGGGTCCTCCTTCTTCGCCTCGCACCCGGCGGCCAGCGCCGCGGCGAGGACCAGCGCGAGTCTTCTCATGGCGTCTCCTTGAGGGTCCGGAAGTCTACACGGGCGGCCGCACCGCCCCAATCTCAACGTTCGGCGCGCCGGATATCATCCAGGTCCGGAAAACTCTCGGAGGGGCGGATGGCCGACAAGAAGAGCTTCTCGTCGCGGCTGGGGCGGTGGGAGGTGGTGCTGGCGATGGCGTTCCTGGTGGACCTGTTCGAGGACAAGGTGCTGTTTCCGGCGCACGAGATTCCCGCGTGGGCGAAGGTCGCGATCAAGATGGCCACGATCGTCGGGATGTTCGGGATCCTGCTGACGTTCCTGAACAAGCGGATTGAAAAGGGTTTTGCGGCGGCTCGCGGGGCGGGGGAGAAGACGTTCGTGCCGGGCATCGTGATGCACGCGGTGCTGATCGGCGCGCTTTTCACGGGGATCCACTGGCTGAAGATCGGGCGGCTGCCGTGGCAGTAGGCGTTCCGGCGGATCGCCGGCTCACGCCCACCGGAATTCCGCGGTGAAGTGCCGCAGGAACCTCGATTGTTTCGTGAGGCGCACGCCCTTCACCGCCGCCGCCTTCGCCTTGAGCTCGCAGATGGCTTCGGCGGCGTAGTCGAAGTGGCTCTGGGTGTAGACGCGGCGGGGGAAGGCGAGTCGGACGAGTTCCATGGTGTGGTAGGTCTCGGTGCCGTCGTCGCGGCGCTTGCCGAACATGACGGATCCGATCTCGACGCCGCGGATGCCGCCTTCGAGGTAGAGGGCGGCGGAGAGGGCCCAGGCCGGGTAGTCCTCGGGGCGGAGGTGGGGGAGGAAGGCCTTTGCGTCGAGGTAGACGGCGTGGCCTCCGGTGGGCTCGACGATGCGGACGCCGCCGGCCTTGAGGCGTTCGCCCATGTACTCGGCGGTGCGGAGCCGGTAGCGGAGGTAGTCCTCGTGGAGGACTTCCTCGAGGCCGACGGCGAGGGCCTCGAGGTCGCGGCCGGCGAGGCCGCCGTAGGTCGGGAAGCCCTCGGTGAGGATGAGGAGGTTGCGCGCGGCCTCGACCCAGCGGTCGTCCTTGAGCGCGATGAAGCCGCCGATGTTGACGAGGCCGTCCTTCTTGGCGCTCATCGTGCAGCCGTCGCCGAGCGAGAACATCTCCTGCGCGATGCTCTCGACGGTGCGGTCCGCGTAGCCCGGCTCGCGCAGCTTGATGAACATGGCGTTCTCGGCGAAGCGGCAGACGTCGAGGACGAGGGGCTTGCCGTGGCGGCGCAGGAGTTCGGAGCAGGCGCGGAGGTTCGCCATCGAAACGGGCTGGCCGCCGCCGGAGTTGTTCGTGAGCGTCATCATCCCGAACGGCACGCGCGCGCCGTCCTTCTTCAGCAGCGCCTCGAGCCGGTCGAGGTCGATGTTTCCCTTGAACGGGTGCGGATTCTGCGGCTCGAGCCCCTCGCGGATCACGAGGTCCACCGCCTCGACCCCGCCGAACTCGAGATTGGCGCGCGTCGTGTCGAAATGCGTGTTGTTCGGGACCAGGTCACCCTTCTTCGCCGCCACCGAGAACAGGATCCGTTCCGCCGCGCGACCCTGGTGGGTCGGGATGAGGTGCGCGTAGCCCGTGAGCTTCCGGATGACGGCCTCGAGCCGGAAGAAGCTGCGCGCGCCGGCGTAGCTCTCGTCGCCTTCCATGATCGCGCCCCACTGCTTCGCGCTCATTGCGCCGGTCCCGGAATCCGTGAGGAAATCGAGCAGCACGTCGTCCGCGCGGAGCAGGAACGGGTTGAGCTTTGCCTGAGCCAGCATCCCCTCGCGTTCGGAGCGGGTGGTCATGCGGATCGGCTCGACGGACTTGATGCGGAAGGGCTCGATGAGGGTCGTGGGCATGGTGTCGCTCGCAAAGGGGGATCGGGAACGCGGGATGTTCCCCGCAGCGCGCGGAGGGGGCAAGGAAAGCGGCCGTCAGCGGAGGTCGAAGATCTTCACTTCGCCGGTCCGCATCCCGGCCGCGAGGCGTTTGCCGTCTGGGGAGAGAGTCACGACGGCCAGGGGGCCGGCCTCGAGTTCGCGGAGGCAGCGGCCGGTGAGCACGGACCAGAAGCGGAGCGTGCGGTGGTCGTGGGTGAGGACGAGGGTGGAGCCGGCGAAGCGCAGCCAGGTTTCGCGGGGCGCGTCGAAGGCGCGGAGTTCGCGGAGGGTGGCGCCGTCGGCGACGTGGAGCTTCATGCGGTCCACCCAGGCGAAGATTTTTCCGTCGGGAGACCAGGCGCCGCTGCAGCCGGGGAGGCGCTGCTCGGGCGCGGGGCCGCCGGCGACGACGAGGTCGGCGCCGTCGGCGCAGCCCTCGGCGACCGCGCCGAGCGCGGCCATGGAGCCGTCGGGGTGCCAGCACGTGTCGCGCATCGCCTCGGTCTGGTCGGCCCAGGTCGTCACGGGCCCGGTCGCGAGGTCGAGCGGCACGAGGTGGCGCCCCCCGTGGAGCTGGATCGCGAGCCGGTCGCCGCGCGGCGACCGCGCGAGGGAGAAGGTGGTCCAGGGGAGGCCCTGCGTTCCCAGCGTCACGTCGCGCAGCATCGTTCCGCCGTAGAGCTCCGTCTCGTCCGCATCCCACTGGCGCACGTCCCGGCCGTCCGCCGTCACGAATTCGGCGCCCTTCTCACCGGCGCCCACCGCCATCGGCCGCGCCTTCGCGCGCTTCTCCGCCCCCTCCGGGCCGAGCAGCAGGAACTCGCGGCCGTTCGAGGCGCCGACCCAGCGGGCGTCCGGGGAGAAGGCGACGGAGACGATGCGGTCGCGCGGGCGGCCGAGGTCGAGGGTTCCGCCGGCGCGGCGGAGGCGGACGGAGAAGGGCGAGGCGACGGCGACGGGTCCGTCGGGGCCCGCGACCGCGAAGAATCCGCCGCGGCGGCCGCTCCAGGCGAAGCGGCGCAGCTCCGAGCCGTCGGAGGAGAGGACGCGGACGACGTCCGCGCACGCCACCGCGATGCACCCGCGCCCCGCCGCGACGTGCTCGAACATCTCGCCCGGAAGCGGTTCTCGGCCCGCGATGCGCAGTCCTTCCCGGCTCCACTCGGCCCGCCGCTCCGCATCGAGATACGCGATAGCTTCCCCGAATTTCCGCGGGAGGCGCGTGGTTTTCCCGAGCTGGTCCCCGGTCATCGCGTCGAACACCTGCAGGTTGCGCGACGAGTCGAGCGTCGCGAGGGCGGCGCCGCTGCCGGTCCAGGAGTAGGAGCAGACGTTGTCGGTTTCGCGGAGGACGCGCAGCTGCCGCAGCGAAGCGGCGTCGAAGACCAGGAGCCCGCCTTCCGCGCCCCGCGCGGCGATCAGCGCGCCGTCCGGGCTCCACGCAATCGCCGTCGCGCCGACTCCCTCCAGCCCCGCTTCCTTCCGCCCGGTCGCGACCTCGTAGATCGCGTCGTCCGTGCCGAGGCGTTTCCCGTCGGGCGAAAACGCCAGCCCCCACGCCGCCCCCTCGTGCGTGAACGCGCAGACGACGGCGCCGTCGGAGGTTCGGCGCACTTCCACGTCCCCGAGGTCTCCCGCGTACGCGACGAGCGAACCGTCTCGCGACATCGCCAGGCCCGCCGTCCGCCCGCCGCGCCCCTCCGCGGCCCGCTCTTCGCGAAGCGCCGTCTTCTTCGCCCTCACCTCTTCCAGGTGCGCCAGGCCCTCCTCGAGTCGCGCCTTCGCCTCGCCCTCCGCCTTCGACAACGCGGCGCGCACCGCGGCTTCGCCGGCGTCCCCCTCGGCCTGCAGCGACTCGAGCGCGGCATCGCGTCGCCCCGGGTCGCCCAGGTCGCGGGCGAGCTTCTCGAGGTCGTCCGCCCGGGCGGGCAGGGCCAGAAGGGCTGCGACGAGAAGGAGTCTCATGCCGCGATCCTACACCGAAGAACGCGCATCGGAGGACCTACCGCTTCGCGCGCTTCACCGCTTCCGCGGCCGCGTGCCGGACGCCGAGCGGGACGTTCGGGCTGGCGAGCCGCGCGATGGCCTCGCGCGCTTCGGCGGTTCCGATCGCCTCGAGAACTGCGAGCGTGCGGAGCAGGGCGGCGTCCTCGGGCCTGAGTTGCGCGAGCGCGCCCTCGGGCCGCGCTTCGAGGATCCGGCCGAGGCGCATCCGGACTTCGGCGGAAGAGGTCTTGTCGAGGGCCGCCCGGAGCCGGTCCTCGGCGACGTCGGCGAGACCGTGGAGGGCGGCGGAGGCCTTCTCGCGCGTCCGGAAATCGTCGGCGTCGAGGTCCCGGATGAGGGCGTCGACGCGGTCGGTGTCGAGCTCGGCCGGGGCGGGGACATGCTCGGCGAGGAAGGGCACGACGGCGGCGCCGGCGCGGAGGAACGCGCCCATTGCGCGCGCCACGTCGCGGGGCTTCTTCGAGCCGAGCGCGGTCCACCACCGGTCCAGGTCCTCTCGGGGGGGAGGCTCTCCCGCCGCAGGCTGGGCGTCGCGTCCGGGCCACGCGATCCACGCGATGGACGGCATCGGCACCTGCGCGTAGGCGCCGGACTCCAGCACCCGGCCCTTTGCGTCGAACTCCCCGCCGCCGATGCCGCGATGGATGCGGATCTCCCACGCCTTGTCCGCGATGAAATCGCACCGTGCGACGAGGTCCGCCATCCCGTCGCCGTCCGTGTCCGCCAGGAAAGCGCTCGCGAAGAACGTGTCGGACGAGTCCGCCTCGTTTTCGGGGCGGAAGTCCACCGACTCCCTCAGCTTCTCCATCGTCCCGTCGCCGCGGTTGAACGCCACGTGGCACTGCCCCTCGTCCCCGACGTCGTCGTCCGGCGGCAGCAGCACGTCCAGGTCCCCGTCCCCGTCGAGATCGCCGAGGACCGGCGTCGACGCGGCGTGCGGGCTCGTCAGCAGCAGCACCTTCTTCGCCTCCGCGTCCACCGTCCCGTCGCCGTGGCCCTTCAGCATGCAGAGCTGCGTCTCGAAGGACCCGCCGTAGTCGAAGCTGTGGAAGACCACGTCCGCCGCCCCGTCACCGTCCATGTCGCCGGACGTAAAGTACGCGCCGCGGCACCGCGGCACGACCGTCACCGGGTCCGTGACGAGGTCGATCCCCTTCTCCCGGTCCCAGACCGCCACCGCGCAGGAATACGACCGCTCGTCCCCCTCGCCCTGCGACTTCACGAGCAGGAAATCCGGCCGGCCGTCGCGGTTGAAGTCGCCCGACGGCTGGATCGACCAGCCCGGCTCGAACGCGTCGCTCCAGACTTCGCGCAGCGCGCCTCCCGCGGCCTCGACCAGCGACACCGCCGAGCCGCCCGGCCCGTTCCACGCGACCAGCACCTGGCTCCCCGAGACCGCCGCGAGGTGCGGCCGCCCCCCGGCGAGCGCGACGCTCCATCCGGTCGAGACCGTCCGGCCGAGCCTGCCGCCGTCGGGCCCGAGCACCTCGATCTCCGGCCCGGCGCCGCCGCGGAGCAGGACCGTCCGCGGCGCGTCCTCGGCCCGGACCAGGCGGAACGCAGAGGCGGCGATCATCGCGACGGCCAGCGTGCGGCGCATGCAGCCTCCCGGGGAAAGCGCCCCGCCGGAGCAAAGCAGGGCAGAAAGGACATTCTGCGGAGTGACGTGAGCACGAATCAAGGGCAACCGGGTCCGCCTGCGTCCCTACGAGAACTTCTCCCACCAGTACTCCAGCTTCATCACGGCCAGCGCGCCGGCCAGAGGCGCCGGAATCACGGAGAGGCGCTCGAGCAGCGTCCCCCCACGGTATCGCAGCGCATACAGCGAAATCGCCCCGACGACGAGCGCCGCCGCGCCCGCCAGCGCGAACGGAATCAGCCAGCGCGACGACACGGGAATAAGCCAGATCGGAAGCGACAGCGCGGCGAAGGCATAGGACAGGAGCCGGATGCGCTTCCAGCGTTGTTCAGGATCGGCGGTCGAGGGCTCGATGGGGATCATGGGTACCGGCTTCGATTCTACGAAGCCGGCGCCCTACCGGCCTTCGTTCCCCGCCCCCGGAGTCTCGACCTGCCCGTCCTTCCCGCCCGGACGCTTCCCGAACTTCACCCGCACCTCCGCCGTCGCGCCCGCCTTCGCGAGCACCGAGAGGTCCACCGGGTCCCCGCTCCCGTAGTCGTACTTGCAGAGGTCCGGCGTCACGAGCTGGACGTGCAGGACCGTGCGCCCGTCGATCTTCTCGACGAGGACCGTCTGCTTCGAGATCGTGAAGGGCTTGCCGTCCGCGTCCACGCCTTTCACGTCGCTGATCCACGCGTCGTCGATCTTCGCCGTGACGGGGATCTCCTCGCAGAAGCGCCCGCGTCCCGTTTCCTCGCGGCCGCGGTTGCCGTACCAGGTGCGGCCGACGTCGAGGCCGGACTCGGTGAGCTTGAAGGAGATCACGACGCCGTCTTTGTCCTCCTTCGACGCGATCTCGACGGTCTGCGCGGCCTTCCGGTCCGCGAACGGCGCGAACATCGGGTCGCCGTAGAGGCAGCGGTGCTGCGGGGCGTTGTTGTTGAGGAACATGTCGGGCTCCCAGAACTTCGGCTTGCCCGTGACGAAGACGCCGATCTGCTCGGGGTGACCCTCGGTGTCCATGACGACGTCGTGGTAGCCGCGGCGCAGCACGTCGCCGAGCGGCACGCCGGTCTGCGTCGCGATGTCGCGCTCGAAGCTCGACTGCGCGCCGAAGTTCGCGCCGATCGGGCAGATGTAGGCGCTCGCGCCGGCGTCGAGGATCGCCAGCGCCATGCTCCGGCCCGCCGGAATGCGGTACTCCTCCAGCTTCTCCGTCGCCCCGAACGTCGAGACGATGTCGCCCTCGACGTACACGCGGTCCACGGCGCCGAGGTGGCAGGCGTGCGTCCACACGACGGCGTTCTGGAGCTTCACGCCCCTGAGGAAGTCCGCCGTGATGCGCGGCATCTCCTTCTTCGGGTCCTGGCCGACCTTCCTCGGGTCGAACGGCCAGTGCTTCGTCTCGTCCATGTTGCGCTCGTCGTCGAAGAGCCACATCCCCTCGGGGTCCGAGCAGGCGCCGAGGTGGATGAAGCCCGCCTTATCCAGCCGGCGAAACGCCTCCTTCGCGTAGGCGGTGTCGCCCATGTTCACGTACCAGGACTCGCCCTTCATGTCCGGGATGAAGCTCTGGTCGTACTTCGCGCTGATGTTGGAGGTGCTGACGGAGACGGTGTAGTCCGGGAGGCCGTTCTTCCGCGCGGCGATGATGCGGTCCACGAACTCGCCGACCTTCGCCGGGGTGGATGCGGTGACGAACCCGAAGGCGAAGTCGCAGAAGGGGTCCTCGTCGCAGAGCGTCGAGAGGACGATGAACTTCCGCAGGAGGTTGACGTCCATGTCCTTCGGCTCGACGACGACGGCGACCCAGCGCGCGTTGCGGCGGATGAGCTCGGGGAGGACGTCCTCCGGGGAAGCGGGGGAGAAGTTCACGACCTCGCCCTTGCGTTCGTCGGCGAGCTTCTTCGCCGCCCTGGCGAGCGGGGAGCCGTTCGGGACGAGGACGACGTACTTGCCGCCGGCCTCGTTCCTGTGCGTCCAGAGCTGCGATATCTTCGTGCGAAGCTCCGTGTAGCCGGGGAAACCGCGGCCGTCGTCGTCCGCGACCGCTCCCGTCGTGGTGAGCGCGAGAAGTCCCAGGGCCGCCGCCGCGTTCTTCAGTGTGCGCATGCTCGTGTCTCCGTTTATCTCGCCGGCACCGAGAACGGGTGGTCCGGGAAGAGGATGAGTTTGTCGGCCTTGCCGTTCGTGACGGCCGAGAGCCGCAGGAACGCGAAGCCCACGCCCGCGTTCCCCACCATGAACCCCGTGGGCGTGTAAGGGAACTTCTTCGCCTGCGAGTCTTCGTCGTCGTACTGCGCGTAGAAGCGGATCTTCCCCTCCGTCCGCAGCTCCGCGAGCATCGCCGCGGCGACGGCGTTCGCGTCGTCGAGGAACGCCGCGTCCTTCGTCGCCTGGTACAGGCTCGTGAACGCGTCCAGGCACCCCGCCGCGCCGCAGCACCACGTCGGGTTCGCGAACGCCGGCTTTCCCGCCGTGACGCCCAGCTCGCGCGCCAGCCCGACGCCCGACTTCTTCGCGACCTCGCCGTAGCCCGCCTTCCCCGTCGTCCGCTGCAGCAGCAGGTACAGCCCCACCGTCCCCGGCGCGCCGTGACACCAGCTGTGCATCGTCCCGTTCGAGCGCCCCTCCGGGACCTTCCCCGCGTACATCTTCCAGAAGATCCCGTCGTTGCCCTTCTCCGCGACGGATTCGATCCACGCCGCCGCCTCCGTCCCGGCCTTCCGCCCCTCGCCGGCATTCAGCGCCGTGAGGAAGAACGCGATCCCCGCCGTCCCGTGCGAGAAGTTCGGGTCGAGACACCCGTACGTCTCCCACCGCGTCCCCGACTTGTCCCGCTGCGCCTTCGACAGCAGCCACTTCGCCGTGTCCTCCGCCGCCGCCCGGTACGCGTCGTTCTTCGTCAGCCGGTGCATCTCCAGCAGCGCCAGCCCCACACCCGCCTCGCCGCCGATGATGTCCGCCATCTCGTACACCCACCGCATCCCGTCCTTGTCCCGCGTCCCTTCCTTCAGGATCCGCTCGAACGCCCCCACGGCGAGCTTCCGGAAACGCTCGTCGCCGGTCGCGATCGAGAGGTGCATGAGGAAGAGCCCGATGCCGGCGTTGCCCGAGTACAGCCCGGCGCCGTCGCCGTCCGGGACGATCCGGCCGCGGTGCTCGCACTTGCCCTCGAACTGCAGGCCGCCCTTCGGCGCCGGCGACGACAGCTTCTCCAGCCGGAGCCCGATGCCGCGCGCCGTGTCGAGGTACGTCTTCTCGCCGGTCACGGCGTGGAGGTTGAGGAAGAAGTACCCGGTGCCGGAGAGGCCGGAGTACAGCGACACCGCGAGCTGCCTGTTCTCCTCGCCCGTGTTCGCCGGCCCGCCCTCGTACTGCTGCCAGTAGATCGCATCGCCGTCGCGCCGCGCCGTCGCGACCAGGTGGTCGCCGATGCCGCGCGCGACGTCGAGCGGTTCGTCGGCGGCGGCAAGGAGGGCGGTGAGGAGGGCGAGGACCGGCGCCAGGGAGCGGGCGGGGAAGGGCATGGGTGACTCCGAAGGAAACGAGGTGCTTTCCTCCCTGTATGCCGCGGCGGCGGGGTTCCGTACGGGAATTCGCAGATTCCTGCTGCCTTCCTGCCGCCGCCGACCGGCTGGATCAGCGGGCCGGCTTTTCCGTTTCCTTCGCGCTCCCGAGGAACTCCTCGATCTCCTCCAGTTCGCGCCGGAGCGGCGCCTTGTCCGCGTGCGGATCGCCGGGATCCGCGATCTTCGCCCTGAGCGCGTCCGCCGCCCGTTCGGCGGCGGCGCGGGTCGCCTTGTCGTCGCCCAGCTTGCGGCGGGCCCCGAAGACGTGGCACTCGAGGGGGCGATTCGCGGTCATGCCGGGGTCGAGCCGCAGGACCGAGGGGTCCGGCGCGGCGGCCAGCGGGTCGGCCTTCGCGGCGATCAGCGCCTCGAATTCGGCGATCGCGTCGGCGAAGCGGCCTGCCTGGTGGAGGGCGAGGGCGAGCTGGAAGCGGACGAGGTCGGCGCCCGCGGGTTTCGAGTCGAGGAGCTTGCGCAGGAAGGCGACTTCCTCGTCGAGGGTAAAACCCTTCCATTGGACGCGGACTTCGGTGTGGGCGTTGACGCGCGAGGTGTCCACGGCGTCGAGGGACCAGCGGGCGGTGAGGCCGTCGAGGGCGCCGGACCCGGGCAGGAGGTGGCGCACGTGGGCGGCGGTGACGCCGTCGGGGAGGCGGATGGCGACGGTGAGCTTGCGCGGCGCAGTCCAGCAGGTGCCGGTCGCGGTCCAGGCGGCGCGGCGGCGGTCGAAGCGGCGCTCGTCGTCCGGCGGGGTCCTGGGCGACGGCTTCCAGGCGTAGCCCGGGAGATCGCCCCCCGATTCGACGGTGAGGCGGACGCGGACTTCAACGGTCTTGCCGGCGTGAAGGGCGACCGTCCAGCCGGTGCGGAGCTCGGTGCGGGTCCCGTCGTCGCCGTCCGGCAGCAGGCAGGAGACGGGCCCGGGCCTGGCCGCGGCGCCGTTCACAGTGACGGCCAGGTTCTCGAACATCCCGTCCGCCGCGGCGATGAGCTCGGCTTCCTCGGGCCAGAGGTGGCCGCCGATCGTCGCGATCGCCTCGCCGTCCCGGATCGCACGGATCACGTAGGTCGTGTCGTAGACCGTCCGGTCCGCGCCCGGCGTGATCTCAACGCGCTCCTCCTCCAGCGCCGCCTTCCCTGCGTCCCCGACGCACGGGATCTCCAGCGTCCGACCCTCCGGACCGCCGTGCTCCAGCGTCTTCACGAGGTCGCGGACGTCGCGGCCGAGCGCCTTGCGGGCCTTCACGAGCGCCGCGCTGGCCTCCGGGCCGGAATCGACCGCGGCGATCCAGCCTTCGAGGAACTCGCACGCCTTCTTCGCGCGGGCGGCGGTCGCGGGGTCGGACTTCGCGTCGGGGGAGGAGAAGAGGTTCGTGGCGATCTCGGTGATGTGGTCCGAGCACGGCTTGCTCTCGGAAGGGTCGTCGCCCTGGTCCGCGATGATCGTGTCGAGCATCGCCTCGTACGCGGCGCGCATGCCGGCCCCGTCGCCCTTCAGGCGCAGCAGGTCGGCGAGATGGGACTGGAAGCACAGGCGGTCCCACGCCTCCATGCCGTCGCCGTGGACGGCGCGCGTGATCTCGATCTCGCGGTCGAGCGTCGCGGCGGGGCAGAACGTGATTTCGACGTCCTCCGTCGGCTCGAGGTCCGTGAACGTCCACTCCGCGCCGGAGGCGGTGCGCGACGTCGGCGGCGGCGAGAGTTCGCGCAGGTGCGCCGCCGTCAGCCCGTCGTGCAGGCTGAGCCGGACCACGGCCTTGCTGATCGGGCCTTTCCAGGGCGCGCCCGTCACGAGGATGTACCGGGCGTGGCGCTTCGCCAGGCTCGCCTCGACGTCCTCGCCGCCGAGCCAGGTCTCCCACTCGGAGCCCCATTCCTCGCGGATGCTGAAGGTGCGCTCGACCGTCGCGACGTTGTAGCTCACGACGACCGTCTTCTTCGCGGCCGGCGCGAAGCTCATGTCCCACGCGAGCCAGTAGCTGAACGCGTGCTCGTCGTTGTCTTTCCCCGGAGGCGCGTTCACGAGCGCGGGGCTTTCCTTCTTCCCGTCGATCTCGACCTTGAAGTCCTTCAACTCGTCCATCGAGGTCATCGGGAAGCCGACCTGGAGCGACGTCTGCGCCCCGAAGTTCTCGAGGTGGAACGTGACCTTCACGTCGAGGCGGTCCTTCGCGAGCCCGAGTTCGACTTCTTCCGCCGTCATCGCGACGTCGGTCTTCTCGCCGCGCGGACCCGGCGTGACGCCGCCGCCCAGAGGGTCGGGCGAGATGTCGGCGCGGAGAGCTCCGGCACCGATGGCCAGCAGGACGATGACCGGGAAGAGCGTGCGGTGCGGCATCGGGCGACCCCTCGAATGAAGCCTTGTTCCCCCTCCGCCTGTTCAACCGGCGGGGTGGGAGTTTTTTGGGGAAATCCGGCTATTTCCGCGCCGGGCGCTCCAGCGACGCCCGGATCCGTTTCAGGTCATCGGTCGCAAGTCCTTCGCCCACCAGGACAAAGCGCAAGCCCGCGGCCGTCCCGGCGACGACCGCACCGTCGGCCCGCTCGACCCCGTCCCCCGCCCCCGCGAACACCGTGAACGACGTCCCGCCCCCCGCGAACGTCACCTCCACCGCGTCGCCCGAAACGCGCGCCTCGCGGAGCCGCATCCCTTCCGGGACCCACGCCGGGAAAAGCGCCTGAGCGCCGGCAATCGCCTCCCACCGCGCCACCGCCGCCCGCGCCGCGTCCGCCGGTACCGGCACGTCCGGCGGCGCGCCGATCCCGGCGCCCTCGCGCGGCGCCTGCGCCACCTCCACGATCCGCCGGTCCAGCCGCGTCATCGCCTCCCCGTGCCGCGCGACCCACGGGTCCTCCTTCTTCGGCGGGACCGTCCGCCCCGCCGGCCACCAGGCGCGGCCGACGGCGATGAGAAGCGCCGCCGCGGCGGCCAGCGCGAGCCCCCACGCGATCCGGCGGCGCGCTCCACCGAACGCCGCCGCGAGGACGCGCTCGCGCCGCAGCGCCGCCGGCTCCGCCGCCGAGCCCTTTGCGACCAGCGCCCCCAGCGCCCGCAGCTCGCGAAGCCGCGCTGTGCACTCCGCGCACCCCGCGGCGTGCGCCGAAACCGCCCGCGCTTCCGAAGCGTCGAGCTCGCCCGCGTCGTGGAGGAGCAGCTGTGCCGGATTGACCGGATGCGTCATCGCTCCTCCTCCGCCAGCGCCCCGAACTTCCGCAGCGCCGGCGACAGCTTCTGCAGCCCGTCATGCACCCACGACGCCACCGTCCCGATCGGCGCGTCCATCACCTCGGCGATGCGCTTGTACGGCAGCTCGCTCACGTACCTCAGCGTGACCGCCTCCCGTTGCTCGCGCGGAAGCCGCGCCAGAGCGGCGGCGAGCGCCGTCCTCAGCGCCTCCAGGTCCGCGCCACGGCCGGCCTCCTCCTCCACGCCCGTGTCCACGACCTGTTCAACCGGCTGCTCGCGCTTCTTTTGGACGAAATTCAGCGCCAGGTTCCGCGCGATCGTGTGCAGGAACGTCGAGAGCCGCGCCTTCGGCACGTACCGCGGCGCCGCACGGTGCACGCGCAGGAAGGTTTCCTGGAAGAGGTCCTCCGCGTCGCCGCGGTCGCGCACGATCGAGCGGATGAAGGCGATCAGCCGCGTCTCGTACCGCTTCAGCAGTTCCTCGAACGCGGCGCGGTCCCCCCCGCCGCACCGGAGCATGAGGTCGGTGTCGGATTGCGGGCCGGGAGTGGGAGAAGCGGAGTTGATGGAGGGATCGTAGCGATTACGGCGCCCGGGATGCAGAAACCCCTGCCATCCGCAGCAGGGTGGCTCCGACTTGCGACCTCACAGCCGGAGGGCCTGGCGCAGCCTCTCGCGCATCCGCGGATCCTTCGTGAGATCGCCCCTAGCCGGCCGTGATCTGGCGGCCATCCGCCGGCCGCGTCCGCACGAACGCCGCCACGAACAGGGCGCCGAGCAGCAGGTCCACGCCCCCTCCGGCGAGCGTCCGCGCGTCCACCCTTCCCAGCCCGTAGAGCACGACCACGGCGATCCCGAACGCGGCCTTCTCGAGGACGGCGGGGACCATGAGCGGCCGGAGCCTGGCAGGATCGCGCCCGATGAGGAGGAACGCGACCTGCCAGGCGACGGCGACGCCGAGGAAGCCGTAGAAGTACTCCGGGTGGGTGATCGCGGGCGGCGCGTCCCGGCCGATTTTCCCTTCCAGCCCGTAGAACGGGAGGAGGACGGCCAGGCCGTAGATCCCTGCGATGGTGAAGACGCGCCGCGCGAAGATCATGTCAGGCCCTCGTGATGACGGTTTCGATGTAGTCGGCCGCGATGGCGATCGGACCCTTGCCGTGGTTGCGGTCGAAGCGCCGCGCCAGGGCGGCGAGGTCCTCGGACAGCGCGTTGCGCCGCGCGGCGTCGAGCGCCTCGAACGCCTTGAGGGTCGGACCGTACCACGTCCGGAAGAAAGCGACATTCTCTTCGGCGGACGGGAAGCGGAAGATCGCGGTGCGTGGGACGACGGTCATCGAGGCCACGGCGTCGCCGAACAGGCGCCGCTGGTACGCCTCTTCGCCCCAGCGGACGGGGGGCTGGAGGCCGGGGGCGGGCGGGATGTAGCGGGAGAAGAGGAGGAAGGTCTCGCCGATGAAGCCGGCGGGGGTCCAGCAGGCGAGGGCGATGCGTCCGCCGGGGCGGCAGACGCGGGCGAGCTCGGCGGCGGCTCGCTCGTGCTCGGGGGTGAACATGGCGCCGTAGATGGAGGTGACGGCGTCGAAGGAGGCGTCGGGGAAGGGGAGGTCCTCGGCGTCGGCGGCGAGGAACTCGACGGGGAGCTGTTCGGCGGCGGCGCGGATGCGGCCGCGCTCGAGGAGGCCGGGGACGTAATCAATGCCGACGACGCTGCAGCCGCGGCGCGCGGCGGCGAGGGCGGCGTTGCCGCTGCCGGTGGCGACGTCGAGGACGCGCCAGCCGGCCTGGAGGTCGGCGGTTTCGCAGAGGAGTTCGGCCTGGAAGACGATACGGGCGCCGACGACGGAGAAGTCGCCGCTGGCCCAGGTGGCCTGCTGGCGCTGTTTGACGGCGGCGAAATCCACGGTGGCGGGAGCAGCGGTCTGCGTCATGGTCACGGTTCTGTCTCCTGAAGGGGTTTCTAAGAAATACGACCGATCGTTCTTTAAATAATACAACCGTTCGTGCTATAATGTCAACATGATCTCCGAAAATCGCTCCACCCCGCGCCGGAAACCCCGCGCCGACGGCCTCGCCAGTCGCCAGACCATCCTCGACGCAGCCTGCCGCCTCGCCACAACTCACGGTCTGGAAGGACTTTCCATCGGCGAGCTCGCCAAGACCATCGGAATGAGCAAGAGCGGCCTCTACGCCCACTTCAAGTCCAAGGAAGAACTCCAGCTCGCCACCATTGACGCCGCCCTCTCCATTTTCGGCGCCGAAGTCCTTACTCCCGCCCTCAAATCCCCCCCCGGCCTCCCCCGCGTCCACGCCCTCGTCAGCGCCTTCCTCGACCACCTCTCCCGGCGCGTCTTCCCCGCCGGTTGCTTCTTCGCCACCGTCGCTTCCCAGCTCGCCGCCCGCCCCGGCCGCCCCCGCGACCGCATCGTCGCCATCCAGCAGTCCTGGGCCGCCGAATTCTCCAAGGCCCTCGACCAGGCCCGCGCCGCCGGCGACATCGCTCCCGGCACCGACCTCGCCCAGCTCGTCTTCGAGATCAACGCCATGCTCTTCCTCGTCAACTTCGAGTGGGTCGTCACGCAGGATCCCGGTGTGCTCGAGAAGGCGCGGTCGGGCGTGAAGCGGCTGCTGGAGGCGGCGGGGGCGGGGCGGCGCGAGCCGTAGTCCGCGCGTTGTCGGCCGGCTACTTCTTCCGGACGCGCACCTTCTGCGACTGCGAATACACGTTGAACCGCTTCCCCGACGCAAACCCCACCAGCGCGATCCCGGCGCGCTCGGCGAGGTCCACCGCGAGCGACGACGGCGCACCGACGGCGACGAGGACGGGGAAGCGCGCGGCGGCGGCCTTCTGGACGATCTCGAAGGAGGCGCGGCCGGAGACGGCGAGCAGTGCGGGGCGGTCGAGCGAGCGGGCGTCGAGGAGGAGGCCGACGACCTTGTCCACGGCGTTGTGGCGGCCGACGTCCTCGGCGGCGGCAAGGATGCGGCCGCGGGCGTCGAGGGCGGCGGCGGCGTGGAGGCCGCCGGTCTGGCCGAACGACGGCTGCGCCGAGCGCAGGATCCCGGGCGCGCGGGCGACGAGGGAAGCGGCGACCGGCGGGGCGCGGCGCGCGCGGCCGGCGCGGTCGAGCAGGTCCTGGATGGAGAAGCGCCCGCAGACGCCGCAGGCGGAGGTGGTGAGCGTGCCGCGGCGGGTGGCGGCCGGGTGCGCGCGGCCGGCGCGCAGGCGCACGCGCGCGACGTTCGCGCGCGGCTCGATCGCGACCCGCGCGTCCGCGGCGGCCGCAATCAGCCCTTCCGCGAACAGGAACCCCAGCACCATCTCGCGCTCGAGCCCCGGCGTCCGCATCGTCACTGCCAGCGGCCGTGCGCCGAGCTGGATCTCCAGCGGTTCCTCGACCGCGATGGCGTCCAGATCCGGCGGCCCGGCGGGCCGGCCGGCGCGCACGCGGCGCACGGCGCGAGCGGTGACGGCGGAGCGGGCGAGGAGGGCGGCGGGCACGTGGGGATGCTAACCGCAAGGGGAAGGGCCCACCACGGCGGGTGAAGGGCATCACCGTTGCGGACCGTGGCGAGAACCTGAGGGGTCGATCATGGACCCGAACTTCGTCCCAACATCGAGCCGCCTGCTGGAGATTCTCGGAATTTCAGGCAGAAGTCGGATCCTGCCCTGTCTTACTGGTAGGAGAAATGCGTGGGAGAGCCAATGTGGAACAGGATCTGGGCATCGTCTTCACGGATTTCGCAAGGCCTTTGGTGCGACTTGCGCGCGCTCGATGTTGGAACCGCTCAGATGGCGAAGATTGCGTCGCGGAGGTCTTCAGACGAATCGTCGCCAACCCGGCTCTCCTTGTCGGGAGCGTCAAAGCCTATCTGACGCAAGCCGTAATCAACGAGTGCATCCGGAAGAACCTGAGCAGGAAAACCATGGAGCCCGTCGACGCGGAGACCCAGGTCTTCGCAGCCCAGCCGGCAGATTCCGAAGTGCACCTCGAGATTGAGGCTGCAGTTCGCGCTCTTCCGGAAGGGCAGAGGGATGTGTTCATCCTCAAGACTGACAGCACGACCCGGACGATGTCTGAGGTTGCGGAGTGCCTTGAGATTCCCGAGTCAACGGCGGCATCCCGGTACCGGCACGCCGTCGAGTCGCTCCGCCAACGGCTGAAGGACCTACAGGAGGAACTGCGATGAGTGCCACAGACGGGTTCGATGAACTGCTGGCGCGACTTCAACCGACACCTGCACCTGCGGCACTCATTGCTCAGGCGCTTGCGGCCGCTCATGCCATTGACGCCACCCAGAGGGCCCAGCGCCAACACGTCGCATTGAAGCGAAACGACTCCGTGACCGAGGGCATCGGGCAGCACGATCCACGCGGCCTTGGCGGCGAGAGACCACTGCAAGGAAACGCGCAAGCCCAGAGGAGTGCGCTGCCGCCAGCCTTGCTTCCGCCTGCCAATTTTCCACAACAGGCCATCCGAGTGCTTCCTCCCGGCCAGCCTCTTCACCAGGATCCTGCGGTGGGCGGACAATTTCCGGCACCCACGACATTCCACGGGATTCTAGGTCCGCCGATTCCGACCGCGGCGTTGGTCATGACGCCGTTCGGGCTGATCTTCGCCGAGCAGAGACCGGTTCCTCGATTCTCAACCTACGATCCCGAAAGGGACATCCCGGGGCTTCACGACGGGGGCCGGGAAGAGCTTCCAGGCAGTCGGGACGGCGGCGGGGGTGTCGTCCGCGTGAAGAAGCGCGGCCTGAAACATGAAGGACCGTTCATGGATCCCCCGGACGACACTCTTCCCACAGGTGTGGGTTCCGTCGTGGTCTTTATCTACGAGCCCCCTGGAGGAACCCGGCTGTCGGAGGCTGGCTGCGAGTTGCAGTTCGTCAACTTTGTGACACGCACAACGACCTACTGGATCATCCCTCCCCCGGACGGTACGGTGCTCATGAAGCCGCTGAAGCTGGACTCCTTGAGCCGGGAGCGCGGCTTGGACAATGGCGGCAGCGAGTCAAGTCCAACCTACCCTGGTGTGGGCACCGATGGCCGGAAGCTCTGGAAGGTGGATCAGCCCCATGTCGACGACGAACTCCTGCAGCAGGAAGCCAGGCGGATCCTGAAGGGCATCATTGCGGTCGGGGGACCTGTCGTCTGCTTCAAGACAGAGTGGGTGCTCGAAGCGTGGGTGGTCAAGATCTGCAGGGGGACGGCAGAAGGCGGGGCTTACTACGAGATCCTGAACGAGAAGACCGAGGTCACCTCCGTGACATCTTGCTGGGACGCTCAGGGAACCCCCTCCGGCGAGGTAAACGTCCAGACCTGGTCGGGTGGGCCTGCCCGCAAGTCCAATGAGATTCCGGAGGACGAGAAGGACGTCGTTCGGCGGAAACTGAGGAAATTCGCCAAGGACGACCCGGCATGGGGGAATCCTCGGTAGGAATCGAGATCCGCATGCGGTGGCACCGAGCGCAAAACTGCTTCCTTCAGGCCATCTGGTTGTGCCTCGCCCTCATCAGTGGCGGCTGCACGGCTGATCCCGCGGGATTGGGCGACCTTCCTGGAGCGGGAGAGAACTCCTCGCCCGCCTTGCCGCATCCTGTCGTTCGGGCCTTTGGATCCTCCAGGCTCTGGCACCCCGGCGGTGCCGTCATGATCGCGAGCCGGGAGGGCAGTCCCGAATTCGCAACCGTCGGCAAGGACGGCACCGTGTGCTTCTGGGAGAGTCGCGAGGGGAACTTGCTTGCGATCAGTCGTGCGGACAAGCCGAAGCTCGTCGGGGCGGAGCTGCTTGCGGACGGATCGGTATTGCTTTGTGAGGTCGACGGGATGTGCCGGATTGTCACTCGCGACGACCGCGGGGGAGCGGTTTCCTTTCGCGCCTGCAACTCACGCGTTGCCGGGGTCTGTGCAAGTGCAAAGGGGACAGAGATCCTCCTCCTCGACGAACGGGGCGTGCTGTTCAGCCTGGATCTGCGGACCCGGCGCACTGAGGAGATCGGCGAAACGGGAATCCGACGGGCCCTGCGCATCGCCGCAACCGACGACCTGCGGACGATCGCGGTCGCCTCGCCTCTCCGGGTGAGGCTCTACTCCCGGGAAAGACGTGAGGTCACTCGGGAGGACGAGGGTCCCGAGGACCCGCTGGCACTGACGTTCCATGAGGCGATGAAGACGTTCCTTGTGGCGGACGTCAAAGGCAGGCTCCTGGAAGTGCCCCTGGACCCTGCGCTGCCCGCGAGGAGCAAGGCGGTCCGCGACGGCGGAATCCGCGCCATCGCCGTTTCCGCGAAGGACGGCCGGATTCTCGCCGGATGCTCGGACTGGTCCCTGTGTGTCCTGGACCCGGTGACGCTGGAGGTCGAGCGCTCCATCGACGCCGGGGGGCGTGTGGGGGCTCTGTCCGTCGCTGACGACGGGGAAATCCGACTGGCCCTGTCTCACGGCAGGCTCCTGCTCATGAGGCCAACGACCTGCGATCGCCGGTTGCCCGCGCGTGGACATGACTCCGCCGTCTTCGAACTCCGGTTCTCACCCGACTGCAGGTTCCTGCTCAGCCGGGACGTGGAAACCGTTCGCGTCTGGGACCTGGGGCAGGAAGAGTCGCATGGAGAACCACTGGCGATCCCGAGTGAAGTCGCCGCGTATTGCCTCGTGGACTCCCACGGAGGCGTCCAGGTTCGCCTGCGTTCGGGTGCACTCCGGACCGGTCAGGGGGTCGTATCCGATCGCGGACAAGACGCTTCATCCGACACACGCCTCAGGCGCTGGTGGGTGGCGCCAGACGAGGGTGTTCAGGTTCTGCTTACCGGAGCACGGCTTGCGGTGGTGCGCGGGAGCGAGTCGAACAGGACTCAGATGGACCTCGCGGAGAACGCTGGCGAGGTGGAAGTGCTCGCCGCCGACTGCGGTGGGGAACGCATTGCGCTTTGGTTCGAGGGTAGCGACTTCGTCAGGTTGCTTTCCGGCAGGACCGGCGCCGACCTCGGGTCGCTGCCCGCTTCAATTGACGGTCTGCCATTCGGCGGACTCCACAGCACGGGTGCCTGGTACGGCCCGCAATCGGGGCGCGTCATCTTCTGTGACAAGGCAGGGAGTGCACTGAAGACGTGGAACCTGGACACAGATACGCCTTCTGAATTCCAGGTCTCGCCGGACGGGACATGGTTTGCATCCTCGGACACTGCCGGTCGGATCTTGATCCAACAAACTTCGGGCGACTTCCGGTCTTTCCATGGACCGGCGCATTTCGATTCCTGTTCCGTCATGCGATTCTCACGGGATTCCAGGATGTTGGCGACTGGCGGGCGCGACGGCACGGTGCTCGTCTGGGATCTGAAGCGAATCACACCGAGCGCCGGAAAGTAGATTCCCCGGGCAGTCCTCAATTGCGGGCGACAGGTCGGGCGAGTTCCGGAGTTCGAGCAGTACCGAAGAGGCGCCCGTCTACCGGAACGAATTCGCCGCGAGGAACTCGGCGGGAGACAGGACGGGGATCGGGGTGCGCGGGAAGTGATCCACGTTCCGGGTCAGGAGGCATTTCGCGCGGGCCTGGACGGCGGAGTGGTACTGCACGGCGTCTTCGAAGTCGTCGAGGCGGGCGTCGATCGCCTGGTTGAGGATCTGCGCCGTGAGATCCACGGGTCGGAAGACGTCGCGCAGGAGCCGGAGCGCTTTGCCGGCGGCGGCGGCGCCGCCGAACCGGCGGACGAGGTACCAGCAGTTGGTGAAGCTGACCGCCGCGACCGCGGCGTCGAGCCGCCCCGACTCCGCCAGCAGCCAGACGGCCGCCGACGCGTCGTAGTGGGGCTTCCGCTCGGCCAGCACGTCGAGGAGGACGTTCGTGTCCACGAACACCCTCATCGCCGCGGCCCGTGCTTCGCCGTGAGCGCCTCCTCGAGCAGCTCCCTGTCCGTCCTGCCGGGCGGAAGCCGCACGAGCCCGGAAGCCTTCCGCGTCAGCGGCCCGCTGCGCAGGTCGGGCCCCGCCCCCTCAAGGAGCGAGTGGAGGAAACGGGAGAACATCGAGGACACGGACGTGCCGCGCGCCGCGGCGAGCTTCTTCGCGGCCTCGACAAGCGCGCTGTCGGCGCTCAGGGTCAGCTTGGTGCGGCGCATGGGCGGGCTCCGATACGTACGTTCCGAAAGAAGTATACGTATTCCATCAGCGCAATTCCAGGTGAGCGCGCCGTCTGCCCTTCTTCTCACTTCTTCAGCTGCCGCAGAATCGTCTCGTCCCGGATCTTCGCGTCGTCCGCCAGCAGGAACGCTTTGCTCAGGATGACCGAGAGCGTCGAGTCTCCCTCGAACGGCAGGAACACCTTGTCTCCCGCGCCTCTCGGGCTCCGGTCCGGCACGATGCACAGGTACTGGTCGTTGGGCTCCATCAGGATGTTGGCGCTGCCCAGGTGGATCTTGTAGGTGCGCAGATCCCCCTTCACGACCAGGAACCTCCCCTCGATCCGGCTCCGTTCGCGGATCTTCAGCCGCGGCAGCAGCCCCGACAGCACCTCGCTCCGCGACTGCGCCGTCGCCGTCAGCTCGCCGAACGACGTGTCGCGCCAGTACGCGTCGTACTCGCGCCGCTCGCCGCGGTCGAGCCACGCCGGGTCGCCGCCGATCGAGCAGACGCCGACGAACAGGTCCACGTTGCGCATGACCTCGGAGAAGAGCCGCGGGGGGACGGCTTCGATGCGGAGCTGCTCCCGGGCGGAGTTGTAGAAGCGCACCTGGTCGGTCGAGATGTAGACGCAGATCCCGTTCTGGCTCAGCGTCTCGCCGAGGCCCTCGACCCAGAACTCCGCGACGAGGTTGTGATCGGGCAGTTCGAGCGTCGGCGTCCCGCCCGAGTCGAACCCGCCGAACAGCCGGTACGTCCACCCGCGCTGCTGGCACAGCGCCGCGAACTGGTGCTGCCGCAGGATGTGCGCGGCGAAGCGGTTCGAATAGGTGGACGTCGCGATCTCGGCCGGCGTGACGGCGTAGATCTCGCGGTGCGCCTGCTTGAACGGCTGCGTGACTTCGTGCCTCTGGAGGAAGCGCCGCCAGGCGAGCACGGTGTCCGCAGGGCTCGTGATCGGATGCCAGAGCTCGACTTTCGCCGGCGACGGTACCGGCCGGTCCTCCGCGTCCACGAGTCCCCCGTCGCGCCAGAACGCCGGCACGCCGTCCGCCGACCAGATCAGGCGCTTCACCATCCCGGAGATGAGCGGCGGTTCGAGGAACCGCTCGCGCCAGTCCGCCGGTGTCCACGACCGTCCGCCGAACAGCAGCCGCTCCAGGCGGTCGCGCTGCGCCGGCAGCATGGACTCGATGTCCTTCTGCGTCCGCTTGAGCGCCTTCAGCTCCTCGGCGTGCTCCTTCTTCACCGCCGCCGGCACGGCCTTCGGCACCTTCCCGTCCGCCGCGACGAAGCGCAGCTCCGCCTCCGTCGTCCCCGCGATGCGGATCTCCGCGGTGAACGCGCCGAGCGGCTGCCTCAACGCCCCGTCCGCGCCGAGCCCGAACGACGGGACCACGATCTCCTCCAGGTCCTGCCGCGTCATCCCCTCGCGCTTCGCCGCAGCATCCAGCGCCCGCCCGATCAGCTTCTTCGCCGTCGCGTACTTCGCCTTCAGCTGCAGCCGCCCGAGCTGCGCGATCGGATCGCGCCCCGGCATCGCGGACAGCGCCCAGAGGCAGGCGTTGCCGACTTTCGCCGAGCGCGCGCCGACGTTCGGGATCTTGCGGAGGCAGGTTTCGCAGAGGTCGGCGATCCGGGCAGGCGTTACGTCGCCGCAGACCGCCCCGAGCCAGGCGAGTCCCTTGAGCAGGTCTGCGTTCCGTTCGCCGATGACCTTCGACGATCCCTCGCGAACGTTCTGCAGCCATCGATCAACCGCTTCGGCAAGTCCGCGCGGCGGAAGCTCGGCTGCCGCGGCCTTCCCGGCCTTGATCCACTTTGCCGTAGGCGCGGTTCCCCGGGCGGAGCGGGCGTGGCGAAGGACTTCGTCCCAAGCGGCCCGAGTTTCGGCCGCCATTCCCCGAAGGTCCGCGAGGATGGCCTCAGCCCAGGGTTCCCCTGCCTCGGGCTCGCTTCGGAGCGTGGCTGCTGTCCCGAGGACGCCCTGGATCTGCTCCAGGGCGCGGTGTTGGTCCTTGTATGGAAACGGAGCTTTCTGAATGCCATTCGCGATGCTGGATGCCGCAGTTTCAATGAACTCCCGAATCCTGGGCGGAAGCGGCCCGGACTTTCTGGCATGCTCGAGCGCCCGGATGCAACACAGGCCAAGCTCAAATCCCCAGCCCATGCCGGCGCAGAGCCTGGCGCAAAGGACCGCGCACCTTTCGAGATCCTGGATCGACCTCACCGTTCCCCGGCGAACCAGCTCCGAGAGAAGCTTCGCTCGAGACCTCGCAGAGTCCCAGGAGAGGACGGGTGCCCCAGGGCGCTGTTCGACGGAGTCGCGCAGTTCCTTCAGGAGGGCCGAGACGACTGCTTCTTGGCAATCCTGCGACGAAGCGAGGATCAGCCGCGCAGTCTCAAACTCGCGCAATCGTGTCCAGTAGGCCTTCTGCCCGAGCCTGGCGGCCTCGAGAATGAAGGCTTGGAGCAGGCGTTGCGCCTCGCCGCCGTCACACGTCACGATTAGCCCCCGACGAGAGGCACAAGCTTCACGAAGCTCACGCGCGTCTCCGCTGTGACCTCGACCTCCTGCTCGAGCGACTCGACCTGCTGGTCGTCGACGAGGACGAAGAAGCCGTTGCGCGCGTACGCCTCGAGCGCCTTCTCGTACTGCGCCTTCCAGTCGAGTTCGCGGGGCTTCTGCATGCGGTAGCCGTTGAGCGTGCGCTCGGCGTCGGTCGGCTGGACGAGGCCGTGGAAGGTCTCCCCGGGCGTGCGGTTGTAGTCGGCGACTTCCTGGTAGACGCGGCTGCGGATGAGCTCACGCACCGGGACGCGGGCCGACATCATCTCGATCGTGAAGGTGCGCACCGGCTTGCCGGTCGGGGTTTCGTCACGGATGGTGAGCGTCGTGGACATGCGAAGCGGCATCTTACCCGACGGATGTCCGATCTCGCCGACTCACCTAACCGATGCAGCTCGCCCCCTGCAGCACCCTCTGCGCGAGGACGCCCAGCGTGTCCTTCCCGTCGCCGCGGAGCTCCTTGAGCGCCCCGGAGAGGAACGCGCGCGCGGTCTTGCGGCGCCAGGCGGCCTGGAAGTCGGTGTTGTCGAGCGGCCGCGCATGCGCCGATGCCTTCTCTGCGAACTCCCCGATGGAATCGTCGGTGAGTTTCTTGCCGAGGAGGAGCGCGGACTCCTGCAGGTCGAGCGGGCAGGAGGCGACGGCGCCGAGGACGACCTTGGCGTCCTCGACCTCGCCGGACTTCGCGAGCTTCACGCTGGCGGCGACGGACATGACGGGGAAGTCGAACGACCCGCGGCGGCGGAGTTTCCAGTACGTGGACTTCGCGCCTTTCGCGGCGGGGACGCGCACGGACGTGACGATTTCGTCGGGCGACTTCTTGAGGTAGTCCATGCCGTCGTCGCGGTAGAGCGCGGTCATCGGGATGTCGCGCTTCCCGCGCGCCTTGGACTGCACGGTGACGGTCGCGCCGAGGGCCATGAGCATCGGCGCGGAGTCGGTGGACGACACGGCCCAGCAGCGCGGGCTGGACGGCGCGACCCAGCAGGTGGCCTGGCCGGGCTCGGTGACGGCGGTGCCGTGCGGGGCCTTCATGCAGAAGGAGATGGACTGGCGCCACTCGTGATTCTGGTTGTAGTAGTTGCAGCGGGTGTCGAGGCAGAGGTTTCCGCCGAGGGTGGCGGTGGCGCGGATGAGGGGGGAAGCGATGCTGCTGATGGCGCGGGAGAGGCCGGGCCACCCGGACGCGATGGATTTGTCGAGCGCGAGGTCGGCGAGCGTCGAGCACGGGCCGATCGTGGCGGCGCCGTCGGCGCCGAGCGTCACCCCGCGCAGGGACGCGATCTTGCGGAGCGACACGAGCGCCTCCGGCGTCATCTGGCGGCGTTTGAGGTTCGGGACGACGTCGGTCCCGCCCCCGAGGATCATCGCCTTCGGGCCGAGGTCGGCGAGGATCGCCGCCGCTTCCTCGAGGGTCGCGGGGGCGAGGTACCGGAAGGACGGGCAGCGCATCATGACTTCACCCCCTCGACCTTGGCGCCGGGAGAGTCGGGCGCGAGCCGGAAGCCGGACGCGAGGAGCTTGGACTTGCGCGGCTTCTCGTTGGAAGCGGTGCCGTCGCCGCCCTCGAAGGGCGTCTTGACCTTCGACGCCTCGGGCCACTCGATCTTCGGGAACTCCTTCGGGCCGAAGCGCGCCTCGCGGCCGTGCTCCTTTTCCCAGAGGGCCTTGGCGATCTTCTCGGGAGTGACGGGCGACTCGTCCACGCGCACGCCGACGGCGTCGTAGACGGCGTTTGCGACGCAGGGCGGCATGGGGAGGAGCGGGCCCTGGCCGACTTCCTTCGCGCCGAACGGGCCGTTCGGGTCGGGCTCTTCGATGAAGACGGTGTCGACCTCAGGCATCTCGAGGGTCGTGAGGGACTTGTACTCGAGAAGCGAGGGGAACTTGTGGACGAGCGCGCCGCTGAGATTCGCGGGGAGACGGCGGAAGGCCGACTCCTCCATCATCGCTTCGGAGAGCCCCATGTAGACCGACCCCTCCACCTGGCCGCGCGCGAGGACGGGGTTCATCACCTGCCCGATGTCGTGCGCGATCCAGACCTTCTTCACGTCGAGGAAGCACGTGTCCTTGTCCACCTCGACCTCGACGACGGCCGCCGTGAACGAGTACGCGGGGCTCGGGCCGACGCCGCCGCCCTTGAATTTGCCGGCGGCCGGCGGCGGCTTGTACGAGCCCGTCGTGCCGAGCGTGCCGTGCATGGACTCGCCGAGGATGACCGCGTCCTGCCACGAGACGCCTTTCGAAGGGTCGCTCGCGTCGAACACGCGGCCGCCCGCGAACACCACGCGGTCCGGCGGGATCTCGAGCTTCTTCGACACCGCCTGCCCGATCAGCGCCTTCGCGCGCTCCGCCGCCTGGATCGCGGCGTTGCCCATCATGAGCGTCACGCGCGACGAGTACGACCCGAGGTCAATCGGCGTGATGCCGGTGTCGCCGGTGACGAGGCGCACGTCGCGCGTCGTGAGGCCGAGTACCTCCGCGACCGTCGCCGCGAGCACGTCGTCCGACCCCTGCCCGCATTCCGCGGCGCCGCAGAACGCGACAACGGCGCCCGAGCGGTCGAACTGGAGCTGCACGCCTGTGTGCGGCAGGTCGTTCCAATAGATCGGCAGCCCCGCGCCGGTGAGATACGTCGAGCACGCGAGCCCGATCCCGCGACCCGGCGGCAGCTTGCCCCACTTCTCCCGGTAGCCGCTGCGCTTCACCACCTGCTCGATGCACTCGCGCAGCCCCGTCGTCCCCACCTTCATCCAGTTCGCCGTGATCGAGTTCGCCGGCGTCAGCTGCTTCAGCCGCAGGTCCGCCGGGTTCATCCCCAGCGCCACCGCAATCTTGTCCAGCTGCACCTCCTGCCCGAACCGCGGCTGCGGCGTCCCGTGCCCGCGCTTCGGCCCGCACGGCGGCTTGTTCGTGAACGTTCGGCAGCCGCGGAAGCGGTACGTCGGCAGCGCGTAGGTCACGCACTGCAGCGCGCCGGTGTAGAAGGTGGACGCGACGCCGTACGAGCCGTACGCGCCGCCGTCGAGAAGGGTCTGCAGGTCGAGGCCGGTGATCGTGCCGTCCTTCTTCACGCCGGTGCGCAGTTTCATGAGGACCGGGTGGCGCCCGCGGTGGCAGTAGAAGACTTCCTCGCGCGTCAGCGAGATTTTCACGGGCCGCCCGAGCACGAGCGCCGCCTTGCCGACGACGATCTCGTGGTTGAAGGGGTCCGTCTTGCCGCCGAACCCGCCGCCCTGCGGCGTCGCGATGACGCGCACGAGGTGCGGCGCGATGTCGAGCGCCTTGGCCAGCGCGCGGTGGACGTAGTGCGGCGTCTGCGTGGACGAGTACACACAGAGCTTGCCCTCGGTGTCCACCGTCCCGACCGCCGCGTGCTGCTCGATCGGCAGGTGCGTGTTGCCCTGGTAGAAGAAGTGGTCCTCGAACACGCGGTCCGCCCCGGAGATCGCCGCGTCCACTTCCCCGAACTCCAGCGCCACCGCCTTGTGCACGTTCCCGTGGTCGCCGTAGTCGTGAATCCGCGGCTCCGGCGTCTTGAGGGCCTCGAGCGGATCGGAGATGGTCTTCAGCGGCTCGTACTCGACTTTCACGGCAAGCGCCGCCTCGATCGCCAGCTCCTCCGACGTCGCGATCACCGCCGCGACCGGATCGCCCACCATCCGCACCTTCCCGCGCACCAGCGGATACTCGTCCTGCGACACCGGCAGAATCCCGTACGGAACCGGGAAGTCCGCGCCCGTCATCACCAGCTTCACGCCTTCCATCGCCAGCGCCTTCGAAGCGTCGATCGCCTTGATCACCGCGTGCGGCTGCGTCGACCGCACCAGCCGGCAGAACAGCATCCGCGTGAACTCCAGGTCGTCCGCGAACTTCGTCTGCCCCAGCACCTTCGCCCGCCCGTCCACCCGGCGCCGCGCCTGGCCGATGACCTTCAGATTCTTCGAAGCGCTCACTTCTTCGCTCCTTCCTTCGCCATCTTCGCCGCCGCCGTCTCCACCGCTTCGTAGATCTGGATGTACCCCGTGCACCGGCACAGGTTCCCGGCGAGCGCCTCGGAGATTTCGCGGCGGTTCGCGTCGGGCTTCTTGTCGAGCAGCGCCTTTGCCGTGCACAGGAACCCCGGCGTGCAGTACCCGCACTGCGCCGCCCCGCAGTCCGCAAACGCTTCCTGCAGCGGATGCAGCCGCGCGTCGTCGGCCAGCCCTTCGACCGTCGTCACCTTCGTCCCCTCGGCCTCGACCGCCAGCATCAGGCAGGACAGCACCGGCTTGCCGTCCACGAGCACGGCGCACGCGCCGCACTCGCCCAGCTCGCAGCCGTGCTTCGTCCCCGTCAGGTTCAGGTCCTCGCGGAGGACCTCGAGGAGGGTCTTGTGCGTCCCGAACGTGACCGACACCGGGTCGCCGTTCAGGGTGAAGGAAATGCGCTGCGTCGTGGTCGTGGTCATGCGGACACGATCCCCGAACCGCGCGGGGGGTTCAAGGGGAATTTGAACGGGGGTTCAAATCAGGGGAGTCGTTACTGTCCCGCCGGCCGGGCCTCCAGCCGCGCCGTCGCCGTCATCTTCCCCTGCTGCACCGCCCGGGCGCGGAGAACGATCCCCGCGTCGCCGGGCAGATCGGTCGCAGTGAAGCTGCCGTCGGATTCGCGCCTGAGGCGCGGGTCCGCTTCGACGATCTCGGCGTTCTGGACGGTGAGGGTGCCGGAGACCCGCCAGTCGACCGGGCGCGAGGCGCCCTGGAGGAAGATCGAGAGCGCGCGGACGTCCCCGACCTGGGCGTCGGGCTGGTCCCACTGGAGGACGGCGGCGACGGCCTCGGTCTTGAAGGTCTTCGAGGCGCCGCCCTGCGTGACGACCATGTCGCAGGGGCCCGGCTCGAGGCCGGGGGCGAGGAAGACGCAGGACGAGCCCGTGACCATGAGCGGCTCCGAGACGGTCGCCGTGCGGTCGGCGTGGTTCTTGACGAGAATGCTCGTCGAGCCGGCATTGGACGAAGGGACCTTGCCGGTGAAGCCGCCGGTGGTCCGCTGAAGCGACGGGGCGTCCGGGGTCGCCGAGCGGGTGAGAAGCAGCGTCAGCGACGTCTGCCCGCAGGTGACGAGCACGCGGATGCCGGCCTCCGGAACCTCCGGAGGCACGGACCACGCGCCCGGCGGGATGCGCTTGCCGTCGATCGTCGCGCCCTTCGGGAACGTCACCTGCTCGCCGCCCTTCACCGTGACGGTCGTCGTGTCGCCTCCGGAGCGCGTCTGCTCCCCGGGCCGCGTCCCGCCGTCGCCCGGAGTTCCCGCGTCGCCGGGCGGCTTGCCGCCCGCGGGGACCGACACTTCGACGAGGTTCGCAACGGCGTTCAGCCGGTTGCCGTGCGCGTCGCGCGGGTTCGCGATCATCACCGCGAACGTCACGACCCCCTCGACCGGGTACCACGGTTTCGCGAGCCGGATCGCTTCCACGTTCGCCACCTTGAGCACGCAGTCGGCCTGCCGGACATCCTTCCCTTCCACCTGCCGGCCGCGGTTCCGCCAGAATCCTTCCTCCTGGTCAGGAACCGGCATCAGCCGCCACGTGCCGGCCACGCTGTCGCCGACGTCGTTCAGCTGCTTTGCGTACACGACGGGCGCTTCCTCGAACATCGAAGTGTCGCAGGTGAACGACGCCTTGAACGCGCCGACGGGGACGATTGCGACGCCGTCGGCGACCTGCGGCTTGACCGCGATCTCGATCTCCACGGTCGAGCACCAGATCGGGTTGGAGAAGCAACGCCGCTCCGCGACGTCGAAACGGCGGGCGCGTGTGCCCGCGGTGTAGGCGGCGACGACGAGCGCGCGGGGCTCGGAGAACGTCACGGTGCCGGGAAGCGCGCGGACCTGCATCTCGGACCACGGCCCGGGGGTCCACTCGTCCGCGGGCTCGAGAAACGGGACGGCCATGCCCGCCGTCTCGCGCGGCAGCGACTTGTCCGAGAGCGAGACGGTGAAGAGGTCGCAGAGCCGCGGGAGCCCTCCCTGTCCCCCGGCGCCCGCGACGCGGAACCGCAGCGCGGCGTTGCCGCAGTCGCGGCGCACGAGCGCCGTGCGCCCGCCATCGAACGCCCCGCGGCCGCCGATCTGGCCGTCGTCGTTGCTGGCGAAGCGCGCGTGGCGCCACGAGTCGTGCCAGATCCCGGCGTCCGAGTCGAAGCATGTGTCCGTGTCGAGCGCCGGCCAGCAGAGCGGGCCGTCGGTGCACACCTGGCGCCCCTCGACCACCGCGTCGAGGCTCGGCTCCTCGGCGTACACGCGCGCCGCGGCGAAATGCGAGGTGTGGGCCACCGACCCGTGCGAGCAGCCGAAGAGCGTCACCAGCTTCGTGAACGTCGGGTGACCCAGCACCGTCCCGCCGTGCCCGCTCGTGTAGTTGAACGCGCCGTGCGCGTCGCTTCCCGCGAACAGGTACGCCTTCCGGGCGAAGACGACCTTCGCGCCGTCGGAGCGCGCGGAGGAGTCCATCGCGTAGAGAAGCCCCGGGCGGACCATGTCGCGCAGGTAGTAGTGGAATCCGAACGACAGCTCGTCGAACCAGGTCTCGTTCGGCTTCATCACGCCCCGGCGCCAGACGTTCGTGCGGAAGAGCTCGGACGGGTCGCCCAGTTCGGCCTTGTAGTACTGCGGCTCGTTCCAAATCTGCATGCCCTTGAAGGGGAAGTCGCCGTTGTAGTCCTCGAGCCGCATCCGCTCGGTCGTGAGGTTCGCGGCCTTCGGGAGGTCGTCGGGCTCCCACGCGAGCGAGCCGGGGGCAAGCGGAACGTCCTCGTGGATGAAGTCCTTCACGCCGGGGTTCTTCGTGTCGAGGAACGGATGGGCGGCGATGTAGCTCGATTTTGGGTTCGAGGGGTCCAGCAACTGGCGTTCCGTCGTCATGACGTCCCAGCGATTCTCGTCGGGCGTCTTGGAAACCTCGTCCGTGATCGCTTCTGCGTCCTTCAGGAACTCGCCCCAATCCTTCGCCGACCGGTTTCCCCAGGAGTCGATCAGGTCCTTGAAAGCAGGATCGGAGATCTCCTTGCCGAGCGCCTCTCCCAGCGACTCGCGCAGCGCCTTGCGCAATTCGTCTTCGCCCTTTGGCGCCACCATCCCGACCACGCCCAGTCCGTACTTCAGACCCTTGAAGAAGCTCGCAAGAAAATCGTCCGCCGTGGGAATGACGCGCTGAAACTGCATCACGCCCTTGTTCTCCATCAGCTTCCGCAGTCCTGTGAGAAACGCCCGCCACTTCCCGATCATCTCCTTGTAGCTGTGCCCCGCATGCCACGGACCATCCATCGGCTCCGCGCGGTAGACCAGCGCGTGAGGCGCGCCCAGGAACCGGTCGGGCACATGAAGCGCCAGTTCCTGGCCGGCACCCGCGCCCGCGAACTTCCGCAGCACCTTGATCTCGCTTCCCGGCGCTGTTCCGCGATACGGCTCCGCGTCCGGGATATCCGTGTCGACGAGAAAGCAGTTGTGGTCGGTCGTTATCAACGTGTGAAGCGCGCTTCCGCCCTCCCACGGGTCTGCGCCGCCGCCGCCGCCAGCCAGCCGGTGCCGCGCGCGGGCGAGGGTGTGATCGCCGACGAGTCCCATCGCCTGCGCCGAGCGCAGGAGCATCCAGAGCGGCCCGCCGAACGCGAGCCGCGGCTCGACCAGGCGCCGCGAGAACTCCGAGGCCGTGTGGACGTGCGTGTCGAGGTACTGGCCGTTGGGGAAGAGGTGGGGAAGTTCGACGTCGAGCTGGATGCGGAGGATGGCTTCCTGCTCGTGGAGGAACCCCTTGTTGGACTTCGACAACCTCTGAAAGCGTTCACGGGAGACCGGGAAGGGCAGCTCGTAGTATTTCGAGTAGCAGCGCAAGTAGGCGTAATCGCCGGCCCGCGGAAGGCGCCCCTCAGAGCTTACCAGCGTCCACTTGGGGAGTCGGAACACGACGCTCCAGCCGTCGTAGTCGATCCAGCCGGGAAGCAACGCAGGAGACATCTCTTCGCCGGCGGCGTTTTCGATCAGGACATGCTTCAGCACCTTCGGCGGCATCTGGAATCGCGGAAGTTCGTTGGCGAACGGAACGCTGATGAACTGGAGTAGCGGCACGCCGCCGACCGTCTCAGTGACGGAGTCCTTAGGGGCTTGATAGGAGAGGGCGACGGACTCATCCAGGCTCTCGAGGAAGATCTCCTCTAGGCAGACGCCTGACTTCTTTCGTTCTCCTGCGGGCTCCAGGTGGTAGTACTGCACGCGATCAAGCTGTGCAGAGTGGACCTCCGGAATGAATGCGAGGACCGGGAAATCTGCCCTCGATTTGCTCACGAATGCAGGCGCATCGAAGATGAACTCACGCGTTGCCCAAAGGTCCGCGTATTGGGTCGATGCACTTGACTCCTCCGACCACAGGATCACGGTCTTGTCTTCGAGTTGAACTTTGTCGCGCATGATCAAGATCGAGATGCCCGCACCACCGAAGTTCTTGTCTGGCTCAGGAATAGCTGCCGGCACTTCAACTGAGCTTCGCCCCCCCGCTTCGATGTGGATCTCCTTCTGATAGAGCTTGTCCTTGATTGGGATCTCGATCCGACCGTCGAGAGCACCGGGGCTCTGGTTGCTCACGACGCAGGTCACGATCGCCTCTCCACTCCTTGTCCACCCGCGCACACTGATCCGCTGCAGCACGATGCTGGGATCTTCTTCCATCGGAACGATCGCAATGAACAGCCGGTTGTTGTCCGGGTTCTCGTCCTGCTTCGAGACGATCTGTGCGTCGACGTCGATGATGTCGTTCGGTAACCCCGGCACTTCCACAAACACCTCCGCCGACGCCCCGGGCGCCACCTCCGGTATCGGCGCGCTGCACTTGAACGGCACGGGCTTCCACGACTGGAGGACCAGCTCCCCCGAAACCGGCTTTGCGCCGATATTGCGGACGACGCCGCGGACCCTGATCTTCTGGTTCGGCTTCGCCCACTCGGGGTAGCAGTAGGTGAGGACGAGGTCGCCGAAGTCGTCGCCTTTCGCGTAGCGGTCGATCGCCTCGGCGTAGAGGATGCGGGCGGGGACCTGGACCCACGAATTGCCGTGGCGGTCGTCCTTTCCGCTGAGCGTCAGGATCTCCCGGACGCGGGCGGCGCTCATGTCGGGGTGCTTCGCGAGCAGCTTCGCAGCGTAGCCTGCGGCGCGGGCAGCCGAAGCGCTGGTCCCCTCGATTTCGGCGTAGCCGCCGTCCGCCGACAGGACGGCGGCGCGGGCGGGCGAGAGGATCTCGGTCTTGCCGGAGCGGTTGCAGGGCTGCGCCAGCGTCTCGGTGACGATCTTGGTCCCGTCGGGCTGCTCCTCCTGGTGGGGCGCCGTCGCGGTGCACGAGATCGCCCACGGATGCGCCGCCGGGTACAGGTCGTGGCAGCCGCCGTTCGCCCCCGCCGCCGCGATGACCAGCACCCCCTTCTCCTCCGCCTTCTTCATCACCTCTTCCAGCTTCTCCGTCGTGAACGACATCCCCATCGCCACCAGCACGACCTTCGCCCCGCGGTCGATCGCGCTCTGGATCCCCAGCGCCAGCGTCGCCGGCGGGCATTTCGTCCCTCCCATCGTCACCTTGACCGGCAGGATGCGGACGCTGGGGACGCCGGCGCAGATTCCGTCGTAGGCGTCGTTCTCGTCGTCCGCGCAGACCAGCCCCGCCATCGCGGTCCCGTGCCCGACGATGTCCGATCCCTCCGTCACCGCCCCGGCCTCGTCCACCCCGGGCAGGCAGCGGCCCTTGAGCGCCGGGTGGCTCCCGTCCACGCCCGTGTCCACGACCGCGACGACGACGGTGCCCTCGGGAAGCGGCGGCGGGTCCTCGCAGTCGAAGACGGCCGGGCGGCGGCCGCTCTCCGGCGACGAGAGCGCGCGCGGCGCGAGCCAGGCGGCGGTCGCGAGGGCCGCGGCGAAGAGCGGAAGGGTCAGGCGAAGGGATCGGGAGCGCATCGGGCTATTTCCTTACGGGAGGAGGTTCGAGGCGAAGGGCGCCGGCGCCCGCGGGGACGTTTCCCCCGCGCGCCGCTGCTTCCGCGCCTGAGCCGAGTTCGACCAGCAGGGGAAGGGCCGCGCCGGACGCGCCGGGCGCGGGGATGTCGACGTCGATCTCCGCGGTCGTGACGGCGCCCGCGGCCGCGGCGACCGTGCGCGTCCGCTCGGCGGCGCCGAGTCCGACGAGAATGCGGACGCCTTCGGCGGTCTCCCCGGAGGCGTTGGCGACGAAAACGCGCACGCGGACAGTTCTCGCCCCCTCGTCCGGCGGCAGGACTTCGACGCCCGCGAGCGAAACCGCGCCGGCCCAGGCTCGGACCGGCGTCTCGAAGCGCGCCACGTCCGCCGGCGGGTCGTCCTCGCGCGCCCCGGCGATTTCGACGCAGCGCGTCATGGCCGCGTCCGCGCCGATCTCCACCGTCAGCGTCGCCGCCGCTCCCGGCGCCGTCTCGGGAATCGCGGCGGTCACCGGCTCCCGGAGGAGCGCGGAGTAGAGCCGAAGCGTTCCGTTCGCGGCCGCGGCCGACACGTTCCGCACGCGGACCTTCACCGACCGCTGTGTCTCCGGAATCACCGATTCCACCACGAACCTCCCCCGCGCCGCGTCCCTCGCGAGCGCCGCCTTCAGCGCCGCCGGATCCCACACGCGCGGCAGCTTCCCCGCCGCGTCCCTCCCGGCCACCGCGCCGTCCCCGAGCCCGAGAAGCCACTCGCGCCGCTTCTCCCGCGGCACGTCGCTCCTCTGCGCCAGCGCCGCCGCCGCGAAGGCCGCAGCGCGCGCCGCCGCCACGCCGCTTCCGAAGAGATCCCGCGCCCGGTCGAGCGCGGGGGCGAGCACGTCGGTGCGCGCGGAGGCGTTCGCGAAGGCGGTGAGGCGCCAGGGGAGGGCCTGAGGGGAGGACGCCGGGGCGGGCTCGACGCCGGCAACCGAGAGGACGCCGGGGTGGGAGGCCGGAAAGAGGTCGAAACCGTCGGGCGAGGAGCCGGCCGGGGAGAGGACGAGGAGGCCCTTTTTCAGCGCGCGGTCTAGCGCGGCGGCGACCGCGGCGTTTCTGCGGCCGGAGACGCACGCGACGAGGAGGACGTCGGCGCCGGCTTCGACCGCGGCGTCGACCGCCGCGGCGAGCGCCTCAGGCGCCGGGTCGGGCGCTTTCGCGGAGGCGATCCGCAGCGGCAGGATCCGCACGGCGAGGCCCGCGCACGAGTCCGCGACGATCTCCGCGAGCGCCGTTCCCGAGCCCAGGTCGTCCGCCGCGGCGTCGCCATCCGCCACGAAGCTCCGCCCCTCGCGCAGCATCGGCCCCGCGACCCTGGACTTCGCATCCGCTCCGGACGAGGCGATCGCGACGAGCACGTCCGCCGCCTCGGCACGCGCCGCGTGCAATCCCGCCACAAGCGCGGGAAGCAAGAGAAGCGCGCTGAAAAAGGGCCGGAGACACTGCGAGATGGACACGAAACTCCCTCTCTTCAAAAAGCAGGACACCCCTGAACCTCGGGGCGAGTTTCGGGAGGAGGCCGGGGAGTGTCAAGCGAAGCCGGTCAGGCGTTCGGGATGCCGGGCGCCCGACTCCGGGGCAGACGGAAGGAACGGGGATTGGCTTGGGTACGTAGGATCAGCCCGCGGACGCGGGATACAGCATCGGGAAGCACCGCCCGACCACGTCCACCGTAATGCCGATCATGATGCCGAACTACGGCGACCCCGGATCGTCCAGCCGGAGGGGCTTCGCCCTTGGCCCCTCCTCCTTGATCTTCAGCGTCCCAAGCCCCTCCTCGATTTGCTCCAGGCTGGGGAGCGCCTCGCGCAGCTTCTTCGGAAGTTCGGCCGCGGGCCGCGCGGTCCACTCGGAGACGCCCATGGGCTTGCGGATGTCCTGCAGCGCGTACTCCACCGTCAGGCGGTTCTTCTTTCCGCGCACCAGGAGGAGCCCGATGGTCGGCGCGTCGTCCCTGTGGCGCATTTGCGCGTCCACCGCCGACAGGTAGAAGTTCAGCTTGCCGGCGAATTCCGGCTGGAACGGCCGGGCCTTGAGATCGATCACGACGTAGCAGCGCAGCTTGAGGTGATAGAAGAGCAGGTCGAGGCGGAACTCGTCGCCGTCGACTTCGAACCGCACCTGCCGCCCCACGAACGCGAACCCCATCCCGAGCTCCAGGAGCAGCTTCTGGACGTGGTCCACCATCGCCTGCTCGACCTCCCGCTCCTTCGCGTCGCCGGCGACCGAAAGGAATTCGAACTTGTACGGGTCCTTCAGGACCTGCTGCGCGAGGTCGGACTGCTCCGGCGGCAGCGTGCGGGAGAAGTTCGTGATCGCCTTGCCTTCACGTTCGTGGAGCCGGGTTTCGATCTGCAGGTCCAGGATGGCATGCGACCAGCCGTGGTGCAGGGCCTTTCGGGCATACCACTCCCGTTCTTCGCGCGACTTTAACTTAGTAATCAGCAAGACGTTATGCCACCAGGGCAATTGTGCAGAAGGCTCCTGCACAATTTCGGTCCCAGGCCACGCGGCCGCGAAGGCCCGCATGTACTTCAGGTTCCTCGAGGAGAAACCCGTCATGTCGGGGAACTCCTTCCGCAGGTCGGCGGCGAGCCGATCAATCACCTTCGCCCCCCACCCTTGCTCCCCCTGCGCCTCGAGGATCCGCTTCCCGATCCCCCAGTACAGCCGGATCATCTCCGTGTTCACCGAGAGCGCGGCCTTCAACTGCGCGGATCGGACGCGGTCCTTCAGCTCGGCGAGAAGCGGGGCATAGGTGTTCGGAAGCGGCGGCGGCGGCATGGCGGCTCCGGGGAATCGGAGGCGAGGGAGCGGCCGCCGGAGACACGGTGCGCGGGGCGGTCGGGCGTCGGCGATGAGAACCTGCGGCGGCAAGAGCCAGTGGTCGCGCGAGTGTGGCTGCAGGTGACGAGGGAAGCTTACAACATGTTAGGCAAATGTCAAGTGTCCGGTCGGAAATGGACCGCTTCTTCCCGGCTACCCGAGATCGTCCAGCCTCCGCGTCCGCCGCGCCCTCTCCTCGCCCCCCATCGTCTCCGTGATCTCCACGATCCCGGCGCCCAGGTCCACGTGGTACATCTTGATCACCTCGAACGGCCCGTCCGGCCCGTCGCCCTTCACCACCGCCCTCAGCCAGTAGTGCCCCGGCTTCGTCGCGTTCTTCTTCGCCATCTCCGTCGCCTGCCGGATCGCCTTCAGGTCGTCGTTGAGCGAGGTCTTCACGAAGAAGTCGCCGTGGTCGGGGTGCCGCTCGCTGCCCATGACCGGATCGTAACGCACGATCACCACTTTTCACGGCCCGTCCTGGACCAGCCGCGCCTCGAACACACGCCTCCGGTCGAGACCTCGAGCCCGCGCGCAGAGGGGGTTGGGAGGCGGAAGAGGCATGGAGCGGAAGTCGGGTGCGCAGCGGGCAGGCCTGCCGGCAATTCGAGTCCAGTCCCGGCCCCGGCCTCGCGCTGCCGCATTCCCCGGGTCGTCCGGCTTGCGCGGCCGATTCCTTGCGGCTCCGTCCCGGCGGTTCTTCAATGCCCGCATGTCCGAAGCCCTCCCCGACCTCATCCCCGAAGGCGGCGACCCGCGCGCTCCGCTCGCCGAGCGCATCGCCCGCGCCATCTGGATCGGCAGCCTGACTTCCGAAGAGCTCATGAGGATCGGCGAAGTCCTGCGCCGCAAGCACGAGGCCGTTCTCAACATCCGCACGCATCAGGCCATGCTCGTCCTCCGCCCCGGCATGGAGGTCGCCTGGGACTCCCCCCGACACGGCCCGCAGCGCGGAAAGGTCGTCGAAATCAAGCGAACGCGCGTCGTCGTCTGTTGCACGGGCGGCGTCCACCTGAGCGTGTCGGCCGCCATGCTCAAGCCGGTGGAGTAGCGGACGGAGGCGTCGCCGCCCATTGCGCGGAGTCCGCCCGGACGCTGTCCATGCTCGTCGCGTGCCTCCAGCAGGCGCCGCCCACCGTCGCCTCGACCGCGGAGTGCGCTGAGTTGCTGAAGGCCGCGCTTGAAGCGACGCGGCGGCGGTTGAAAGGACGACCTGCGAAGAACCCCGCACAGCGTTTCTCCAGGGCCCGTCTGAATGCGCTCATCGATGAGGCGATCGTCGACGCTCACGGCGACGACGAGCAACTCGTCGGGTTCTTGAGTCGCATTGAAGACGAGCTGGAGGTTCCGTTCTCGACGAAGATCCTCGGCGTACAGGCGGAAGTTGTCCGGATCGAGTCGCTCGGCCCCTGGCGCCTGGAGGCGTTCGACGCGGCGGCGGGAGCGAAGGCGTTCGACCAGAAGAAGCGGAAGAGGACGGGGAATCACGAGGAGGAGATGTGAAGGGCGGGGGAGCGAAGCAGGGAATCCGGAAATCCGGAAATCCGGCGAGTCGTGATCGATTGTTCTCAACTCCTGGACGAGCCAGGACTTCGGCTCGCAGGAAGTTGAAGCGCCCTCCTGGCAGGGCCATGGTCGACGCCATAAAATTCTCCGCGACGTTCGGCGTTGCAGTCCCGGCTCCTTCCCGCAGCCGAAAGGCTGGGCCGGTCATCAACCCGTCGAGGAAGGAGTCCGCCATGCGCGTCGTTCCGCTCAATCGTCGAACCGTTCTTGCGCGCTGCCGCAGCGTTCTTCGCCTTGCGACCTTGAGCCGCGGGGAACTTCGGCGAATGTCAGGCCACGAATTCCGTCGGGCGTGGTCGGCGACCTGCTTCGTCTTCCCCGGGCTGCACCCGGACGGCGCGCTCGATCACGGACGAAAGACCGAAGTGTCAGACCAAGGAACGCGCGTTCTCCCTGAGCTATACCCGGTCGTCGCCAGGTTCTACGTGCGAAGCGGCTGGCCTGTCGCCCTCGCGAACGCCGCCGCGGAAGCATGGCGGCGATATGAGTGCGGCGAGCTCTCGGACGCCGAGTTCTACGATGCAAACGCGACGCGAGAGGGTGTGTTCGGGCGACGAGTGGCCTCCCGGTCCGGCGCCTGAGTTTCCCCATGACTGGAACGAGTGCGCAGCGGCTTGACTTCCTAGACGCGCCAATCATACTAACACCCGCCTAACAGACGCGGAAAACTTGACGATCTGGGGAAGTAGTGATATCAATCTGCTATCACCATGTCCCCAGAAAGCAAGACTTCGCAGCTGCTGATCCGCAATATCCCGCCTCGGCTGCACTCCCGACTGCGCGAAGTCGCCTCGGAGCGAGGGGTCTCCATGAGCCACCTCGCCGTGGAGCTTCTGGAGAGCGCCGTGGATCAGCAAGGACAGCTTCCGTTGTTCAAGCCGCCCCCGCGTCCTCCGGCCGAAGGAGGGGCCCGCTTCAAGTTCATCGACCTCTTCGCCGGCATCGGCGGTTTCCGTCTCGGACTCGAAGCCGCGGGCGGCGAGTGCGTCTACTCCTGCGAGTGGGACCGCTGGGCGCAGGTCACGTACCGCGCGTGGTTCGGCGAGAACCCCGTCGGGGACATCCGCGAGGTCAAGGCCGAGTCTATCCCCGACCACGACGTCCTCGCCGCCGGGTTCCCCTGCCAGCCGTTCTCGATCGCCGGCGTCTCAAAGAAGAAAAGCCTCGGCCGCGAGCACGGCTTCCGCGACCGCGCCCAAGGGACGCTGTTCTTCGAGATCATCCGCATCATCGAGGCGAAGCGTCCGCCGGCGATCATTCTCGAAAACGTCAAGAACCTGCTCTCCCACGACCGCGGACGCACGTGGGAGGTCATCCGCGGTGCCCTCGAAGACCTCGATTACAAGGTCTTCCCGTCCGTCATCGACGCCGCCTCCTGGGTCCCCCAGCACCGCGAGCGCATCTTCGTCGTCGGGTTCGACCGCCGCGTGTTCGGCGACAACCCGCCATACGAGGCGCCGACGCCGCCGCGCGAAGCCCCGCCGACGCTGGCCTCGATCCTCGACCCGAACCCGGACCCGCGCTACACGCTTTCGAAGCACCTCTGGAAGTACCTGCAGGACTACGCGAAGAAGCACCGCGACCTCGGCCACGGCTTCGGCTTCGGTCTGGCCGACCTGAACGGCGTCACCCGCACGCTCAGCGCCCGCTACTACAAGGACGGCTCGGAGATCCTGATCCCGCAGGCAGGGCGGAATCCGCGCCGGCTGACCCCTCGCGAAGCGGCGCGCCTCATGGGATTCCCCGACAAGCTGGAAATCGCCGTCTCTGACACCCAGGCTTACAAGCAATTCGGAAACGCAGTCGTCCCGCTCGTCGTCGCCGCCGTCGCGCGACGCATCGTTCCAGTTCTTGCCTGGCAGGTCGCCCGGAGCGGTAATGGCTGCCTTCTGAAACGGCCGCCGTCGGTCGCCTCGTAGGTCACTGATTTGAGGATTTCGGGATGAGCGGCTCCCCCGCAGAGCTCGCCATCGAGTCAGCGTTGCGTCACGGCAACGCCCTCGCAAAGTTCATCGCGCCGAACGACACGAAGGCGACCAAGAGTCACCAGGCGGGATTCCTGCTCCCGACGCCGCCTTGGCGAACCTTCACCAATCTGCCACCGGTCGAGGGGAAGGACGCTGAGGAGCACGTGAAGATCCTGTGGTTCGGTGCCAACGAAACCGCATCCAGAATCTGCTGGCATGGGGCGAAGAAGCACGAGTACAGGCTGACGAGATTTGGAGACCGTTTCCCGTTTCGCGAAGCCGAGCTGGTCGGCGACCTCCTGATCTTGGTCCGAACTGGCGACCTTCGATTCGAGGCGTATGTCGTTACTGGCGATGATCAGATCGATCAGGTCTTGGTCGCTCTCGACATAGAAGTCGGTAAGGTTTGGGGCGTCTACACGGGCCATATTCCCGAGCCGAGCACGGAAGAGAGAGTGCTTGACTGCCTCACTCGCCGGTTTGAATCCTTCGCCATTCGATTCCGCGACTTCCCCGACACGACGCAATTCTCGCACGAAGCCGTCGAATCGCTGCGAAGCTGCAACCCGGCGGCCCTGAACGCGGGACCGGACGAGACCTTGATGCACCTCGTCCGCACGGAATACGACCTTTTCCGCCACGTCGAACGGAAGCTTTGCTCCTCGATGGTGACGAGCGGCTTCGCGTCGGTGGATGACTTCCTCAAGACGGCGTCCTCCATCATGAACCGCCGGAAATCGCGGGCCGGTCGCTCACTTGAGAACCACTTCAGTTGGGTGCTCACACAAAACGGGATTCCACACAAGTCTCGTCCTGCAATAGAGGGGCGTCCGGATGTCGTGATCCCGGACGAGCGGTCGTACGAGATCCAGATTGCCGGGAAGCCTCCGGTATGGATCCTTGGCGTCAAGAGCACCTGCAAAGATCGATGGCGGCAGGTACTCCAAGAGGCGCGGAAGGTCAGGACCAAATTCCTCGTCACCGTTCAACCTGCGATGTCTTCGGCGCAGATTGCGGACATGATGAATCACGACGTTCGGCTTGTCGTGCCTAGGGAAGTCCGCAGGAACTACTCCAAGAAGGACCTTGGAAGCGTGCTGACTGTTCAAGGGTTCATCAAGATCGTCCGCGAAGGTCGGGCATCGCACAGCTGAGGTGCCGGAATCGAGCGATGGACAGATTAAGCAAGTCTCGACGTAGCTGGAACATGTCCCGGATTCGAAGCGCGGGCACCGAGCCGGAGTCACGCGTCGAAGAAGCGCTTCGGTCGATCCCAATTCTGTATATGTGTCAGGCCACGGATCTTCCGGGGCGGCCTGACTTTGTACTGCCTCGTCGCCGCATTGCAATCCTAGTCCACGGGTGCTATTGGCATCGACACGGAGGGTGCAAGCTTGCCTACACTCCGAAATCACGAATCTCCTTCTGGATACGGAAGTTCCGAAGCAACGTGAGTCGAGACAGACGCGTACTTCGAGAACTTCGTCGCCTCGGATGGTGTCCAATAGTTATCTGGGAATGTCAGACGATTGAGGCTTGCCAGCTTCGACGACATTTGAAAGCAACAATTAGGTCGGCACGCCGAGGGGCTATCGGGACCTGAAGCGATCGAATTCCGCAGGAAGCAGCCCGATCAGTCGATCCGTCGCAATACCGCTGATGTCGAAGGTGAGGTCGAACTGTTCGAGCACTGCTGATAGTCGACGGGGCGAGCCCGCGCCTTTGGACCTTGCTCCTTCTTTCAGTTTCTTCAGGGCGGCGTCGTAGTAGAGGCTTGTTTGAACTTCGAGTACTGACCTATTGGTAATCCAATTCTGATAGCCAGCAAGTTGCTCCATGAGGTCGTCTGTGATATTAACTCGGTTGGCTAGAATCGCGCCGACAAGCGATTCATCGCCTCCGTGTGCGCGGTAGATCAGAAAGGGTCCCAAAAGGAAATGGCGGTAGTACTTCCGAAAGTTGCCAATCGCGGGGAGGTATCGCCACACTTCCAATCTCTTCCTAGAGCCATCTCCGCGTGCCGGGCACACTTGGTCGAAATAGAACAAGGTTAACCAGCACCACAGCCCTAAGTCGAGCTCTGCTCCCGGAAGCACCTTTGCGTCGAGCGACCGGTTCAAGTAGGCAGCCGCGTCGAAACGCGAAGCGAAGGTGCAAGGTTCCACCTCGATGTTGGGAACAACTCGCTCCGTCGCTGACTGGTCTTCGAGCAACCCTACCGGAGGAGCGAGGGTGGACTCACTTCTAAGTGCGTCCAAGTACTCGGTAAACTGACGAACTCCGGCTTCGTTCAGTCGGCGCAACTTCATTCGACGGTCTCCTTGTCGTTCGCAACAAAACGATCCAACAGCGAGGTTGCGCGGGCAAAAGCCTCGACAGAGTCGTCTATCCACGACTCAACTTCGTCCAGATTGCCGTTGTCCTTCGAGACAACCCCAGGACAGCTGGAGGTCTTCGGTAGACCCTCTGCAAACTTGACCCAACGAGACCTCCAGTCCTCGGGATCATCCTCATCTCCCGCGTCTCTGTCCCTGACCAGGATTCGGGTCAGCACTTGCCGCATGATGGCGGGCGCGAAGATCGCCCGCAGCTTCGGCTCCATGATGAACTGATCCGCGCCGTTTGGGACCTTTGAGTTGATCTTCAGAAGAGGCAGATCATCCGAAAAATCAAGGCGCCAGAGCTCATCGCCGATGTCTTCTGCAGAGACGTGTCGAATCAGTGGGGAAACATCGTCGTCAAGTTCTTCAGGCCTCCGAGGAGTAATGTGGTCTGCCTCTGCCACTAGCATGCCCGCCACTTCTCCTGCTGAGACGACTTTGACTCGGAACAAGACCCCATCTGATGACGGGAACCCTTGTAAGCTGCAGTCCGCGGGAGGTTGAACCTGGCCAATCAGTCCGAAGTCAAAACGCTTCCAGTGCGTAGAAGCGCCGACATACGCCTCAACAAACACGCGTGGTCTTGGAGTTATTTTGGCCAGATCGTAGTCGGCAAGTCGCAAGTCAGCAGAAAAGGACAGCTTGCCTTCACTGGAGACGAGACTGATACGGGCATCTGCACGGTTTATCTTCTTCCTGCCCGTGAAGTTGAGTCTTCTAGGCATTGGCCGCCTCCTGATCTTGGACGGTGACCTTTACATGGAGATCGCGATTCGTATCGAATCCAACACAATCGACTTCGAAATCGTCAGTGAGAGTTTCTATCATAATCCAGTTATCCCCTCTTTCGCGTTCTTTGCAGCCACTCATCGAGTACTTTACTGTGCCCTTTCCGAGGACGAAATCTGCCTTGTTGTACTTCGAGAACGGACTTCCTCGCCGGACGCCGTAGGCCGCTTCGATTTCAATTTGGGCAGGTCTGCGCGCATCTGCATCCCCACGACGCAAGGAAAATCCATCCGCCGATCGCATGATGCTATAGCGTCGAATCGTCGGCGGCACCAGGATCTCCGGGATCTCTGGCAAGTCGCCCTTCTCCTTGTCTCGTACTCGATCCGTTTTCCGCTTCGTGGGCCCCGGCAATTTGATTGAGAACAGGTCCAAGAGCAACCTAGTGTCGGGCTTGTTCTGCCTTGCGCTTATCATGCGAAGGATGGCCGGCAAAGACCCGACAACGTATTCCAGATGTTGTCGTGAAAGAACATAAGTGTCCTTAACATAGGAGTGTTGCCACTGAGTATGCGATGGGTTCTCGCAGTCACCGAGGAACGAGGCGATTGGACGATGTTCAACCACAACTAGTGCTCGTACTCCGGGGGCGCGGATTGGACGTCCGTCGGTATGACGCGCATCCGAAATAATGATCCCCTCTCTCAGGAACGTTATACCACCTTCTCCGGCAGATGTGTCGCGCTCCATGAAGATCTCGAATTGACTCGGAAGAATCTGTCCGGCCTTTGGTCCTTGCTTTGGGCGAAGAGTCATGGGTACGCGCAGAGCCAGCACCTCACTGTCCTCCAGCTTCTGGCGAATTGTCTGCGCTAATTCGTCGTCGAACTGCTGCTCTGCCCACTTTGGATTGTCTTGAGGCTGGGGCAGCACAATCCGATTTGGTATTGCTAGACTACGCTTTGCAAGCGTAAGCAATGGTCGAATTCTTGACTGGAGTTGCTCGGGTTGAGCTCCAAGTACCGAGTCAATTGTCTCTGAGTTGATTGCGGTCGGTGCTCCTTCTCCAATCGCTATCTCAACGGACAATTCTCCACGAAGAATCGGGTAGAAGTAGCCGTTTAGGACTGCAGCCACCAATGCGGAGTTGGTGACCTCATCTGTCAGATAGGGAACAACGATTGAGAGACCGGGCTCTTCTCGCCGCGATAGCGAGAAGTCTGAGGTGAACTGATCCAAGAAACTAGCGTCCTCGATCGGCATTGTAAGCTGTTGATCAGTTGAGCTTGCGATTCCGAACCAGGCGTCGGGCAAGTACGGCTTCCCTGCGTACCAATGATTGCGAAGAACGGAGGTCCCCATCAGAAGTGAAGAGCCTTTGTCGGTCCTAGTGAGGCCCATCATCGCGCGAACGCTGCTTGCGTACATGAACACGAGGCGGCCAACACCATGGCGGCCCCGGTCCCCTTCTCCCTTTCCCGACAGACCTTCCGCTCTAAAGAAATTGAAGAAGGGATTAGGCCTTCCGTCTTCAGGTGGCCACCAGACGCTGGGGTTACCTCTTAACCCTGAGGTTCCGAAGTCCTCGAAGGCCAGAAAGCGGAATCTGCCGGAGGGCTGCTGAGCCGCCCGAAATGTGTCGCGTACCTGCTCGAAGTGCCGCTCGAAGTCTTTGAAGTAGATCGGCAAGCGTCCAGCGGCCTGCTCGGAAGACCACTCTCCAAGTCGCATGCGAACCGTTACTGGCGTGCCATCCGGCGCGGCATCCAACGAATTCTGAATTCCCTCGCGGACGATTGCATCGGCGCGATCAAGTACCGCATCTGAATTGAAGAACTTCTCTACTTGGGACTCTCGAGCCCGATCGCCAGGACGCGCTTCTTTGAATCGCCATGCAGGATTCACGATGAATCTCCTAGGTTTCCAGCAAGAGCCAGTTTCTTTCCTAGCCATTCCACTCTGGCAGCTGCTGCCAAGCCTCGGGGAGCGAGGCCTTCACAGTTTTCGTCTCGGGCACTGCGTATCCGGCTTTTCGCCCACGTTGTACCACGAGTTTCAGATCCTTCATCCACGCTAGCGCGACGTAGGTCTGGTAGTCGGGGACGGTGCCACGCCCTGATGCTTCCAGCGCAGCCAGGATATCTCCACCCTTGAACAATTTTCGGCCAATGCCCTTTCTCACAACGGCTTCAGCAACAGCTTCGATCGATGACCAGGGCGCCCGGTGGTGATACTCCCGGCGATCTCGCTTGGACCAGCCGACCTTGACCAGCTCCTGCCCACGGCGAAAGAACCGAGGATACCTTGAACGAGCGATTCGGACTCCCTCGCGGGAGTTCGGATGCCCGTCAGTCACTGAGCACTCCTCGGAAGTCTCTCGTGGTTGTTCGAGCTTCTCTGGCACAACGCTATTTTGCTGAAGCTGAGGTCCCAGCGATGCAACCGCCCGCGCACAGTTTGTGAGCAGGTGCAAGCTCGAGTACTCTCCGGCATTTGCCGCCTCGGCCAACAGCGCCCTCAAGTCCTGCTCACACTTCGCGAGCACTTCCGCAGCTCGTTTCGTAAACATAAACGAATCGTACACGCAAAGCACGACATGTCAAGACCTATCTCATGAAATGTTTAGGATTTCTTGGGTTGAGCTTGACGCGGTGACAGAGCCGTTGGGCCTGAAGACGAGGCCAGAGGACGGATGATTCTGTGGGCTACTCGGTCCATCTCGACTCCATCTTGGAACGCCAGCGCGAACGGCGCCGGCTCGTCCTCGGCGAACTTCCCGCGGTGCTAAGGACGCGATCGCGGTCCCACGCCCGCTGCGCTTCGTCGAACACGACGACCGGCTCGCGAGGCGGCGACGTCGTGCGGACGAGGTGGTCGTGGATGAACTTCTTCATGTCGCGCACGAACTCGCGGCTTTCGAGGACGTACTGGAGGACGTTGACGAGGGGGCCGTTGCCCGAGAGGAAGACGGCGGGGGCGCCGAGGTCGCGCGAGTGGACGAGCTGGAGGCCGACGAGCGTCTTGCCGCTTCCCGGAACGCCGGAGACGAGCGCGAGAGTGCGCTTCCCCGTGGCCCGGACCTCGCGCGCGAGGGCTTCGAGGCGCGCGACGGTCTGGGGGATGCGGGCGGACTCGGCGGCGCGGATGCGGGGGAGGGGTTTTTTCTCGAAGAGGAGGCGGGCGGCTTCGACGAGGGCGGGCAGCGGCTCGAAGGGCGCGCGGACGAAGGCGTCGCCGTCGCCGCGCTTCCCGGCGCTGCCGCGGGAGAGCTCGCGGATGACGGCGCCGAGTTTGCGGGAGGGGACGATGCGGACGCTGTCGCGGGTCTCGGGGTCGCCCTCCATGCCGATGGGGACGAGGAGGGGGACGAGCGACTTGCCGCGGCAGGCGGCGTGGTACTCCTCGAGGTCGCGGACGTAGCTCTTCACCTGCGCGAGGTCCGCG
>JADLHC010000283.1 GCA_020849035.1 Planctomycetia bacterium
CGATCGTCAGCCGCGCGTACACGTCCAGCGCCTGCCCGAACGACATCCCCTGCTGGAACACCCCGATCACGAACCCGCCCACCAGGTTGACGAGGATGATGATGATCCCCGCGATCGCGTCCCCCCGGACGAACTTCGTCGCGCCGTCCATCGCCCCGTAGAAGTCCGCTTCCTTCGCAATGTGCTCCCGCCGCCGCCGCGCGTCCGCTTCCTTGATCAGCCCCGCGTTCAGGTCGGCATCAATGGCCATCTGCTTGCCGGGCATGGCATCGAGGGTGAAGCGCGCCGCGACCTCGGCGACGCGGTTGGCGCCCTTGGTGATGACGACGAACTGGATGATCACGAGGATGCAGAAGATCACGAAGCCGACGAGCGGCTGCGCGCCGGCGACGAAGTTCGCGAACGTCTCGACGACGTGCCCGGCCGCGAGCGTCCCGTCCGTCGCGGCGTTCGAGAGGATCAGGCGCGTCGTCGCGATGTTGAGCGCGAGCCGGAAAGCCGTCGTGACCAGCAGCACCGCGGGGAACACCGAGAACCCCAGCGGCTCCTTCACGTAGATCGACGTCAGCAGGATCACCACGCTCACCGCGAGGTTCGTCACCAGCAGCACGTCCATCAGCGCCGGCGGCAGCGGGACGAAAATCGCGACGAGGACGCCGATCACCCCGCCCACGAAGAGCAGGTCGAGGTTCTTGCGGACGGATTCGGCGAAGGTGGGCATCGGTGCGCGTGGACGTACCTCCGGCGTGGCCGGCGGAAACGCCATGTGTGTTATCGTCACGCGCTGAGGGAGAACGTGAGGGGGAAGTTAGGTGGGCGGTCGTCTCCCTCCCGCCTCCGGCCAGAATCGAGAATCCGCGCATGCCCGAACTTCGATTTCGAGCGACCGTTTGCCCGGCCGGTGTCGAGGGAGGAGTTGTTGTCTGCTGTATTGGAGCTGTGGACGCGCTGAACTACCCGGTTGCCCTCGAGGCGGTCCTGAGTTCGATCCGCCTCGCCCGAAAGGCCGTGCTCTTCGACTTGTCGGGCGTCACGACGTTTGGTGACTTCGGGTACACCACCTCCGAGTCCTCGAGGGAGATTCGAGGCGGCGGCGTGCCGTGGGTCGACGCCATGGTTCGCGAACCCGCCGACGGCCGGTGGTTTGCGTTCTGTGCGATGAATCCGAAAGTCCGGACCGTCTGGAACATGCTCGGCATCGCGCAAGCATGTCCGACCTTCGATTCAGTCGAAGCGGCCGAGGAGGCATGGCGGAATCTGAATGTCGGTAATGGCCAGGAGAAGCCGCAGCCACTCATACCGAGATTTCTCACCGAGAGATCTCATGAGCCCTTGCTTCCGTACTCAAAACGCATACAATTGTACTCAGAATGAGTACAACTCCACCAATCGGCTCCGACCCAGCCTCCGCCCTGTTCGGCGCGACACGACGCCGAGTCCTGGGCTGGCTGTTCGCGCATCCCGGCGAGAGCTTCTACCTCCGGGAGATTGCGCGCAGAAGCGGAGCCGCCCTCGGCGCCGTCCAACGGGAACTTGCAGCCCTCACAGCGGCGGGGATCCTTGAACGGTCCGCCCGCGGGCACCAAGTCTTCTTCAGCGCGAACCCCGTGTCCCCCATCTTCCCGGAACTGCAGTCCCTCCTCGTGAAGACAACTGGCGTCCGCGACGTGTTCCTGGCGGCCCTTGCCCCCTTGGCCGATCGCATCCGCCTCGCCCTTCTGTTCGGCTCCGCAGCCCGCGGCGAGCTCAGGCCGGGTAGCGACCTGGATCTGTTGGTCGTCGGAAGCGTCCCGTTCGCCGACGTCGCGGCTGCGTTGATCCCAGCGCAGGAACGGCTCGGGCGGGACGTGAATCCTTCGGTCTATCCCGAGTCGGAATTCCGTGCCAAATTGCGTTCGAGGCATCATTTTCTGACGTCGGTGCTGGCCGCCCCCTTTGTCTATGTGATGGGAGGACCGGGTGAGCTTGAAGGACTGGGAGCGAAACGGGTGGGTGACCGCGCATCAGGCGGTCGCGTCTGAGATCCGAGAACTGCTGGCGGTCGCCGATCGCGACCTGCACGACTGCTGCGCGAAGGGCCTGAGCGCGGACTGGAAGCTCAACATCGCGTACAATGCGGCGCTCCAGTCCGCGACGGCGGCGCTCGGCGCAGCGGGATTCCGGGCGACGCGCGACCAGCATCACTTCCGGGTCATCCAGTCGCTCGCGGAGACGATTCACTCCGACGCGAAGACGATCGCGACGTTCGACGCATTCCGGAAGAAGCGCAACGTGACGGGTTACGAGCGCACCGGTACCGTTTCGGACGCGGACGCGAAAGCGATGCTGGACCTGGCGCGGGAGCTTCGCAAGACGGTTGAAGCCTGGCTGAGCGCGAACCACCCGGCGCTTCTCAAGAACGCCTGAACGCTACGCCGCACCTTTCTTCAGCGAGTACACGTACGCGAGGATCTCGGCGACGGCCTCGAACATGCGCGGCGGGATCTCCTTCCCGACCTCGCACTTGAACAGTTCACGCGCCAGCGGCGGGCGCTCGACGATGGGGACGTCGTGCTCGTGGGCGATCTCGCGGATCTTCTCGGCGATGAGGTCGGCGCCCTTGGCGACGATTTTCGGGGCGGCCATCTTCTCGTCGTAGGCGAGGGCGACGGCGAAATGCGTCGGGTTCGTGACGACGACCGCGGCCTTCGGGACCGCCTGCATCATGCGCTGCGTCGCGATCTGCCGCTGGATGGCGCGACGCCGCTCCCGGATCCGCGGGTTCCCCTCGAGACGCTTCAGCTCCTCCTTGACCTCCTGCTTCGACATGCGGAGGTCGCGCTCGTACTGCCAGCGCTGGAAAACGAAGTCGAGGACGCCGAGGGCGACGAGGGCGATGGCGGCGCGGAGGCCGAGGGCGAAGGCGAGGTCGGCGAGGGCGGCGGCGATCTTCGGGACGGGGAGGGCGGGGAGCGCGAGGAGGTCGGGGAAGCGGCTCCAGAGGGTCCAGCCGAGGACGGCGCCGATGACGGCGAGCTTGAGGATGTTCTGGGCGAGGCGGGCGGCGGAGCGGGCGGAGAAGAAGCGAGCGAGGCCCTTGAAGGGGTTGAGGCGGTCGAGGGAGGGGGTGAGGGGTTCGCCGGAGAAGAGGAATCCGACCTGGGCCCAGTTGGCGGCGAGGGCGACGGCGAGGACGGCGGCGAGGAGCGGGGCGAGGGTGCGGGCGAGGAGGAGGAGGAGTGCGGCGGCGCGCGGGGCGACGGTATCGGGGGCGAGGTCGAGGGAGTCGAGGCGGCCGAAGGAGGCTCGGGCGATGACGGTGAGGCCGTCGAGGAAGCGTGGGCCGAAGGCGTGGAGGGCGATGAAGGAGGCGAGGAGGACGAGGGCGCCGTTGAGGTCGGCCGAGCGGGCGACGTGGCCGCGCTCGCGCGCCTCCTCGAGCTTCCGCGGCGTGGCGGGTTCGGTGCGGTCCTCGCTCTCGAAGAGTTCGTCGGCCATGTCAGGCCATCATGCGGAGGAGGGTGTCGAGCTGGCCCTGGGCCCTGGACCACATCTTCGCGAACGCCCAGGCGAACCCGGGGATGGAGACGGCGAGGACGGCGAGGCCGAGGCCGATGCGGACGCCGAAGCCGTGGAGGAAGAGGTTCATTTCGGGGACGGCGCGTGCGGCGAAGGCGAGGGCGACGGTGACGAGGAACATGGCGGCGAGGGCGGGGGCGGCGAAGCGGACGGCGGAGGCGAGGAGGTCGGAGAAGAGGGTATCGGCGACGTAGGAGCCGAGCGGGGCGGAGAAGCTGAGGCCGACGAGGGGGACGTCGCGGAAGGAGGAGGAGACGGCGGAGAGGATGAAGTGGTGGCCGTCGAGGACGAGGAAGAGGACGAGGGCGAAGAGGTACTTGAACTGGCCGACGAGGGAGACCTGGTCGTTGGTGACGGGGTCGAGGCCGTTGGCGAGGCCGAGGCCGAGTTCGTTGTCGACGAGGGCGCCGGCGAGGGAGACGGCGCCGAAGAGGAAGGTGGCGGTGAGGCCGAACATCATGCCGACGGCGGATTCGAGGGCGGCGGCGAGGGCGAGCTGGCCGGGGCCGTGGAGATCGGGGGCCTGGATGCCGGAGTGGGGGAGGATGGCGGCGCTGATGAGGAGGGAGAGGCCGATCGTGACCTGCGCCGGGGTGGTGCGGGCGGAGAAGAACGGGGCGGTCATGAGCGTCGCGGCGACGCGGAAGAAGACGAGCACGAAGGCGTGGAACTGGCCGAGGGAGAGGTCGAGCGGGCTCATGGCGCCTCCGGGCTCGCGGCCGGATACGCCGCGGCGGGGGGTGCCGCGCCGCCGAAGGCGCGCCCGGCGGGCCTTTTCTGGAAGTCCCACACGGACAGCTCGAGGTCCCAGTTGAGCTGCCAGTCGCGCGGGCCGGTGGTGAGTTCGTGGCGCCAGGTGCGGCCGCGGGCCATCTGGCGCGGGCCTTCGCCGGTGACGAGCGCGAGGTAGCGGATGTAGGCGAAGTCGGAGCTGTAGTCGCGCGAGGGCGTCATCGGAACATCCCCGGCATGCGGGTGAACAGGCCGATCGTGTATTCGGACATGCGCGTGACGAGCCAGGGGAGGAGGACGAACAGGGCGATCGCGGTCGCGACGATCTTGGGGACGAAGGCGAGCGTCTGCTCCTGGACCTGCGTGGCGGCCTGGAGGATGGAGACGATGAGGCCGACGGCGAGGCCGACGACGAGGAGAGGCAGCGAGATCACGAGCGCGAGGAGGATCATCTCGCGTCCGAGGTCGACGGCCTGCTGGTACTGGTCCGGATTCATGGGGGAACGGCGGGGGAAAAGTTGGGGGGAGGGATGGGGCTGGAGATCGGGCTTGGGAGGCGTCTCACGAACGGTCCCAGCCCGAGATCAAGCCCCATCCCACC
>JADLHC010000284.1 GCA_020849035.1 Planctomycetia bacterium
CAGGATCTCCAGCCGGTCCTTGTGCATGGCTACCTTGTCCTAGTGGACGTACGTTGTCTTCGAAGTGCGCACGACACGGCCGGCGTACGGACCGGAAGTCGCATAGGCCGAGAACGTCCAGACCAGCACGTCCCCGGCGGCGAGGTTCAGCGGCGTGAGGTTCACGTCATAGATCGTGTCGACGTGATAGGCGTGAGGGGAATTGGTCGTGATGCTGTTAAACGTGAGGTTGACCGTGTTGCCGTTCTTCTTGCAGGTCAGCGACGGGGCAACCCCATACAGGCACCAAGTCGTTCCGGTGACGGTGCAGCTCGTGTCAGTCGAGATGATCGCGGCGGGAGCGGTTTCGTCGATCGTGGGGATGGGAGGAGGAGACCCGGTATGTCCGAATGCGGCCAAGGCAATCAGGGCGAGCACTGGAATGGGGATCAGACTCGAGTAGCGCATCGGAAGGCCTCCATGCGGTGAGGGGGGGCTGCGTCGCCGTCGTGGCGCGCAGCGAAGCGCTGCCTTAGCAAGCGCTGACCCGGCCGCAGGGAAATCTGGGAAACTTGCAAGTCATTACTCACACATCAGTTACATAATCGCCGGAATGGAAAGCCTTGCGGTGTTGAACCGCAGTTCAACGGCATGTTGAACCGGAATTCACTTCAATCCTGGCGAATCAGCGCCTGATCACAAGCCACACAGCTGCATTCACTTGCGTCGCTGTACGCGCGGAGCGCGCGACCCCGACTTTGAACGCGCGTTCAGACTCGCGCGCAACTCTTTCAGGCCCATCAACTTGTGCTTGAGCGCAATCCGCCGCACACCCTGGTAGGTGAGCCCCAGTTCCTTCGCAGCCCGCGTCAGGTCGCCTTCCGCACGCACCAAGGCCGCCTCGACGCGAGTCGCCCGCAAACGCTCCAGCTCATCCGCCAGCGACAACTCCACTTTTCCACCCCCATCTTCCACCTCAGCCTCCAGCACGCGCTCCACGGCGTCCACCCCGATCACCTCATCGTCCCCCGCACACAGAACTCCAAGGACGTGCTCCAGCTGCCGCACGTTTCCAGGCCACCTCGCAAGCACCAGCCGCCTCATCCCCTCAGGCTCAATCTCGCCTGCCCCGAACTTCCCCAGGAAGTGCCGGACAAGAGCCGGAATGTCCTCTCGGCGCTCCCGAAGCGCAGGAACGTCCACACGGAACGGCGACAGCCGATAGTACAGATCCGACCGGAACTTCCCCTGTGAGACCAGCAGCCGCAGGTCGTGGTGCGTCGCCGTCACCACCCTGACGTTGACCCGGATCGTCCGGTCCGATCCCACCGGCCTCACCTCGCCGTCCTCCAGCACACGCAGAAGCTTCGCCTGCATCGCCATGTCCAGGTCCCCGATCTCGTCGAGGAACAGCACGCCTCCGTCCGCGCGACGGAACAACCCGGCGTGCTCCGCGGTCGCACCGCTGAACGCTCCCCTCACGTGGCCGAACAGCTCGCTCTCCATCAGCATCGGCGAAATCGCAGCGCAGTTCTCGGCGACAAAGGGCCCTCTCCGGAACGGACCGCTCGCATGAAGCGCGCGCGCGACGAGCTCCTTGCCCGTGCCCGTCTCCCCGTGAATCAGCACCGGCTGCGGACGCGCCGCCGCCCGGTCCACCGCACGGAGCATCTCCAGCATCGCCGGCCCCCTCCCGACAATCGCGGGATACCGGTGCTTCAGGCCCGCCTCCGCATCCCCCTGCCTCAACACGTCGACCTGCTCCAGGCGCTTCTCCAGCTTCTCCGCCCGCACGGCAAGATCGGCCCGCTGCCGCTCGGACGCCTCGAACAGCTGGGCATTCTCGATGGCGACGGCCGCCAGGTCGGCCAGGGTCTGAAGCGCGTCGAGAGCACCCGGGTCGAAGGCGTCGGCCTTCCGGCGGTGGTCGAGGTAGAGGGAACCGAGCGTCGTTCCCCTCAGGCGGAACGGGACGCAGGCCACCGAATGCACGTTCAGCCTCGGAATGCTGGAGCTCTCGGCAAGCCGCCGGTCCCTGAGGGCGTTCGCGGTAAAGAACGGGTCGCCACTCAGAAGGACCTTGTCCGAGATCGTCCGGCTGAACGAGTCCGTCCCGCCCAGCCCCGCATTCTCCGGCCTCGCGGCGCGCACCTCGAACCGATTCCCGTCGACGAGCACCAGGCATCCGCGCTCGGCGCCGCCGATCGCAATCGCGGAGTCCAGGATCTTCTCCAGCAGCGGCCCGACGCTTCGTTCGGCGTTCAGATCCCGGACGATGTCCCGGATGTAGCGCGCTTCCGCCGCAAGGTCTCGACCGCTCCTGCCCGCGCCGCTGCCCACGCCGACCTCCTGTTTCCCCGTGACCGCCACACCCGGACCTCCGTACTCGCACGCCTTCGCCGCCCTCGACCACTCCTCCTCCCACGCCCGCCGCCCGGCCGCGCCGGCCCGCTCCACCTTGCCCTTCACGGCTTCCAGCGCCCTCCTCGAAGCGATGCCATGCTGCTCGAGCCGGGCCCGCGCTACGGCGCTCCAGACCTCGAGAATCGGCGAGTCCGCAACCGGTTCAGCTTCGGAAAGCAATTCCGCCGCCGCCGCCGTCCTGCCCGACGCCGCAAACGCCGCGGCGAGGCGCAAAGCCGCCTCCCCTCCCGACAGCCGGTGCAGGCGCGCCGAGACCTTCACGCGATCCACCGCGCGTTCCGCTTCCGTTCCCCTGCCGGCGGCCAGAAGTGCCTCTGCGCGGATCCAGGCGCACAGGCCGGCAGCCGTCGAATCGCTCATCGCCCCCTCCGGCAGCGCTGCGGCAGCGGCCGTCCAGCCGCCGTCCGCCCGCGCGTTCCAGAGCGCCTCGACGCCCCGGGCATCCAGGACCGCCGCCCCGGATTCGTCGCCGGACCTCCGGAACAGGTCGGCGCCGCGCCGCGCCGTCTCGAACGCCTCCTGCCAGCGCCCGAGATCCAGAAGCGCCTCGACGCGCTGCGTGTGCAGCCACGTCAGGACCTGTTCGCTGTCCCCCGGCCGAGGCTCGCAAAGCGGCAGGACCTCCAGCGCCCTCCCGGCGTAACGAAGGAGCGTCGCCTCCAGTCCCCGCCGCCCGTTCCGCTGGGCCTCGGTTTCTCCGGCAAGTATGGAAACACGTCGCGCTTCGCCAGCCTGTGCCAGGCCGAACGCCACGCGTCCGCACGCGACCGCCAGGTTTGCCCGGGCGCAGGCGATGCCCGGCAGTTGACTCGATCGCCCCGCCGCGGTCGCCGCCGCCAAGCACCACTCCAGGACGCGCGCCGCGCGCTCCGGGGACCCGCCGAGAATCAGCGCGCCCACCGCGGACTCGACGGCACCTCCAGCAGCCCTCCACTCCCCCAACGCCACGGCGATCCGCAGGGCCCGGACCTCCGCCCGGGCGGCCCCCCGGAAGTCGCCCTTGAGGGAGCGCCGATACCCGATCATCCTGGCCTCGGCCGCCAGGCGGCAGTTCGCGACGGCGCCTCGCTCTTCAGTCACCGGGGACTCACCGCGGGACAACGCCTCGATTCCCCTCGCGAGTTCGACTCGCCGCCAGACCCAGTCGCCGGCCACATCGCAGAGCCGCGCCGCAGCGGCCTCCACCTCCCGCCATTCGCGCAGCCGTGCCCACAGGGCGATCGCGAGCGCCGCCATCCTGCCCGCCCCCTGGGAACGGGGCGCCCCCAGCGCCAGCCTCTCCGCCGCCCGCGCCAGCTCCGGATCGGTCCTGAGCTCTGAATCGATCGCCACCAGCTCCGCGTCCAGCCCCCACCGTCCTTCGTCACTGAGCCCCTCCACCCCGCTCGCAGCCGACACCAGCTGGCGTGCGCCGTGCAGGTCGCCCATGCGCACCAGTTCGCGCGCCCCCTCCACGCCGGACGACGCAGCAAGCTCCGGCTCTCCCGCGGCGATCCAATGGCGCGCAGCCACACGACGCGCCGCCCCCTCCCGCTCGCACTGCAGGCCAAGCACCGCGTGCGCCTTCCGGCAGGATTCCTCCGCAAACGACTCGATCGCCGCTCCCGCCAAGGCCGCGTCCTGCACGATCACCGACCCGCCCTCGGATCGCAGCAGCCCCAGCGCTTCCAGCCGCGACAGGACGTCGCCGCGCACCGCTCCCGATTCCTGCAGGCCCCGGCGAGACACCGCACCCCCCGCAAGGGCGATCACGGCCACCCCGGCCGCAAGCGACGGATCGAGCTCCCCAAGCCGACGACGGGCGGCGTCCAGCGCATCCGCCGGCACGGGAATCTCCGCGCCCGCACGAAGCACCCATCCGCCATCCTCCAGCACGAGCAGGCCGGCCGAGGACGCCGCTCGCGCCATCGCCACGGCCCTGCCGGGCGCTCCCAGCGAAAGTTCGGCAATCCGCCCGCAATCGCCCGCGCCCAGCATCTCGACCCCGGAAACCTGACGGAAAACGTCCCCCAGCTCCGCCGCACCCAGCCCCCGCATCTCCATCTCGTCCCACTCCCAGCCTTCGATCCGCGACCTCGAAGTCGCCACAACCAGGCAGCAGGCACCGCCGTCGCCCGCCGCCGCCCGAATCTCACGAAGCGTCTCCCGCTGCCTCGCGCCCCAGTCAAGGTCCGCCGCCATCACGAGACGCGGCCTGCCCCCGCTCACCCCTGTCTCCCTCGCCTCAGACGCCGCACCCGGCCCCACCTCCACGATCTCCCAACCGCGCCCCTGCGCTTCCAGCCTCACCCGTCGCAGAAGGTCCGTCTTGCCAGTCCCCGCCCCGCCCACCACGAGTATCCCGCGCGTCCCCGCAACCGGCCCTTCACCGATCATCGACAGCACCCTCGCAGCCGCACTCGCCGTCCATACCCGCCGCGGCCCGCACGCGGGCCTGCTCCACTGCGCCGCGAACTTCACGGCCGACTCGATCCGGCCGCCTAGGTCCGCGGATACCAGCCCGTCCACCAGCTGCGCCACGCGCGACGCCCGCGCAAGCCCGCGCTCCCGAAGCGACGCGCCGAGACCGTACAGGTCGCCGGCGAACGATCGAGGCGCCCCGCGCCGCACCTCGGGCGCGATGAACCCCGGCCGCCCGGCGGGATGCAGGCCGCCGGAGTCCGACGCAAGCCCGAAGTCGACCAGCCTCGCCGGGGCGCCCTGCCGCGCAACGAGCAGGTTCCCAGGATGCACGTCGCCATGGACGATGCCGCAACTCCTCAGATAAAGAAGCGCGTGAATCGCCGTCGCGGCGAACTCCTCCTCCTCGACGCCGCGGCAGTCCCCGGCGTCGAGCGAATTCCCCTCGACCCACCGCGTGGCGAACCAGAACTTCCCATCCGTAACACCGCAACCTTCGACATGCGGAAGCGCCGGGTGCTCGAGATCGGCGAGGAGACGGAACTCGTCCGTGGGCGCCGGCCCACCCGACATCTTGACGAACACGGACTCGCCGCGGGAGCCCTGCGCCCGCCAGGACTCGCCCGTCCCCCGGCTGTCTGCGGAACAGACGATCCGATAGTCCCCAAGCGTCATTCGATTTCCCCAGATTGCGGCGCGGCGGATTCTAGCGAATTCCGGAGGCGCAAGTCGATGACGCTCACACCCGACCGCAACTCCGACCTGCCGAACACCCCGCCCGCCGGTGCCCGACTCTACGTCGCCCCGAACGGAAGAAAACGCCCCTCAGGAAGCCCCGTCGCCCGGCACTCCGCAAGATAGTGGGCGACATACCCCGCGTAGTTCGCCGCCCCCTCAGCGGCCTTCGCCCGCTCCGCCGGCGTCAGCGACCGCTTCACCACCGCCGGCGCCCCCACCACCAGCGAGCCCGCAGGCGCCTCGAATCCCTCCGTCACCAGCGCCCGCGCCCCGATGATGCACTCGTCCCCGATCCGACACCGGTCCATCAGCACCGCCCCCATCCCCACAAGGATCCGGCTCCCCACCGTGCACCCGTGAATCACCGCCGCATGCCCCACCGTCACGTCGTCGCCGATCGTCGTCGGACAGGTGTCGTGCGTCACGTGCACCGTGGCGTTGTCCTGGATGTTCGTCCGCTTCCCGATCCTCACCCAGTGCACGTCTCCCCGCACCACCGCGTTGAACCACAGGCTCGATCCCTCGCCGATCTCCACGTCGCCGATCACCCGCACCCCGTCCGCCGCAAACACGCTCCCGTGAACCCGCGGGCGCTTCCCCCGGTACGACAGGATCGTCACGCTCACTGCGCCCTCCTATCGAACCTCGCCCCCGGTTCTCATGCTCCAGATCACCAGCCCCGCCGCCAGCGGCCAGCTCAGCGCGTACGCCACCAGCCACCCTTTCGTCTTCGACTCGCCCGACTCCCTTCCCACGATCCACGACGTCCACACCAGCGGGAACAGGACCCCCACTTCCACCAGCATCACCCGCACCGCGTCCGTGAACGCCGCCCGCAGGATCCGGGCGTCGGCGTTGGGCAGAAGCGCGAGCCCGAACCCGTGCGAACCCCAGTCGAACGGGGCAAGCCAGGTCACCCCCGCCCGCGTCGAAGCATCGAGAAGGGCCTGGCTCGTGTGCGCGGCGAACAGCACGAGCGTGCTCGTCCAGAACGACTCCCTGAGCCCGGGAAACGCCCCCGCAAACGCCGCGGACGCCAGGAGGCCCACCGAACAGCCGCGCAGCAGCGCCACCACGTCCCACTTATGCGCCCCGTCGAAGACGCCGCTCGGCCCCGCCGCCACGAAAAGGGCAGGCATGTCGGGGAGCACCGCCATCGCGACGCAGAGCCCGAGCAGCGTGCTCCCGCGAAGCTTCGCGGCGCCGTTCGGAGCTGTCGCCGCGCAGTAAGCGCCCACGGCCCCCACGGCATGCGCCAGCGGTGACGACATCTCGCCTCCTTCTCCCCGGGAACAAAAAAACCCGCGCCGATTCTCTCACGAGAACCAGCGCGGGTCCTGAAAAATGTGGCCGGCAATGACCTACTTTCGCCTCTTGCGGGAGACTATCATCGGCCCCAGGGGCTTAACTACCGTATTCGGAATGGGAACGGGTGTGGCCCCCTGGGCATGGATCACCGGCCAAGTTTTGAAGAAATCTGGGAGTGTTTGTAACGCCGTCCGCGACTGACGTCCGCCTTCGCGTTCACCGCGAGGGCGCGAAAATATGTGGTCAAGCCGAACGGGGGATTAGTAGCGGTAAGCTGAACACATTGCTGTGCTTGCACTTCCGCCCTATCAACCTGGTAGTCTACCAGGCCCCTTCAGGGAAGACTCGTTTTGGGGTGGGCTTCTCGCTTAGATGCTTTCAGCGATTATCCCTTCCGGACGTAGCTACGCTGCGATTGCCCCTGCCGGGACAGCAGCCACACCAGAGGTCCGTTCACTCTGATCCTCTCGTACTGAGAGCAACTCCCCTCAATCTTCCTACACCCACAGAGGATAGAGACCGACCTGGCTCACGCCGGTCTAAACCCAGCTCACGTACCGCTATTGATCGGCGAACAGCCGAACCCTTGGGACCTTCTTCAGCCCCAGGATGCGATGAGCCGACATCGAGGTGCCAAA
>JADLHC010000285.1 GCA_020849035.1 Planctomycetia bacterium
GTTGAGGATGCACCCGAGGCGGCCTAGGGATGCGGCGGCGAGCTGCGCGGGGGCGGCCGCGTCCGCGGCCACGGGGAGAGGGATGCCGCGGGCCCGGGCGACGAGGGCGCAGGCGGCGGAGCCGGCGACGAGGCCGCCGAACATGGCGAGGCCGCCGCCGAACGGGTCGAACGGGTCGGCGTCGACGATGCCGTGGAGCGCGGCGATGCGGGCCGCGAGGAGTCCCGTGATGAGGGCGGCGGAAAGGACGGCCACCGAGCCCGCGGCGGGGCCGAGCGGCCGGAAGAGCGGCCGTGCGTAGAGGGCGAGGAGGACGAGCGCGGCGGCGCCCGCGACGAGACCTGCGGCCGCGTCCATGCCCCCGTGATGGAAGCTGGAGAACCAGGGGGCGTACAGGCCGGCGTGCGTGGCCACGTACCAGGCGCGCGCCCCGGCGAGGCCCGCGACGCAGGCAGCGAGGGTCAGCGAGAACACGGCGTCGGCGGAGAACCCGCGGTCGCGATGCCGCGCCCAGGTAAGCAACGCGGCGGAGAGGAAGCCTGCGGCGACGAGGGCCGTATAGGAAGGGATGTCCCCGACGGGGGTATGCAGGACCGGGTGCACGGGTGTTTGGGGCCTCGAGGCTCGCCGGGCGACTCTAGCCGACGGTGAGCCGGGGGTCAAATCGGCCTGGGACGCTAGGATGGGCGCGAGGATACACCTGCGGAGGCAGCGATGGACGGCATTTCCTGCGACCGATGCGGCGCGGCGCTGCTGGTCGGCACCGACGTCCGCTACGTCGTCTCGATCGACGTCCGTGCGGCCTGGGACGTGATGGAGACGACGCGCGAAGAACTGCAGCGCGACCATTCGGCGGAGATATCGGCCCTCCTGAGGAAACTGGAGGGGATGGACGCCGCGGCGGCCGAGCGGCAGGTTCACTGCGCGTTTCGATTCGACCTGTGCCCGAGGTGCCAGAGGGAGTATGTGAAGGGCCCGCTTCCGCCCCTGAAATGAAAAAACCTCCGCCTTGCGGGCGGAGGTTGTGGGGAAGAGCCTTGGGCTAGTAGTCGATCTCGCTCTCGCGGGCGGCGAAGATGAATCCGTCCTTGGTGGCGAAGTAGACCGTCTTGCCGCGGGGGTCGCTGACGACGTGGGCGAACTGGCCGATCGAGGCGCGGCCGAGTTCGCGTCCGGTCCGCTCTTCGACGGAGATGACCGTGTCGAAGCCGGGGCCGGCGAGGAAGACGCGGTCCTTGCCGCGCGCGAGGCAGGTCCACGCGTCGGCCTTGATGTAGAGGAGCTTGCCGGTCCGCTTGTCGATCGCGTGCATGCCCTTCCCGCGCGAGTCGCAGTAGACCACGTCGCAGGAGACCTGCGGGGTCGTGCGGAGTTCGCCGCCCGTCTCGTACTTCCACATGAGCTCGCCCGAGGTGCGGTTGAAGCAGTAGAGCGCGTAGTCGGTGGAGGCGGCGAAGAGGGCGCCCCATGTCTCCTTGCCGGCCGCGTTGGACTCGATGTCGAGGCAGAGGTCGCAGACAATCTCGTTCTCGGTCGCGTAGTCGATGAGCTTGCTGCGGCCGTCGGCGGTGTAGCCGTACACGTGGCCGTCCTCGCTCGCGAAGTACACGTTGCCGGGCTCGGCGTAGATCGGGGTCGTGCGGATCTCGTCGGTTGCCGGGAAGAACAGGATCTCGGCCCAGGTCTGCGGGTCGAGGCCGATGAGACGGTTGCGGTCCCAGGCGCCCAGGAAGACCACCGAGGGCGAGGCGGCGACGCCGGTGCTCGGCGTAAAGCGGAGCTTCACGCGCTCAAACTCCTGCATGGAAGGACGCTCGACGACGTGGAGGGCGTCGCTCTCGCTGACGCCGTAGACGCGATCCTGCAGCTTGGTCGCCTCGATCAGGTCGTTGACCTGGCGGATCTTGTCCGACAGCGCCGTGACCTTGGCGACGTCCTTGTCTTTCCGGGTCGTCTCGTTCTGCCGCTCCTGGAGCAGCCTCTGCCGCTCCTTCTCGAGCTGCGCGAGCTGCTTCACGACCGACGGAACGTTCGAGGGGCGGAAGTCGAGCGGCGCGGGAATCCAGGTCACGCCCTCGACCGCGCCCGTCTTCGCGTTCACCCGGTACACGGCGGGCAACCCGCGGCGGCCGTGCGCGTCCGTCTTTTCGATCACCTCGACGAAGAGCGAGTCGTCGCGGAGCGAGACGTGCGTCACCTCGACGCCGTTCAGCACGCACTCGGCGGAGACACGCTTGAACGGCGTGCTCTCGACGATGGAGCGGTGCAACTCCGCGCGTCGCGCGTCGGAGTTCGCGGGCGGAGAGTCCTTGGGCCCGTCACTGCTGCATCCCCCCGCGACCAGCCCGAGCACGGCAAGGGCGAGCACCCGCTTCATGCCTGATCTCCTTTGAGGAACTCGGCGAGATTGACGTTGTGCTTCTTTTCGTAGTCCTGCAGTTTCTCGATCCGGGAAATGTCGTCCTGGATCCGGTTGACGAGCTTGAAGATGTACGGGCGCCCCTTGAGGCGGTCCTTCAGGTCTGCGAGCATCCTCTCCCAGGAGCCGGAATACAGCTCCTCCCTGAGCCGCACGAGCATCTGTTCCTCCGGCGGGAGGGCGTCGCTCCACTTCTGGTGGGCGCTCGACATCGCGGGCAGGTCTCCTTAAGGCTCTATGGCCGACGAAGTTCCGCGGAAGTCTACAGATGACCCCGGGGGGAGTCAAAAAGAAGTTAGCGCCCCTCCTCCCCCGCGGTGGGGGCTGTCCCCCGGGGATTCAGGTGGTATAAAGATTCGGACAAAGTGAGGGGCGGCTTGAGCGGAGCACCGGAAGGACCCGCGGGGAGAATCGCCGGAAACGTGGCGCGCGTGAGGGAACGCGTGGCGGCGGCGGCGCTGCGTGCCCGGCGGGACCCGGCTGGGATCACCCTCGTGGCGGTCACGAAGACCGTCGGCGCGGGAGTCTTCCCCGCCCTGCTGGCCGCCGGCGTACGCGACGTCGGTGAAAACCGGGCGCTCGCGGCCGTCGAGAAGGCCGCCCACGCGCCGCCGGGGCTCCGCTGGCACCTGATCGGCCACCTCCAGACCAACAAGGCGCGCAAGGCCGCCGCGCTCTTCGACGTCATCCACTCCGTCGACTCCGCCCGCCTCGCGTCCGCGCTCGACGCCGAGCTCGAACGCGCAGGGAGGTCCATGGATGCCTTCGTCGAGGTGAACTCGGGGGAAGCGCAGAAAGGCGGGCTGCGGGCGGGGGATCTGGCGGCGTTTTGGGAGGAGGTGCGGGAGTTGAAGAGGCTCCGGTGGGCGGGACTGATGACGATGGCGCCGCTGCTGGAGGACCCGGAGGGGGCGCGGCCGCATTTCCGGCGGCTGCGGGAACTGCGGGACGAGTGGAGGGGGCGTGTGAATGGGCTTGAGGGACTTTCGATGGGGATGTCGGGCGACTTCGAGGTGGCGGTCGAGGAGGGAGCGACGCATGTCCGGGTCGGACGATTGCTGTTTGAGGGCGCGGGGGAAGCGTGACCGCGCGGATTTGACCCCTGTGGCGCCTCGCGATAAGATCGCGCAAACTGGGGGTCGTGCGCCGCGTCACGCCCGGGCGGCGACCGCAACCTCTTCAACGACCGAAACTTGAGCGGCCCGCGCACGGCCGGGGGTCTTCCCTGTTCCCTGTGCGAGGTCGACCGTCCGCACCAGGGAGTTCCGGGGCATGCCGAAGCTGGTGGTCGAAAAGGGAGTGGACAAGGGCAAGTCCATCCAGATCGGCGCCCAGGGTTCGTTCGTCGTCGGCCGCGACACGAGCGCGGGGATCACGATCAACGACACGATGGCGAGCCGGAACCACTTCAAGGTGGAAGCCAGGGCGGGCGCGTACGTGGTGGTGGACCTGAACTCGAAGAACGGGACGCTTCTGAACGGAAGCCGGGTGCGGGAGTCGAAGCTGGTTGCCGGGGACCGGATCCAGGTGGGCGAGACGGTGTTCTCGTTCATGGAGGACGTGAAGCCGAAGGAAGAGCTGATCGGGCGGATCATCGGTGGCGGGCGGTACAAGATTCTGGACCGGGTCGGGCGAGGCGGGATGGGGACGGTGTACAAGGCGGAGCAGATCCGGCTGAACCGGAACGTGGCGTTGAAGATGCTGGCGCAGGAGCTTGTAGGGGACCCGACGTTCATCAAGAAGTTCCTGGACGAGGCGCGTGCGGCGGCGCAGTTCAACCATCCGAACGTGGTGACGATCTACGAGATCGACGTCGCGAACGACATGCAGCCGCCGGCGCCGTTCATCGCGATGGAGTACCTTCCCGGCGGGTCGGTGCAGGACCTGCTGTCACGGGAGAAGAAACTGCCGCCGGACCGTGCGCTTGCGATCATCCTGGACGCGGCGCGTGGGCTGGAGTACGCGGAGAAGAAGCAGATCGTGCACCGGGACATCAAGCCGGACAACCTGATGATCTCGGAGGACGGGCGGATCAAGATCGGGGACCTGGGGCTGGCGAAGCAGTTGAAGGCGGACGGGGCGAGGCCGGAGGCGCCGGAGGGGGTCTTTGGGACGCCGCACTACATTGCGCCTGAGCAGGCGCTGAACAAGCCGCTGGACATCCGGGCGGACATCTACGCGCTGGGGGCGACGTTCTACCGGATTCTGGCGGGGACGACGCCGTACCAGGGCAGCTCGGCGAAGGAGATCGTCGTCAACAAGCTGCGCGAGGAGCCGCCGGCGCTGGAGGCGGTGGACCCGTCGATCCCGAAGGTGCTGACGGGGATCGTGCAGAAGATGATGAAGCGGGACCCTGCGGAGCGGCACGCGACGGCGAAGGATCTGGTGGCGGAGCTGGATCGGGCGCGGCGGGAGGTGGCGGGCTCGATGACGGGGCCGCTGACGATCCCTGGGGACACGGCGGGGAGCAGCACGTCCGGAACGGCGACGGCGATGGGCGCCGACGCGCGGAGGACGGCCACGCCTGTGGTGGTGCTGACGGGTGCGGCGGCGATGCTCATCATCACGGTCGCCGTGGTCGCGGCGGTCCTGATCCGCGGCAACAATGCGGAGCCGGTTCCCGTCGGGCCCAATCCCCCGCCGGTGACCGACGGGAACGACAAGGCGAAGCTCGAGGAACTCGCGGGGAAGGCGCTCGGGAACGCGGAGATGATCGAGAAGACCGCCGACATGAGCAGCCCGGAGGCGATCCAGCGGGTCATCGACAGCTACGCGCAGATCGTGAAGGAGTACCCTGGCACGGAAGCGGAGGGCAAGGCGGCGGCCCAGGTCGACTTCTACACGAAGCACCTGGCGAGCCTTGCCGCGGACGCGGCGTGGACCGGCGCGGAGAAGAAGGAGCTGGCCTTCGCGGCGGCGCGGAAAGCCTGGTCGCAGGAGAAGGCGAAGATCGAGGAGGTCGTGAGGGCCGCGGAGGAGGCGATGGCCGCGTTCGGCGGGTTCGCCGACAAGTACCCCGAGGACCGCCGCACGGTCGACGCGCGAAAGAAGTCCGGCGAGATCGAGAAGGACCTCTCGTCGATGCGCACCCGCAGCCAGGCGTGGCAGACGGAGGCGAAGGAAATCGGCGACCTGATCGACCGCAAGGTCTTCGGCGACGCCGAGACGAGGATCGCCGCGGCCGAGCGAGCTGAGGCCTTCCGCGACTTCCCTTCCTCCGTGCGCGCCCTCCGGGACCGCCTTCGGCGCGAGGCCGACCGTGCGTTCGGCGCGGTGCAGGCGGAGGCGGAGAAGCTGCGCGACGCCCGGCAGTTCGACGAGGCGCGGGCGAAGGTGGAGGCGGCCCGGGCGTGGAACTGCGGGGACCTGAAGCGCCGGATCGACGACCTCGCCGGGACGATCGACCGGGCCGAGGAGGAGTTCCGGGGGGCGGAGGCGCGGAAGCTGCGCGAGAAGCAGGAGGCTGCACTGCGCGAGGCGCGGGTGCGGGCCGTCGACGCCTCGAGGGCGCGTTTCGGTTTTCAGGCGGCCGCGGCGACGCTGGAGTCCGCATTCTCCTCATTGAAGGACGAGGATCTGGCCGGCGAGGCGACGGCGCTGGCGGCCCAGTACCGCGCCGCCGCGGCGCTGCACGTGAGCTTCCTCAAGCGCGCGGGGGACGGGACCCTGCGCGCGCGGGCGGAGGTGTCGTTCGAGAAGATCCACCTGCACGGGGAGCTGACGAAGGCGACGCCGGAGAGCATCTCGTTCAAGGAATCGGAGCACGGGGCGACGGTTTCGATCGGGTGGAAGGACGTGACGCCGCGCGAGTACAGGCAGGTGATGCGGACGTGGGACCACGACTGGGAGGACGCGCGGGGGCTGGTGTGCGCGGACCTCGCGATGGGCCTCCTGAAGGAAGCGGAAGCGGACATGGCGTCGGCGGAGAAGGCGGGCGGGGCGGCGAAGAAGGCGGAGGTGGAGGCGCTGCGCAAGCGGCTGGAGTGGGCGAAGGCGTCTCAGGGGGAGCAGGAGGCGCAGGACCGGCTCGAGCAGGCGCGGGTGGAAATGTCGCGGGGGGCGTGGCAGCGGGCCCTGGACGACCTGAACGAGCTGGCGACGCGGCTGAACTGGACGAAGTATTACGCCGAGCACCGCCCGACCGTGGATGGGCTGCAGGACGAGTGCAAGGACAAGCTGAGGAAGTAGGCTTCGCATGGCGCGAACGGGCGGGGCGGTCCCGGAGGTGCGGGCGAGCGACGGCGGCGCGGTGATCCGCCTGCGGGTGAAGGCGCGCGCCGGGCAGACGGGCGTGGCGGGCGTGCATGCCGGGGCGCTGCGGGTGGCGGTCAATGCGGCCCCGGAGAAGGGGAAGGCGAACCGCGCCGTGATGGAAGTCGTGGCGAAAGCGCTCGGGCTCGCCCCGTCTTCGCTTCGCATGCTGTCAGGAGAGACGTCGCAGGACAAGCAGGTCTGGGTTCCCCTTGACGCGGTTGAGGCGGCGAAGCGGCTTGGGGCGGCGGTCTAGCGGTTCGAACGCCTGGTTCGATGGGTTGGTGCCGGGGGCCGAGACCCATGGAATCGAGGCGGACTCAACACCAGGCGGGCCCACTCGGAGGCTGGAATGCACACGTACGAACAGGTGATGGAGCCGGTGAACTGGCTCAAGTCGCGGATCAAGGAGTCGCCGAAGGCCGCGATCATCCTGGGCACGGGGCTCGGCAGCCTTGCGGAGGAGATCTCGAAGCGGTCGGCGATCCCGTACGGCGAGATCCCGGGATTCGTGAAGTCCACGGCGCAATCCCACAAGGGCGAGCTGGTGTTCGGCCAGCTCGACGGGATCCCCGTGGTCGCGATGGAGGGGCGCTTTCACTTCTACGAGGGCTGGTCCATGGACCAGATCACGCTTCCCGTCCGCGTCATGCGTGCGCTGGGGGCGGAGATTCTCGTGGTGTCGAACGCGGCGGGCGGGATGAACCCGATGATGCACAAGGGCGACATCGTGATCCTGGACGACCACATCAACCTGATGGGGGTGAACCCGCTGGTGGGGCCGAACGACGAGCGGCTGGGGACGAGGTTCCCGGACATGTGCCGTCCGTACGACCCGGAGCTGCTGGAGATGGCGGAGCATGCGGCGGTGCATTTCGGGATCCGGGCGCGGAGGGGGGTGTACGTGGCGCTGACGGGTCCGTGCCTGGAGACGCGGGCGGAGTACCGGTTCCTGCGGCAGATCGGCGCGGACTGCGTGGGGATGTCGACGGTGCCCGAGGTGATCGTCGCGGTGCACTGCGGCTTCCGCGTGCTGGGTCTTTCGGTGATCACGGACCAGTGCTTCCCGGACGTGCTGGAGCCGGTGAACATCGAGCACATCATCGCAACGGCGCAGGCGGCGGAGCCCGGGATGAAAGCGCTGATCCGGGGGGTGCTGCGGAAAGCGGTGGGGGCGGAGGGGCGGGAGAAATGACGCTCGCGGGGGAACAAGCGGCGTCCCTGCTGTAAAATGCCGCCCTCCCCTTTCGGGCACCGCGCTTGCCGCAGCTTCTCGTCGAAAAGGGCCCCAACAAGGGCCAGGCCATGGTTCTGTCGGGCAGCGGCCCGTTCCACATCGGGCGCGACCCTGCGTGCGCGTTCGTCCTGAACGACTCGAACGTCTCGCGGAAGCACGCGGAGCTGGTGTCGCAGAGCGGCGCGTGGTCGGTGCGCGACCTGGCGAGCCGGAACGGGACGTACCTGAACGGCCGCCGCCTCGCCGCGCCCGCGAAGCTCCAGGTCGGCGACCGCCTGCAGACGGGCGAAATCCTGATCTCCTTCCTCGACGAGCGCGAGGGCAAGGACCAGGGCGGACTCATCGGCATGCGCGTCGGCGGCTACAGGATCATCGAACGCCTCGGCCGCGGCGGCATGGGAACCGTGTACAAGGCCAACCAGATCGCACTGAACCGCGAAGTCGCCCTCAAGGTGCTGTCGCCGGACCTGATCCAGGAAGAGATGTTCCGGAACCTGTTCATCGCGGAGGCGCGCACGGCGGCGGCGTTCAATCACCCGAACATCGTGCAGATCCACGACGTCGGCGTGGAGGGCGGGCTGCACTACTTCTCGATGGAGCTGATGCCCAACGGAAGCGTCCACGAGCTGCTCGTGCGCGAGGGCCGGCTTCCGCCCGCGCGAGCCCTGAGGATCGCGATGGACGCGGCGGCAGGGCTCGCCTACGCGCAGCGCAAGGGGATCGTCCACCGCGACATCAAGCCCGAGAACCTCATGATCGGCGAGACCGGGATCGTGAAGATCGGCGACCTGGGGCTGGCGTTCCACGTCGGCAAGTCGGAGGTCGACGACGAGGTCGGCGTCATGGGGACCCCGCACTTCTGCGCCCCGGAACAGGTCACGCGCGGCAAGCTCGACCACCGCACCGACCTCTACGCGCTCGGCGCGTCGATGTACCGCATGCTCGCAGGCCGACCGCCGTTCGTGGGGCAGACGCTGAAGGAGATCCTCGTCCGGAAGGTGAAGGAGAAGCCTGTTCCGCTGACGGAGGCGGTGAAGGGCCTGCCACCCGCGGTGAACGACCTCGTGATGCAGCTGCTGGAGCGGAATCCCGCGGAGCGCCCGCAGAGCGCGGAGGAGGTCCGCGGGAGAATCGAGGCGATCCTGCCGGACCTGGAGGGCGCGCTGGTTCCGTCCGGCAACACGACGAGGCGCGAAGCCTCCGGCGGTTCGACCTTCGGCTCCTCCGCCTCCCTGCGGACTCCCGCGACCGCGGCGGCGGCCCCCCCGGAGCACCGCGCCACCGCCACCGTCGCCTGGCTCGCCGTCGCATCCCTCCTCCTCGCCTCCGCCGTGGGCCTGCTGGGCTGGCAGTTCCTGAAGGGCAGGGCCCCGAAGGACCCGGGGAGTTCCTCGAACGGCTCCACGGGGGCCAGGCCGGAGGACCCCTCGGTACCGCGGCCCCCGACGGACCAGGACCTGGCGAACGAGATGCAGCTGGAGATTGCGAAGTGGGTCTCGGAGACGCGGCCGGAGAAGCCGACGAGGGACTGGGCGAACGCAGCGGCGATGCGCTACGAGAACCTGGTGGAAAAGTACCCGGCGACCCCGGCCGCGGCCTCGGCACGGATCGAGATCGCGCGGCTCCGGGGGACGATCCGCGAGATGGCGGCCGAGGACGCCTACAAGGGGGCGCAGGCGTTCGAAGAGGAGTGCGGCGAGAAATTCCAGGGGACGCTGAACGTCGTCGACCTCGTGCCGGCCGCCGAGCGGTACGAGCAGGTCGCGCGCGACTACGACGGTACGCGAGCCGCGGCGGACGCCTTCCTTGGGGCACGGGACGTCCGGGCGCGCATGGCCGCGGCCAACGAGGCGAAGGCCGAGTGGAACACCGCGCGGGAAACCGCCGACAGGCACGTCCGCGCCGCTCACTTCGCAGAGGCACTCCTCGAGCTCGGCGTCTTCACGCGCAAGTTCCGCGACAGCGGCTGGGACGAGCTCTCCCAGGCCGAGCACGACCGCGTCTCCAAGACCGCCTGGGAACACTTCGAGGCCATCGCCTCCGGCCAGCTCAACGACCTCGTGCAGGCGAAGGACTGGGAGGGGGCACGGAAGCTGCTCGGGGAGATGAAGGGCCGGTACGGGATCGAGGGGATCGAAATGCGGATTGCGGACACGCAGAAGAAGGTGGCGGAGCTGTCCGCGGTCGTGACGCCGCCGACGCCGGTGAAGACCGACGCGCAGCTCGAGGCGGAGGCGCTCGCTCAGGGCGTGGAGATGGAAGTGGTCTGGCGCTTCTCCGAGGCAGCAACGGTGCTCCGGGAGACGAGGGAGAAGGTGCAGGCCGCGGACGCGAAGGCGAGGCTGGCGGCCGCCGCGGAGGACGCGGAGCTGCAGGAGGCGGTGCGCAGGGCGCTGAAGTCGCACGCGAACGGAAACGACCGGGACGATTCCGGGATGCAGTCGAGGAAGTTCCGAGGGTCGACGATCGTATCGTCGTCGGAGACGGGGCTGAAGCTGGAGGACGGCTCGGAGGTGGCGTGGGCGAAGATTACGGCGCCTGAGGCCTTCCGGCTTGCCTACGCGGGGTGGCCGGTCTCGGCGCGGGAAGCGCTGGGCCTGTCGCTGATGCTGATCCGCGCCTCGTCCTGGCGATGCGCCCGTTTCTCCGCCATGGTCGCCGCGCACCGGGATCCGCTTCTGTCGGCGGCCTCGAAGGCGATGGCGGACCGTGCGGACCGGGAGGAGCGGTCGCGGGTGCCGTCGGACCCGCTGGCGTCGCGGCTGTACTCGATGGAGAGGGACGAGCGGAAGGCGGCGGACGACGCGGCGGACCGGATCGTGGCGTCGATGAACAAGGCGCGCGAGTGGCAGGGCATGGGCGAGGTCTACTCGGGGATGCAGCTGTTCGACCAATCGGACGAGCTGCTGAAGCGCGCGCTGGACGCGAAGCCGTCGGACACGGAGGACATCTGGCGTGCGGAGCTGTTCCTGGCGCTGAACGCGGCGATGAGGGGCAACGAGGGCGAGTACCGGGCGCACGCCTTCAAGGCGAGGAACCAGAAGCCGGACGAATCGCACAGCCGCTGGATCAAGGCGGCGGACGAGATGTGGAAGAACCTCGTGGACACGCTCGTGCGGGCGGACGAGCTGCGGCTGGCGATGGCGACGAAGCCCGACGCGACGAAGGCGGGCGATCTGCTGAAGCTGCACGACCAGAGGATGCACCTGCTTGTGGACCAGCGCGTCGTGGCGCGCTGGCTGGTGTCGATCGAGGAGTGGCGCCGGGACGAGTTCGTGCGGACCGGCGAGCCGCAGCGGCTGCTGGCGGAGACGTGCGCGGTGATGAAGGACTACTACGAGGCGAAGAAGATGTACGAGAAGCTCCGGAAGAGCTATCCGACGCACGAGTGGTGCATCACCCCGGAGAACGGGACGCGGCGCGTGGACGAGGAGTGGTCGCACTGCGACCGGATGATCAAGAAGTGGCGGCTGGGGCGGTAGGCGCTACCGGAGGGAGTACTTCACGACCTTCCAGTCCTTCCCGTCCTTGCGCCACTCGAGCAGGAGACCCACGCGGACGACGTTGGCGCCGGCCTGCTTCGGGTCGCGCGGGAGCACCATCACGTCGA
>JADLHC010000286.1 GCA_020849035.1 Planctomycetia bacterium
TCCGCGCCGGCCGCCGCGCCGTCCTCTTCTTCGAGCGCCCCGGCGTCCAGGGCCCCGTGCGCGGCGCCGTCGTCCTCGACGGCGACGCCATCTCCGAGGTCCTCCTCCTTCACTCGGTCGAGGGCCACGACGGCCGCGTCCTCCAGACGCCGTCCTTCCTCGCCGCCTTCCGCGGCCGCCCCGCACGCCCCCCGTGCGTCGTCGACTCCGTCACCGGCGCCAGCGTCTCCTCGCGCATCCTCATCGACGCCGTCCACGAGCGCCTCCGCTGGTGGTCCTCGGAGGCCCCCCGATGATGCCGCGCTACCGCGCCGCCTGGCTGCTCGCGGGACTCGTGCCGGCTCTCTGGGAAGCGCCGCCGGCCGCCGCGTTCGCCTGGGCCGCCGCGCTCGGCCTCGGCGCCGCGCTCGCCGCCGGCCGCGCGTCGCGCTGGGTCGCCGTCGCCTGGCTCGCCGCCGCCGCCGTCCCCGGTGTCCCCCTCGCCCCGCTCGCCGCCGGCGGCGCGCTGCTCGCAGGCGGCCGTGCCCACGCCGGCGCGGCCGCCCTCGGCGCCGCCCTCGGCGCCGCCGCGCGTTTCGCCCCCTTCGCCGTCCCCGTCCACACCGCCGGCGCGCTTCTCATCGCCGCCGCACTCGCCGCCATCTTCCTCTCCACCGGCGAGGAGCCCGCACCATGAAAGCCTGGGACGCCGTCCTCCTCGCCGCGGCCGCAGGGATGTTCCTGCGCCGCCCCGCCGCCTGGTGGCTCAGCGCCGCCGCGCCCCTCCTCGCCCTCGCCGCCCGCCCCCTCGGCGCCTTCGCCGAACCCGCCGCCGCCCTCGCCGCCCTCGCCCTCGCCCCCCGCTTCGCCCCCGCCGCCCTCCTCCTCGCCGCCGGCCACTACGCCGGCTGGGCCGACGCCGCCCGCTCCGCCGCCGCCTTCCTCGCCGTCAGCGCCCTCCTCCACTCCATGGAACCCCGCTTCGACGAAGTCTCCCCGCCCCTCCGCGGCGCCCCCATCCGCCTTTTCGCCGCCGGCGTCCTCTACTACGCGCTCCTCCCGGTGGCCTACCTGTGACCCCCGGCCCCCTCGTCCACAGCGGCCGCACCACCCGCGTCCTCATGGCGCAGGTCCTCCTCGCGCTCGTCCCCGTCTCCGCCGCGGCCGTCTGGCGCGGCGGCACACCGGCGGCGGCGGCGCTGGGAAGCGCCCTCGCGGCCGCGTGGATCGCGCAGGCCGCGTTCGTCCGCCGAGCGGCGCCGCACGAGAGCGCGCTCGTCACGGGTGCGATCCTCGCCCTCACGATGCCGGCGTCCGGCGCGTGGTGGCTCTCCGCGCTCGGCGCCGCCCTCGCCGTCGCCCTGGGGAAACACCTCGGCGGCGGCCCCGGCAACTCCCTCTTCAATTCCGCCGCCCTGGCGCGCGCCCTCCTCATGGGCCTCGTGCCCGGGCTCCTGTTCGCGCCCCGCTGGCCGGCCGCGGACGGCGTCACCGCCGCGAGCCCGCTGTCGAAGGAGGTCGACTCCGCCCTCACCCCGCTTGCGGACCTCGTCCTCGGCCACCACGCCGGTTCGCTCGCCGAGGCCGCTCCCCTCGCCGTCCTCGCCGGCGGGCTCTTCCTCGTCGCCGTCCGCTGCATCGACGGCCGCGTCCCGCTCGTCTACTTCGGCGCCGTCGCCCTCGCCGCGCTCTTCCTCCCCGCCGGCGACCGCATCGAGGGCCACGCCCCGTGGCTCGCCCACAACGCCCTTCTCCACCTGCTCTCCGGCGGCGCGCTCCTCGCCGGCTTCTTCATGCTCACCGACCCGGTGACGGGAGCGTTCACGCCGCGCGGCCGCATGGCCGCCGCCGCGATCGCGGGGGCCGCGACGGTCCTCGCGCGCCTCTACACGCCGTACCCCGACGCCGCTGCGCTCGCCGTCCTCCTCGCCAACGCCCTTACGCCGGCGCTCGACGCCCGCACCGTCCCGCGCGAGGCCGTCGAGTAGGGGAGCCCCGGCGGCCGCGCCGCCACCCGCGGGGGTTCGGGAGAAGGGCGCGCGCCGCCGGGACGTCAGGCTCCCGGTGAGAGACGCCGCTGCTCACCGCCGTCCCAGCGGAATTCCGTCCTAGAACAGGAAATCCGTGCGCACGAAGTTCGACGTCCGCTGCATCAGCATGTCGCTCACGATCTGCTCCCCGCCCTCCTTCACCGCCACCATCGCGCGGATCGAGAACACCCTCAGCGCGTCCGAGATCGAGAGCGTCCCCTCCGCCGAGTCCTTCCGCCCCGTGAAGGGGAACGAGTCCGGCCCCCGCTGGCACTGCGCGTTCAGGTTCACCCGGCACAGCTGGTTCACCAGCACGTCCACCAGCGGCCCGACCTTCTTCGCGTCGCGCCCGAAGATCGACGCCTGCTGCCCGTACGGCGACTCCACCACGTAGTCGAACAGCTCCTCGTCCCGGTCGTACACCGACACCGGCACCACCGGCCCGAACTGCTCCGTCGACCAGAGCTGCGCCCCCTTCACCACCGGGAACACCACCGCCGGCCGGAACCACGTCCCCTCGCGCTCGCCGCCACCGGGGTTCACGACCTTCGCCCCGTTCTTCACCGCGTCCTCCACGTACCCCCACAGCTTCTCCGCCTTCCCGTGCTCCGGAAGCGGCGTGATCTTCGCCCCGTCCTCCCACGGCAGCGCCACCTTCAGCGCCGACACCCCCGCCGCGAGCTTCGCCACGAACGCGTCCGCTATCGAGCGGTGCACGAGGAAGTGCTTGAGCGCGGTGCAGCGCTGCCCGTTGAACGACAGCGCGCCGACGAGCCCCTCCGCCGCCGCGAGGTCGAGGTCCGCGTCCGGCATCACGAACGCCGGGTTCTTCGCCCCCAGCCCCAGCACGCTCCGCAGCCGGTGCGGCGCCGGGTGCCCGTGCTTCAGGATGTCCGCCGCCCGCGACGACCCGATGAACGCCAGCACGTCCACCTTCCCCGTCCTCTGGACCGTCCCCGCCGTCGTCGGCCCGTCGCCGCTCACGGTGTTCACCACGCCGCGCGGGAAGCAGTCGCGGAACGCCTCGAGCAGCGGCAGCGTGCACAGCGCCCCGTACCGCGGCAGCTTCATCACCACCGGGTTCCCCATGATGATCGCGGGGATGAGCGTCGTGAACGTCTCGTTCAGCGGGTAGTTGAACGGCCCGAGGCACAGCGTCACTCCGAGCGGCGAGCGGCGGATCATCGCGGCGATGCCGCCGTCGATGGAGAAGCGGTTCCCGGTGCGGTCGAGCTCCTTGAGCGCCTGGACGGTCCCCTCGATGTACTCGACGGTGCGGTCGAACTCCTTCTCGGAGTCCTTGAGCGTCTTGCCGATCTCCCACATGAGCAGCCGGACGCACTCGGCGCGCTTCTCGACCATCCGCTTCGCGAATTGACGCACCGCGTCAATGCGGCCCTTCACCGGCATCGTCGGCCACCGGCCGCGCCCGCGGTCCCAGGCCCGCACCGCCGCGTCCAGCGCCGCCAGCGAGGCCGCCTCGTCCATCTGCGGCAGCCGCCCGATCCGGTGCCGCGCCGGCGCGCCGCCGCCCTCGGGGCGCAGCATCACGCAGCTCTCCACCGGCTCCGCCTTCCCGCCCCAGGCCCTCACCTCCCCGTCCACGAGGTGGTTCAGCGACCCCGCGTACTCGGGCTGGAATTGCGCCGCCGGAACCTCGCCCGCCTTCGGATAGCTGAATGCCATCGTCTTCTCCCGCAAGCCCCCGTTCCCCCGGCCCGCGACGGCGAAGCCGGAGCGGGCCGCCCCTCCCAATTCAGAAGAGCCGGAACGCAAAACGCGAGGTGGCGCGGCCTTTCATGCCACCTCGCGTTTTGCGTTCCGGCTCTTCTGAATTGGGGAGCAAGGATTCGAACCTTGACAGGCAGATCCAGAGTCTGCAGTGCTACCGTTACACTACTCCCCACGGTCGGGCGGGAATTCTATCGGCGGACTTTGGGGCGCGCAAGGCCCGCCCCCTCGGCGCCGCCCCCTTCTCTAACATTCGCCTACCCTCTTTCCGCACCCCGCGGCAGAATTCTCCAAACCCGGATCGCCCTTCCCCGATAGAAACAGGGCCGTCCCAGCGTTATTATTTCAGCCTCCATCCAGGGGAGTCCCAGGGCCAACCCGATGAACGCCGCACTCGACAGCCGGACGCTGGTCCTCAACCGCTCGTGGGTCGCCATCGACACGACCACCGTGCGCAAGGCCCTCGTCTGGATGTACCGCGGCATGGCCCGCGCGATCGCCCCGGATTCGTACGAGACCTACGACTTCGCCACCTGGAGCGACCTCGCCGTCGCCAAGGACGAGCCGTGCATCCACACGGTCAACATCCGCATCCGCGTCCCCGAGATCATCATCCTCGCCCTCTACAACGAGGTGCCGAAAAAGGAGGTCGTGTTCTCGCGGCGCAACCTCTACAAGCGCGACCACTTCACGTGCCAGTACTGCAGCCGCCAGCCCGGGTCGGAGGAGCTGACGATCGACCACATCCTGCCCCGGGCGCGGGGCGGGAAGTCGTCGTGGGAGAACTGCGTGCTGGCGTGCGTGGAGTGCAACCGGAAGAAGGCGAACCGGACGCCGGTGGAGGCCGCGATGCAGCTGAAGAAGGCGCCGATCCGGCCGCCGTGGACGCCGTTCATCTCGCTCAGGCTCGGCGCGCGGAAGGCGTCGTGGGAGCGGTTCGTGAGCGAGCGGTACTGGGACATCGAGCTGCATCCGTAGGGAAGTCGGTAGTTCGTGGTTGGTGGTTCGTGGATGAACTCAGCGGCCGGGCGATGAGCCCGGCCGGTTTCATTTTGCGGCCGGCTTGCGCGCCATGAGCGAAAAGGTCAGCGGGAGATTGCGAAGGACCGACTTCGGGACTCCCGGGAAGATGTCCCAGTAGCCCTCCCGATGTTCGCCGAGGAAATCGAGGATGAGGCCCGCGCGCTGGACGGCCATGACCACCGCGGAGATCGGCCATTGCTGCTCGTATTTCCACGACTGGCCGTGCGTGTCGCCGGAAAGCTCGGGGATGTAGGACGCCGGCCATCCTTTCGAGGCGACGGCGGCGTCAAGGTAACTGGAGTCCCTCAGGACGAGGTTGCCGTCATCGGCCTCGAACACGCACAGGAAGGGATGGTCGTCCAGAAGGTGCAGGACGCCGCCGGGCTTGAGGAGCCGCCCGACGGTCCGGGCCCAGGAGTCGAGATCCTGGATCCAGTTGATCGCGCCGCCTCCTGTGTAGACCAGATCCGCGGTGCCGTCGAGCGCGGCCGGCGCCTCCAGCACGTCGCACCGATACCACGTCGCCGGCGCGCCGAGCGCTTCGCCTTTCCGGCAGGCGTTTTCTATGTGAACGTCGCTGATGTCGATCCCCACGACCTCGGCCGCCCCTTCGAGCCAGAGCGAGAGCGTGTCCTGTCCCGAGGCGCATTGAAGGTGTATCGCGCGGCGGCACCACGCCCGGAGGTCGCCGAGGTTGGCCCGTTCCTGCGGGCGCAGGGTGCTCTTGCCGGCGCGCAACGCGGCAATGTCCTGGTCGAGCCGGCGGCGGTAGGACCCCGCCGCTTCGTTCCACGCCTCACGGTTCGAGGCGTGCCGCGTGCGCACTTCCTCGGCCGAGCGCGCCGGCTCTACGGGGTGTTCGTCGTCTTCCTCGGGAGTCGTGGCCATGGGAACCAGAAGATACCGGGGGTCGTTGGGGGCCGCGACGAAAGACTGGCCAGCGTGCGGTTCCCGACGACCCCCGGCCGGACAACCGGTTCGGCGGGGGACCTGAAGGCTCCCGTCACTCCATTCGAACCCCGTTCACGATCAGCGCCGCCAGCACGGCCGTCCCGTCCTCCGAAACGGAGATCTCCGCGAACACGTCGTGCTCCCGCACCGCACGCTCAATCTCCCGCCCGCGGCCCTCGCGCACGAAGAACTGCTCGATGCCGAAGCGCGTCACGGCGGAGTTGCCGTAGAGGCGCTCGCACTCGCCGCGCATCCAGACCGCGCCGGGTTTCGGTTCGCCTCGCGTCGAGCGGGCGCCCGCGGCCACCCACTCCGCGCCGCGCGGCTCGAGCCGCACCCAGATCGCGCCCCCCTCGACCGGCCGCGGCCCTTCCCACATCGTCGTGAGGTCGAGCCGCGACAGGTCGTAACCGAGCCGGACGTACTGCCCACGGAACAGGTCCTCCGGGTCGACGGGGACGACGCGCAGTGTGACGCGCGTCCCGTCGCGGATCGCGGAGGAGTGCGACAGTGTCATGGAAGCGAGCACCGCGACCTGCGCGGCGACGGCGGCGGCGAAGAAGAGGGGGCGTTTCATGTGCGGGCCTCCTTGAGCGTGGCTGCGATCCGCCGGCGCTGGCGCTCGAGCACCCAGCCGCCGGCGAGGAGCAGGAGGCCGCCGACCGTGAAGAAGAGCGAGCGATCGAGGCGGTCCCAGCCGAAGTCGACGTAGAGGGCGAACAGGCCGATTGCGAACCAGGCAAGGCCGGAGTAGGCGAGGGACGGGCGGCGGTCGTGGAGGCCGAGGGCGACGAGGCCGGCGCTTCCCGAGAAGAGGGCAATGTTAAAGAGGAGGGCGATGGGGACTTCGGCGCCGCGGGTGCCGATGGCGAGCCAGGTCGCGCCGAGGCCGGTGGCGGCGAGGGCGGCCCAGGCTTCGAAGCGTGCGAGGCGTTCGGTGGCGACCACAAGGGCCCACGCGGAAGCGGCGGCGGCGACGGCGAGGAGGGCCCAGACGGCGCCGATGGCCGGGCGATTTCCTTCGCTCCAGGCGAATTCGTGGGCGAGCGGGCGGATGCTGAGCAGGAAGACGGCGAACATGCCGCCACCGAGGCCGGCGAGGCGCCAGGGGCCCTGGAGGTCGGGGCGGCCGAGGGAGCGGTGGAGGACGCCGGCGGCGACGAGCGCGCCGGAGCCCGCGAGCCACGCGGTGGGAAGGAGTTCCTCGGAGCGCGACCACGTCCCGGGAACGGCGGCGATCCACGCGGCGAGAGCGAGGACGGCCACGGCGAGGTGGCTCTTTGACCGCCGCCAGTACGCCGCGCCGAACAGCGCGCCGAGCGCGGCGAGACTCCACGCGCCGGTCGCGTGAAACTCGGCCGCTTCGCCGATGCCCCAGACGGACAGCGCGGCCGCGGCGACGGCGAACACGGGGACCGCTTCGACGGCGACGGCCACGGCGAGCGAGCCCAGGCCCCATGCGAGGAACGCGTTGGGCCAGTGCCCGGAGAGGTGGAAGATCTGGGCGACGAGGAAGATGCCGGCGCCGTACGCGAGGTTGCCGATGAGGAGAAGGGCCTGGCCGACGTGCGGGTGGTTCGCGCGGCGGAAGGCCAGCTCGTAGCCGCCCCACTGGAGGCCGACGACGGACGTGAAGATGAGGCCGAGCCGCAGCGCGTCGCTCATGCCGTCCCAGTTCGCGGCGATCCACGTGAGGATGCCGGCGCCGACGAGGAGCGCGCCGAGGATCGAGAGCGCCTGCACGAGCTTTCCGGGTCCCGCGTGCCGGTCGAGTTCGACCTCCGCGAAGTCGTACCGGGCGCGGATGCGGCGGGCCTGGTCCTCGGTAAGGAGACCCTCGCGGGTCCAGGCGGGGATTTCGTCGGCGAGCCAGGCGAGTTCCCGCGGAGAGGGCGGGCGATGCGGGCCGCCCTGGAGAGTTGAGTTCATGACGGGGCTCCGATTCTTCTGACGAGGCTACGGGCGCCGTTTGCCCGGGGCGTGGACCACGTACGCATCGTGCTCAGGCGAGGAGCACCCTTCGATGGCGGCGGACGGTGTGCGGCGCACCACGCGAACACGAAGCTGGGAGACAGGATCAGGACAAGCGCGACGATCCCGAGCAGCGCGAGGCCCCGGACCAGGTCGTAATCGGGACACGTCGCATCCACGGCCGTGGATGGGTGCAGGACTGTTTCGAAACCGAACTGGAGTCCTGCCCCGACGACCATGCAACCCGCCAGGACCGGGGTGACTCCCGCGATGTACCACCAGATGAATCGCGGGCTCCCTCGCCGGGCCGCGAGGATCGGCAATGCAAACGGCTGGGCGACCGCCGCGAGGCTGAGGATCGCGAGCACGAGACCGAGCCACCAGATCTGCGTCATGGGTCTATCCCGCCCTCCTCGCCCGCACCATCGCCAGGAACCGCCGCTTCCGCTCCGCGACCGCCGCGTCGCCGTAGAGCTTGCCGAAGAGCCAGTTCATGCCGTGCTCGAGCTGCTCGAGGGTCATGTTCTTCGGGTGGAAGGTGGCGTCGAAGAGCGTGCAGCGGTCCCAGTAGCGGCGGGTGATGAGGCGGCCCTCGGCGGCGAGGCGGGCGTGGAGGCGGGTGCCGGGGAAGGGCGTGAGCGCGGTGACCTGGACTTCCGCCAGCCCGCTCTCGCGCACGAACCGCTCGATGTCCTCGAAGACGTCCGGGGTGTCGGCATCCACTCCGACGATGAACGTCCCGTTCACGCTGACGCCGCGGGACTGGACGGCCTCGATCGTCCGGAGGTAGCCGTCGAGCTGGCGCAGCTTCCAGTTGCGCGCGTCGAGGCCCTTGAGCGACGACGCCCGCGGGGATTCGAAGCCGATGAGGAGCTGGCGGCAGCCGGCCGGGGCGAGCAGGTCGAGCAACCCAGGGTCCTTCGCGACCGACGAGTCGGTCTCCGTGAACCACCGCACGCCGCGGCCGGCGAGCCCGCGCAGCAGCGCCTTGCCCCACGCCGGGTCCGCGAACGTGTTGTCGTCCGCGAACTCCAGCATCGGCCGCGGCCACCGCGCCCGGATCGCGTCCACGTCCCGCAGCACCAGCTCCACCGGCTTGCGGCGGTACCGCCCGAACAGCTTCGACGCCGCGCAGAACTCGCAGTCGTGCGGGCAGCCGCGCGACGTCTGCACCGTGATCCGGTTGTAGCGCGCCATGTCGAGGAGGTCGAAGCGGGGGAGGGGCGACCGCGCGAGGTCGTAGGTGCCGGGGCGGTCCTCGGCGTAGAAGCGCTTGAGCGCGCCGCGGGCGGCGTCGTCCACGATGCGCGGCCAGAGGTCCTCGCCTTCGCCGACGGCGACGGCGTCGGCGTGCCGCGCCACCTCGCTCGGCAGCATCTTGGCGTGCAGGCCCCCGATCACGACCTTCGTGCCGCGCCGGCGCAGCGCGTCGGCGATCGCGTACGCCACGTCCACTTTCGCGGTCAGCGCGCTGATCGCGGCGAGATCGAACCGCTCCGCGTCGAGCGCGGTTTCGTCCAGCTCCGGCATGTCGAAGTAGCGGAGGTCGTGTCCCGACGGCGTCGTCCCCGCGATCGTCAGCAGCCCCAGCGACGGCAGGCTCGCGATCGTCTTCCCCCGGTGCACGAACCCCGGCAGCGTCACGTTGTGCACGTCCAGCAGTGTGTTGCGCACCCGCACTCCCGAAACGGCGATCAGGGCGATCTTCATGGAAGCCTCCTTTGCGCGGCGGCGCGCCAGGCGCCAGCCGCGGCGATGGTCATGGACGTCGTGAGCGCCATCGCGCCCGCCGGCAGCGCGTACTTCACGGCCGGCACGAACGCGGCGACGGCGAGGACGAGCGCGAGCCCCGGCCACGCGGCGATCGCGAGCCGGGAGCAGGCGGTTTTCCACCTTGGGGGAAGGGCGAGCGAGGGAAGCTCGCGCCCGAGCAGGACGTTGAGGACGCCGATCGCGACGGCGGCGATGTGCGCGAGGCGCAGCAGTCGGCGGGGGAGGGCGTCGTAGGACTCGAAGCCCGCGGGGGCGGGCATCGGCCCGGCGAACGCCCAGGTACCGATCCAGAGGGCGGCGACGAGGCCGACGGCGATGCCGGTCCAGCCGACGGCCGCGTTGGGGTATTCGTGGGAGAGCGGGGTGGCCGGGCGGTCCGTCTCAAGTGAGTGAACATTCACTCGCTCAGCGGGCGAAAAAATCGCCCCCGCACCGCCCGAAACGCCACCGCGCCCCCGAATGTCCGTGGTCTTCATCTCACTTCGCCTCCACCAGCTTCGCCAGCCGACGCCCGACCTCCGCCGCCTTCTCGCGCAGGTCGCCCTTCACCTCCCCGTACGCCTTCGCCAGCAGCAGCCGCGAACACGCCCCGATCACCATCGCCTGCAGCAGGTCCACGTCTGCCGATGCCGGCAGCTCCTTCGCGGTCACGGCCTCCTTCAGCAGGTCCACGATGACGTGCCGCGGCAGGCGCATCCCCTTCGGCAGCCGCTCCATCTCCGCGGCGTGCGAGAACAGGATGAAGCGCGCAACGTCCTGGTTGTCCTCGTAGGCCTCCGCGAACGCCGTCGCGACGCCCTCGAGGCGCCCGGCGAGGCCGGACTTTTCGCGGGCCTTGCGGTCGAGGAACTCGGAGAAGGTGGCGAGGTTCTTCTGGAGGATGTCGCGGGCGAGTTCTTCCTTGGAGTCGTAGTGGCGGTAGAGGGTGCCCTCGGCGACCTTGGCGGCCTTGGCGATGTCGCGGATGGTGGTGGAAGCGACGCCGTTTTCGACGAAGAGGCGGACGGCGGCGGTCATGATGGCGGGGAGCTTGGTGTCCTGTTTGGATTCGTCGATGATCATGGTGTCCTCTTCGCGAGTGAGCGTTCACTCACAATCATAGGACATGGGTCCGCCGAAGTCAATCTGCCCCCGGACATTTTTCGCGCTTCTTCGCCGCAAGTCGCACAACCGTGAGACTTTAGAACGATCGGTCCACACGCAGAATCTTCAGCATCGCCCGGAACACCCCCTTCACGTCCTCCCCGATCTCCTTCTTCTCGAAGCTCAGCGCGATCACGCTCCCCACCTCCCCCACCCCCTGCAGCGCGCTCTTCGCCCCGAGCTCCTTCAGCAGCGTCGCCTCGACCTGCGGGAACGGCCGCCGCGCCAGCTCGTCCTTCAGGAACGGGTCCCCCGCGTACCCCGCCAGCTTTCCGTCGAGGTTGAACAGCCCCACCACGTCCATCCCCAGCCCGCCCGCGATCGCCAGCGCCGCGCCGTCCCCCTCCGCGCCCATGATCAGCCGCATCAGCATCCGCCCCGCGGCCGCCTCGCCGTCCTCCTCGGGCGACTTTCCCCAGATCCGCCGCAGGTCCACCAGCACTCCGGCAATCGCGACCGGCTCGCCTTTGTCGTCCCGGATCAGCGTCGTCGTCATCTGGCACGGGAACTCCGTCCCGTCCTTCGAGACGTTCATGATGTCGCCGCGCCAGCCGCCCGAGAACGTCGCTTCGACGATCTCCTTCGAGAGCGCGGGTGAATTCGACGCGCTGTAGAGCATCATCACCGGCTTCCCCAGCATTTCCGCCTCGCCGTACCCGAACAGCGACTGCGCCCGCCGGTTCGCCCACGCCATCGTCCCCGCGAGGTCGGTCCAGATGAGCGCCTCGTCCACGTCCCAGGAGCAGCGGCGCGTGAGTTCGTCGAGGGGAGGAAGGGGGACGGGTTTCGGCGGCATGGTGGCGTTCTAATCGAGCGGCAGGCGTGCCGCAACCTTCAGGATCGTCGGCCAGCCGCGCGTGGTGGCGGGGACGCCGAGGAGTTTCTCGACGACTTCGTTCGGGTAGTGCCGCATGCGATCGCGGACGCGGTAGCAGCCGGGGACGAATCCCCCGACGGGCGGGAAGAGCCGGACCTCCCACGCCGCGCCGGCGGGGAAGTCGGCGGGGAACCGCGGGAGCGATTTCGGGACGCGCACGAGAACGGTGACGGTCGGCTTCGCTACCTTCGGGAGGCCGCGGAACGGATCCCGTGCGACGAGGTCCGCGATCTCCGCGGCGGCGACGACGAGGACCTCCGTTTCGAACGGAAGCGCTTTCGCGATCCGGTCACGCACCGCCGCCGCGGAACCCCCGGTCCGCGCCACGAACGTCCCCGCGGCGCCGAGGTTCTCGAGCCCGAGCGTCTTCGCGAACGCGGCGGGGCTGAAGACGCGCGCGCCGCCGACGTTGGATCCGCGGAGGAAGATGGCCCAGGGCATTGGTAGAAAGCAGGCGCGGTGCCGCTTTAGCGGTCCGGGTTCCTGCGTCCCCCTTTCAAACCGTGCGTGCGGGTTTCCCGCACACGGCTTACCGGTGGTTTTCTCATGCCGTCCTCGACGA
>JADLHC010000287.1 GCA_020849035.1 Planctomycetia bacterium
CAGAAGGTTGAGGAAGGTCGACTTGCCGCTGCCCGACCGGCCGACGATGCCGAAGAACGCGCCGCGGGGGATGTCGAGGTCGAGACGGTCGAGGGCGGTGACCAGGGAGTCGCCCATCCGGTAGACCCGGGTGAGGCCGCGCAGGGAGACGACGGGGGCGGGCGTGTCCAAGGGGGTCATTGTCCCCGCGCGGCGCGCCGGAGACAAGGTGCGGACCCTGCCTTTGCCCTACCCGCGCCATCCCTTGTCGTCAGCGACCCTAAGCCGTATCCGCAGTTCATCCCGGAGAATCTCATGGATGAAAGGCGGATACGACCTGGGTCGCTGATGAAAACGGATGGCGCGGATACGGCTAGGCAGCCGTCTGCTTCTCCGCTACAGCCGCCAGCGCCGCCACCGGCTTCGGCTTCGCCCCGAACGCCTGCAGGAAGCTCAGCCCCGACACGTAGAAGAACCCGATCGGGAACAGCGCGAGGAACGGCAGCGCGCCCCACATCTCGAAGTGCCATGCGAACGCGCACACCGCGGTGAAGTACACGCCGAAGATCAGCTCCACGACCGCCAGCACATTCCACTTCGACCGGTACTTCTTCCCGGTCAGCGACCCGCCCTTCGTCGCCAGTCCGTGCTTCGGGGTCCGCACGAAACCCGTCTGGTGCCCGAGGAGCGCCTCCATCACCGCCTTCGCGTTGTTCAGGCACATCCCGACGCCGACGGCGAGCATGAGAGGGAAGAGCAGGAAGCGCTTCGCCCAGCCTTTGCCGAGCTCGATCTGGGAGGCGCCGTAGTAGACGAGGACGGAGCAGAAGGCGCCGATGAGGACGAGGGCGTCCGCCCACTTGAGGTCGGAGAGCCAGCCCAGTTCCTGGCGGGCGATCATGGAAGGGAGGATGAGGAGGCAGACGAGGACCATCCCGAGGAACGAGACGTAGTTCCCGAGGTGGTGCGTCGCCTCCATCTTGACCTTCATCGGCACCTTCGCCGACCAGATGGTCGGGAGCAGCTTGAGCGCGGTCTGGACGCCGCCCTTGGCCCAGCGGTGCTGCTGGGTCTTGAATGCGTTGATGTCGCCGGGCAGCTCGGAGGGGGAAGCCAGGTCCTTCAGGTACACGAACTCCCAGCCCTTGAGCTGCGAGCGGTACGAGAGGTCGAGGTCCTCGGTCAGCGTGTCGTGCTGCCAGCCGCCGCCGTCCTCGATCGCCTTCTTGCGCCAGATGCCGGCGGTGCCGTTGAAATTGAAGAAGCGGCCCGAGCGGTTGCGGGCGGTGTGCTCGAGGACGAAGTGGGCGTCGAGCATGATGGCCTGGATCTTCGTGAGCCAGGACCAGTCGCGGTTGATGTGCTCCCAGCGCGCCTGGACCATGCCGATGTGGGGGTTGGCGAAGAAATGGATGGTCTGCTGGAGGAAGTCGGCGCGGGGCAGGAAGTCGGCGTCGAAGACGGCGACGAACTCGTTCTTCGTGTGGCGGAGGCCGTTCTCGAGGGCGCCGGCCTTGTAGCCGGTGCGGTCGGTGCGGTGGATGAACCGGATGTCGAAGCCCTCCGCGCGCTTCTCGGCGACCTTCTTCCGCGCGATTTCGACGGTTTCGTCCGTCGAGTCGTCGAGCACCTGGATCTCGAGGAGGTGCCTCGGGTAGTCGAGCCTGCAGACGGCGTCGATCAGGCGCTCCGCGACGTACATCTCGTTGAAGATCGGGAGCTGGACGGTGACCGGCGGCAGTTCCTTGAAGAAGATCTTCGGCTTCGGGGTCTCTTCCTTGTGCCGGTAGTAGAGCCAGACCATGGCGTACCGGTGGATGCCGGCGAGCGAGAGGACCGCGAGCACCGCGAAGTAGAGGGCGACGACGATGATGTTGAGGATGTCGGCGTTCATGTGAAGGGGCGAGATTATAGGAGCAACCCGAGCGGCATCAAGAGGTAACGACAACAGCAGACCTTTAGGGCGGTTCTCCGCACGGCGAGCGCGCTGTTGACACGCCGGCCGGAATGCCGGATGTTCGTCCGCGCATGGACGCCGCCCCGACGCCGCAACCCCCGGCCGCCCCGAACCCCGCGCTCAAGCTCGGCGCGTTCGGCTGCGGCGGCTGCGGCTGCCTCCTCGTGCTCGGCGGCCTCTTCGCCATCATCGCCGCCGCCGCCGGCGCCGTGAACTCCAGCGAGGTCGGCACGGCGATCGGGATCGGCGTCGGGCTGCTGTTCCCCGGACTCCTCGGCCTTGCCGCGGGCGTCGTGTGCTTCGTGCTGTCGCGGAAGAAACCGGCCGCGTGACCGCGCGGCGGCGGGTTACCCTTCCCCGCCATGCCTTCCGCCGACATTGCGTGGGTCTTCCGCCACGCGCTTCTCCGCGACGTCGCTTACCGCCTGCAGATGCCCGCGGACCGGGCGAGGCTGCACGCGCAGGCGCTGGCCGGGCTGGAGGCGCTCTCGAGCGGCCCCGCGCCCGAGCCGCCGCCGCTGGTCGCCGGGGACGACGTCCCCGAGCCGCACGCTTCGGACGCCTGGGCGGAGGAGATGGCGGGGCACGCGCGTGAGGCGGGCGAGGAGGCGGCCGAGCGGCGCTGGCTGCGGCGCGCCGCGGAGCAGGCGGAGCGGCAGGCGCGCGGCGGGGCGGTGGAGATGTGGAAGCGGCACGCGGAGCTGACGCGCGGCGCGGAGCGCGGCGAGTCGCTGAGGCGCGCGGGCCGGGCGGCGCACCTCGCGGGACGGTCGGCCGCAGCGCAATCGCTTCTCGAGGAGGCGCTGCGGATCCAGCGAGGGCTGGGGCAGGCCCGGCTTGAGGGCGCCGCGCTCGCCAGCCTGGCACAGGTCTTCCAGGACACCGGGCGGTGGAAGGACGCCGCCGGGCTGTTCGAAGAGGCGCTTCGCCTCAGCCGCGCCGCGGGCGACGCGGCCACGGAGGTCTTCGCCCTCAAGCAGCAGGCTTGGCTGTTCCACCTCACCGGCCTCCAGCCGGAAGCGGAGGCCACCTACGCGCGGGCCCTTGACGTGGCGCGGCAGACCGGGCTTCGCCGGCTCGACTTCGTCCTCCGCGTGGACCTGACGGCGTTCCACAGCCGCACGGGGCGGGAGGAGGCCGCGGAGAGGGACCTCCACGCGCTGCTCGCCGACCCGCGCGCCGATCCCCGATGCCGCGGAGTCCTTCTCGGCAACCTGTCGTCCATCCTGTTCGACACCGGGCGATTCGCCGAGGCGGAGCCGCTTCTGCTTGAGGCGCTGTCGCTGGCCCGCGAGACGGGAAACCGCAGCTCGGAGGCCCTCCTGCTCGGCGGCGTCACGCAGGTGCTCGCGCGCGCCGGGCGGACGGACGAGGCGATCGGCGCGATGGAGCGGGCACTGGCGCTCGACCGGGAGATGGGTTGGCGGCACCAGGAGGGGCTGCACCTGAACGCGCTGGCGGACCTGCTGGGGAACGCTCCCGCGGCCGAGGACGCGTACGTCCGCTCGGCGGCGATCCTCGAGGACGTGGGCGACACGCGGCACGCGGGCGTGACCCGCGGGCGGCTGGCGGAGATCCGGCGGCGGCTGGGGCGGCCCGGCGAAGCGGAGGCGGAGTTCCGGCACGCGCTGGAGCTGCACCGCGCGGCGGGCGACCGGGTCTCCGAGGCGCTGAGCCTCCGCGGGCTCGCGCTGGCGCTGCTGGCGACCGGCCGGGCGGAGGAGGCGAGGGCCGCCTGGAAGCAGGGCGGAGAGTTCGCGACGGCGCCGGACGGGCGGACGGACGAGATGCGCGAGGCGTGCCGCCGGGCGGGAGTGGCCGCGTTTGCCTGAGGACTACTCGTCCTTCTTCCGATTGTCGATCTGCGCCCGCTGGAGCTTCCCGGAGTAGTCCACGTACACGGTGCGGATCTCCGAGTAGATGTCGTACGCCGTCCAGCCGCCCTCGCGGTGGCCGTTGCCGGTTTCCTTCATGCCGCCGAACGGGAGGTGGTTCTCGGCGCCGATGGTGCTGGAGTTCACGTAGAGGATGCCGGTCTCGACGTCGCGGATGGCGCGGAAGGCGCGGTTGACGTCCTTCGTGTAGATGGAAGCGCTCCACCCGTAGCGCGAGTTGTTGAGCGCGGCGATCGCCTCGTCGAACGACTTGACCGTGATCACGCTCAGCACCGGCCCGAAGATCTCCTCCTGGGCGAGCGTGTCGCCGACCTTCACGTTATCGAAGACCGTCGGCTCGTAGAACCAGCCCTTCTTGAGATTCCCGTTCGTCGCGGGCCTGCCGCCGCAGAGGAGCTTGTTCCCGTCCTTCACGCCGCGCTCGACCCATTCGTGGACTTCCTTGACGCGGCCGGCGTTGACGAGCGGGCCGACCTTGACCGACTCGTCGTTCCCCGGCCCGAGCTTGAGCTTCTTCGCGCGGTCCACGAGCCGCGACAGGTACTCCGCCTTCACCTTCTCGTGCACGATGATCCGGCTCGTCGCCGTGCACCGCTGCCCCGTCGTCCCGAACGCGCCCCAGATCGAACCGTCCACCGCCAGCTCCAGGTCAGCGTCGTCCATCACGATCGAGCCGTTCTTGCCGCCCAGCTCCATCGAGCAGCGCTTCAGCGACTTCCCGCACTCCGCCGCGATCGTCCGGCCCACGTCGCTCGACCCCGTGAACGAGATCAGCGCGACGTCCGGGTGCCGCACGATCCCCATCCCGACGTCGCCGCCCCCGCCGTGCACGATGTTCAGCACGCCGGGCGGCAGGCCCGCCTCCTCGAAGATCCGCACCAGCGCCGTCGCGACGCACGGCGTGTCGCTCGCGGGCTTGAAGATCACCGTGTTCCCGCACACCAGGCTCGGGAACAGCTTCCAGCTCGGGATCGCCGTCGGGAAGTTCCACGGGCTGATCAGACCGCACACTCCCATCGGCGCCCGCACCGTCATCGCGAACTTGTTTTCCAGCTCGCTGGGGACCGTCTCCCCCATCAGCCGCGTCCCCGCGCCCGCCGCGTACGCCGCCGTGTCGATCGACTCATGCACGTCCCCGCGCGCCTCCTCGATCACCTTCCCCATCTCGCGCGTCAGGAGCTGCGACAGCTCCTCCTTCCGGTCGCGGAGGATCTGCGCCACTCGCCCCATGATCTCGCTCCGCTTCGGCGCCGGCACCAGCCGCCACCCGTCGAACGCCTTCCGCGCCGCCTTGACCGCGGCATCGACGTCGTCGGGCCCCGACTTCGCCACCTCGCCCACCACGTCCCCGTCGTCCGCCGGGTTCCGCGACTCGAACCACTTCCCCGTCTTCGGCTCCACCCACTTGCCGCCGATGAGGTTGAGGTATCGCGAGGTGGTCTTCGGCATGGGGCGCTCCGGGTGAATGGGGGTGAACCGCGAATCGTGCCGCGGGCGGCGAGGGGCGTCAATGAAGCGCGGGCGTTGTTAGACTGCGGCGATGCGCGGCGCGATGCGTCTGGCGGTGGTGGCGGTCCTCACGGCGCTTCCCGCCTCCGCCGGCCCTCCGACGATGAAGGAGCTGGCGGAGCGGCTGGGGAGCGACGATCCGGAGGCGCGGCAGGCGGCGATGGAGGAGATCTGCGGGCGGTACGAGGAGTGGGGGGACGCGGACCTGGCGGTGCTCGAGCGGGCGGGCGCCGACGCGGACGCCGAGCGGGCGGCAGGTGCGCGACGCGGGCAGGCCCAGGTGCGGCTGCTGCGCCGCATCGGGCCGGCGCTCGTGGAGTGCTGGACGACGTCGGGTCCGCCGGACGCGGGGGACTCCTCGACGACGCGCAGGCTGCTGGAGGAGGCGGCCGGGTGCTGGCGCGGAGGCGGGGCGAGCGACGTCGAGGTGCGGGAGTTCCTCGCGATGATCGCCGAGGCCGGGGGAGACGCCGTGGCCGCGTGTCCGGTCGGAATCGTCGGGATGTCGAGGTGCCGCCCGCTCGCGGGACTGCTCGCCGAACGGCTCCGCAAACGCCTGGACGAGGTCGGCCCGGACAGGGCGAAGGTGATCCGCGCCCTCGGCCAGGCCGGGGACCCCGCCTTCGGGTCCCTGCTCGACGGGTACGTGTTCGGTCCGCCTGAGGTGCAGGAGGCCTGCCTCAAGGCGGCGAGGGAACTCAAGGCGACCAGCGCGGCCCGCGCGATCGCAAGCCTGTCCGAGGTCGGGACGGTGAAGCAGCGCGTGCTGGCGGTGGAGGCGCTGGGCGGGTGCGCGACGGAGCAGGAGTGGCCGGCGCTGCGCCGCCGCCTCATGGACCCCTCGCCCGAGGTCCGGTCGGCGGCGGCGCGCGCCGTGCTGGAACTCCGGCCGCGCGGCGGAGCCCGCTGGGTTGCGCCGCTCCTCAAGGATCGCGATCGCCGCGTCGTGCTGTCGGCGACGCTGGCGTGCGGGATGCTTGCAGGTCCCGGCGAGACCGGCTGCCTCTTCTCGGCGGCGGTTGGGTCCGGACGCCGGGGCTCCTACCCGCTCGGGCGCCTGCTGGCGATCAACCGACCTCCCGGATGGAAAGAGCGCCTGCTCGCCTGGCTGGACGCGCCCGATCCGATCCGCCGCGGAATCGCAGCGGAAGGACTCCGCGCCTCCGGGGCGCGAGACGCAGGTGACGCACTTCTCCGGCACTCCGACCCCGGCAGATTCGAGGAGACCGGGGATGTGTGGTACGCGCTGACCCAGCTCGATCCGCCCGGAGTGGTGGACCGGGTCCGCGCCCTCCTGGAAAGCCCGGACGCGGCCGTGCGGAGCGGGGCGGCCCAGTTCGCAAACATGACCCGCGGCCCGCGCTGGGCGCCCCTCGTCACCGCGCTCCTCGACGACGTTTCGCCCGACGTCGTCCGCGCGGCGCTCGAGGCCGCGCCGGCGGCCTTCGACCCAGCGATGCTGCCGAAGGTGGAGAAGCTCCTGGCCCACCCCGACGGCCTCGTCCGGGGCGCTGCGGCCGCTTGCATCGGGAAGCGCGGATCGGCGAAGCACCTTCCGCAGCTTCTGGCCCTGCTCAAGGATGCGGACGCCGCGCAGGGGGCCGCGTTCGGGCTGGGTGATCTCGGTGAAGCAGGCGCGATTCCGGGCCTGCGCGAGGTCCAGAAGGGGGAGTTCCCCCACCTGCGCGGCATCACGGCCCGGTCGCTTGCGCTTCTCGGCTCTACAAATGAGATCTTCGATCTCGTGAAGGTCGAGGAGGCCTGGTGGAGCTTCCACGACTCCTTCCACGCTCTTCCCCCCGAGGGCGTCGCGCGGATCGCCTCGCTGGCGTTCCAGGTCCGCGACCGGGCTTGGCAGGGCTGGCCGCCGGAGGCGATCCTTAGGATGGACGGCGGGTGCCTTGCGGTCTGGGACCCCCGGGACGCACGGGATTTCCAGCGCCGGATGCGGAACCTGTCGACCTCTCCCGAGGAGTCTGTCCGGCTCGCGGCGCTGGTGAGGCTGGTCGAGTGGGGCATGGCCCCCCCGGGCGCCGAACGCCTGCTGCTGGAGGCGACGAAGCGCTTCCTCGTGGACGAGCGGTGGGCGTACGCGCTGTGTTTCTCGCTGGCTGCGGCGCACGAGCCGGCGTGGTTCCGGGCGGCGAACGAGCGCCGGGTGCTTAAGGCGGAGCTGGTCACGTGCGGCGACGTGGAGGCGTGGGCCGGGGAGGCCGGCGCGTCGCTCGACATGGCGGGATTCTCGACGGTGCGCACGTGGCGCACGGGCCGGCCGGCCTCGCTGCGCGAAGTCCTCGACGAGACGCTGGACGTGTCCGGCCGGGCCGTCTACGTCGAGGGCGGCCGCGCGCGCATCGTCCTCGTCCAGGAGGCGCTGGAGTTCTGGCGGCGCCGCCTCGGACGCTGACCGGACGGGCGAGACGCCCTCGCGCGACCGGGGTACATTGAGCGGACCCCGACGCCCATGACTCCCCGACGCACCCTCGCGGCCTACGGCCTTGCCCACGTGGGGATCTTCGCGGTCGAGTTCCTCGTGCGGTTCCACCTGCTGAAGTTCATGACCGACGTCGTGGGGCTCCGGGCGGACCTGGCGGGGTACGCGGTGGCGATCGGGGTGGTCTGGGACGCCGTGACCGATCCGCCGATGGGCAACCTCTCCGACCGGACGCGCACGCGGTGGGGGCGGCGGCGGCCCTACATCCTGGCGGGCGGGCTGGCGCTGGCCCTGTGCATCGCGGGACTGTTCACCCCGCCGGTGCTGGCGTCGCAGGCGGGGAAGTTCGCGTTCCTGCTCGCCGGGTACGTGCTGCTCAACGCCGCGATCACGATCATCTCCGTGCCCCACTACGCGCTCGGCGGCGAACTGTCCCCCGACTCGGCGGAGCGCACCGAGGCCTACGCCTGGCTCGTTTTCTGGGGCCAGATCGGCTCCATCCTCGGCGTCGTGCTCCCCGGGCTCGCGCTCGCCGTCACCGGGGACGGCTCGCCCCGCCTCGCCTACTCCCTCGCCGCCGCCGGCGTCGGCGCCGCCGTCGTCGCCACCTCCCTCGCCACTGTCCTCGCCGTCCGCGAGCCCCCGGCCCCGCCCGCCGGCGCCGCCCCCGGCGGCCCGTTCCTCCGCTCCTCCCTCTCCGCCCTCCGCAACCGCGCCTTCCTCCCGCTCTTCGCCATGTACACCACCATGACCGTCGGCCTCTCCGCCTCCGCCGTCCTCGCCCTCTACTTCTACGAGTACCGCCTCGCCCTCTCCCCGCGCCAGACCTACACCGTCACCTCCGCCTTCGTCGTCGCCCTCTGCCTGTCCCTGCCGGCGTGGATCGCGCTGGGGAAGCGCTTCGGAAAGAAGCGGCCCGCGCTCGCCGGATGCGCCGCCTACGGCGTGCTCGCGTCGATCGGCTACCCGCTCCTCCCGCCCGGCCAGGTCGGGCCCCCGCTCGCCCTCGGGGCCCTCGGCGGCGCGTGCGGCGGCTCGCTCGTCCTCCTCTACTCCCTCGCGACGGACATCGTCGACCGGGACGAGGCGATCAGCGGGCGGCACCGCGAGGGGCTGTACTTCGGGCTGTGGAACATGGGCACCAAGCTGGCGCGGGCGATCGCCGTCGCCGGCACGGGGATCCTCCTTCACCGCATCCGCTTCGTGCCCAACCAGGAGCAGGAGCCCGGCGTGACGCAGGCGCTGGCGTGGATCTTCGGCCCGGGCTCCGGCGCGTTCCTGATCCTCGGGAGCCTGATCTTCCTCGCGATGCCGGCCGTCGAGGCGCGCCGCGCCCAAGTCCACCGGATCCTCGCGCGCCGTGCGGCCCGGCGGTAGTCACTTCACCGCGTGCTCGTTCCGCATCCGCGCCGCCATCGTCGCGTACATCTCCTTCACCCACGGCTCCGCCCCCGGCGCCGTCCACGCCGCGTCGCGGCGGAAGTCCACAGGCGCGATCCAGATCTCGCGGCGGCTCTCCGGCACCTTCGCGAGCAGGCAGAACACCTCCTCGATCGCCTCGTCCCCGATCGCCAGGCACCCGACCGACGCCGCCCCGCCGTGCAGCATGATGTCGCCGCCCAGCTTCGCAACGTCCGCCGCGTGCGCCACGTCCTCCGCGTTCGGGTAGCTGACGTGCGCGCTCAGGTGGAACAGGCTGTTCGGGTTCAGCGAGTCCAGCAGGTAGAACCCCTCGGGCACCTGCTTGTCCCCCTCGCGCCGCTTAGGCCCCGCCACCCCGCTCGCCGCCAGCACCGGGTACTCCGCCGCCCGGAAGAACACCCCCCGCTTCCCCGCCACCCACACCTCCACCTTCTTCTCCCGCTTGAACGCCAGCACCCGCACCCGCGTCGGCGGCCACGGCAGCCCCGCCTCGCGGCACGCGGGCGCAAAACGCGCCTCGGCCTTCGCGCCGTATTCGGCGACGACCTGCTCGACCGTTTTCTGCGGCGCGACGCCGCTGCGAAGCGCCAGCAGCCGCGCCGCCCCCGGGAACTTCCAGAGCAGCCCGCCGACCCCCAGCGCCGCGAACACGCCCGCCGCGCCCCATCGAAGGGCGGGAGACGACCGACGGCGGCCGAAGTGGGGGCGCATAAGGGAGCCCGAAAAGAGTGGGGCAACTCCCTGTTTCGGCCCGGACCGTGCAGGAACTTGAATCAGCTCCAGAGCGACGAGATCGGCACCGCGTGAATCCGGGCGTCCATCGGCACGACCCGATCGCCGCCGTACAGCAGCAGGCCGCGCTCGAATCCCTTTCCAGCGGCTGCCGCCAGGGCCCGCAGTCCGCGCAGGTCCCCCGTTCCCGGCGCCGTCGCGCCGGCCTTGACCTCGACGCCGACCACGCGGCCGGCGGGATCTTCCAGCACCAGGTCTACCTCGGCGCCTGAGCGATCTCGGAAGTGCTGGATGCTCGGCCGCGAGCGACTCCACCCCGCCTGGCGGGTGAGTTCGTTCGCCACGAACGTCTCCAGCAACGGTCCCAGCAGGTCCGGCGAGGCGGCCAGCCGCGTTTCGTCGAGCCCGAGCATCCAGATCATGAGGCCGGTGTCGGAATGGAAGACCCTTGGCCGGCGGGCGAGGGACTTCGCAGCGCTTGCGGACCAGGCGGGGCCGGTCCGGACGAGGAAGAGAGTGGAGAGGAGGCCGAGGTAGCGTTTGAGGGACGATTGCGGCAGGGCGGCGGCGTTGGCAAGTTCCGCGTAATTCAGGATGGAAGAGGATCGGGCCGCGGCGAGGGCGAGCAGGCGACGGAGGTCCACGGAGCGGTCGATGTCGGCGAGGTCGCGGACATCGCGTGCGAGGATGGTTGCAACGTAGGAGGCAAACCAGCCGGGGCGGTCGGCGGCTTCGAGGTGCAGGGCGGGCTCCGGGTAGCCGCCGCGGAGAATGCGGCGGGCCAGTTCGGCGCGGGAAACGGCAGCCGGGCGGCCGAAGTCGCCGTCGAACCAGGCGTCGATCGAGTTCTCCGGCCGGTCGCCGATCTCCCCCTGGGTCAAGGGCCCGAGCGTCAGGACCCGCATCCGCCCCGCGAGCGATTCCGACAGCCTCGGGAGAAGGAGGACGTTCGCGGACCCGGTCAGCAGGAATCGCCCCGCCCGGCGGTCACGATCCACCGCCAGTTTGAGCGCCGGAAACAGCTCCGGGACCTTCTGCACCTCGTCCAGGATGCACGGCGTCCGGAGGCCGGCGAGGAATCCCGCCGGGTTTGCGCGCGCAGCCGCGAGCGGCAGGTCTTCGTCGAACGTGATGTACTCGCGCTTCGCACCTTCCAGGCTGCGGACCAGCGTTGACTTCCCCGTCTGGCGCGCTCCGGCGAGGAGGACGCAGGGGGCAGCCCTGAGGGCCTGGACAAGCGGGGAAAGGAGTCCTCGGCTTCGCATGGACGCATTTCAACCAGAATGTGGTTGAATTGCAACCACATACTGGTTGAATTCATGAACTCCCTGGCCTCGCCGTGGAAGCTCCGGCCTCCGCCCCCATCTGCTAAGCTCCAAGATCGCCATGAGAGTCCCCCTGGCACTTCCGATCCTCCTGGCCTTCACCGGTTACGCCCGCGCACAGGCTCTTGAGGAGTCGTCGCTGCGCGAGAAGTTCGGGGCGGATGATGCGAGCGTCCGAGACCAGGTCAGCCGGGACCTCGATGAACGGCGGTCCTCGCTGACGGCGCCTGACCTCGACGTCCTGGAGCGGTTGTCCAGCGATCCTGATGCCGAGGTTGCGAGGCGGTCGCGCGACCTGCTCCGCGCAACGCGCCGCCTCCAGCGGTTGCCCCGCGAACTGCGGACTCTTGTAAAGACGATCCGAGGCCGAACAGGAGGAGCTGAGGTCCAGAAGGGCGACTTCCGCACGGTTGCGTGCCTCTGGGGGTCGGGCGACCTGGATGACCCCCAGGTCGAAGACTGGTTCGAGGAGGTGGCGGACCTCCCCTGGGCCCCGCTGGAATCGCCGGAACTCCAGCTGATCCAGAACCTCGGCGCAACTCCCTTCGGGATCCGGATTGCCCGGTGCATCCGGGAACTGGACCAGACCAGCTTAGAGATGGAGGCCGCGGCAAACGCAATGGCCGCCGCGCGTTGCGCGGATCAGACCGGGGCTCTCTCGCACCTGCTCGACGCGAGGTGGCCCAGCGCGCGCCATGCTGCGTTGAGGGCCGTTGGTCGCCTCCGGGCAGTGGAGCTGCGCGCCCGAGTTCTCGAGCTCTCGGAATCTCTCGATCCCGAGACGCGGGCCGCAGCCGCCGAAGCCCTGGGCGGACTCGCAGACGGTCGCGACCTCCACGCGCTGAAGGAAATGGCGGGCGACCCTGAACCGAAGGTCCGCGCCTCCGCTGCGACAGCGCTCGCCGGATTCGGAAAGGCGGCGCCGATTCCACTCCTCGAGGCCCTCCTCGACGACATCGACCAGGAATGCGTGCACGCGGCCGCGGGCGCGCTGGCCAGGTTGGGATCGAAGGCGTCCGCCGTGAATATCGCGTCGAGATGCTCGAGATTCGTCGACTCCTGGTTTCAACTTCAGGACGCGCTCATGGCGCTGGACAACGAGGAGGCGATCCCGATCCTCCTCGGGATTGCAGAGCGGGAGCCGGGCAAGCTGGCGGAAACGGCCCTGGTGGGCATCTGGAAACTGCGTGACGCCTCGGACGAGGAGCGCTTGCTGGCCCTGCTCGAGAAGGCTGGCAAAGGCCGGCGACTTCATGCTGCGTGGGCGCTCGACGAGGTGAGACCGCGGGACTTCGAGGACCGCATCATCAAGCTCCTGTCGGACGACGACCCGGCTGTCCGGCAGTTTGCGGCTCATGTCTGCGAAAGGGACCTCATCCGCCGCGCGATGCCGCTGCTGAGCAGCATGCTCCACTCCGCCCATCCCGACGTCCGCGCGCAGGCGACGGCGGCCCTCGCCAGCCTCGGGATGACGGAAGTCAGTCCGGCGATCCGTGCGCAACTACTCGCAGACTCCCCGGAGGATCGGCTGAATGCCGCCTTCCATGCCCGCAGGCTCGGAGATCCCGCGGTAGTCCCCGAGTTGCAGCGCCTTCTGAAGAGCGACAGGTCCGAGCAACGCGAAAACGCCGCGAGTGCTCTCGGGGCCTGCCCCGACCCTTCGTCGATCGCTCCACTGCTGGCGCTGCGGTCAGATCTTCACCCGGCAGTCAGGTTTCGCGCGGTGGAGTCTCTGATCGACCTTGGACGCGCCGACGACGTCCGGGAGTGGGTTCTTTCCACGGCACCCGACAACTGGGCCTTCGTGACCGCACCGACGAATCTCCTCCGGCACCCGAAGAAGGCCTGGGCCGTGTCCGCCTGGTTCGATTCCCTGCGATCAAGCCCCTACCCTGCGTCCTGGAGAACGCTGGCCAACATGGACGCCGCCCTCGGCGGAGATCTGCCAGAAGCGGTGGAAGAGGCCCACGTGAAGCGCCTCCGAGTTCTCGCATCACGGGAGGGCACGGTGGCTGCTCGCGGTGCCCGCATTGAACTGGTCAAGCGAGGACTCACTCCCCGCTCCGAGTGGCGCGACATCCTCGAGGCGGAGGCGAGCGTCAATTCCCTGTGGTGGGGACAGAAGGAAGTCTATCGCGCGTTCGGCATGGCCGAGAACCCTGAGACTGCCCGCAAACTCCGAAGGCCCGAGTTGCTTTCCCGGGACATCGCGAACGAGGAGGACTTTGCGAGGTTCCTGAAGTCGCGGGGCGTCGAACTTGAGCCCGGTCCTTTCCGGATCGTGGGCCGCTTCTCGGCGGGCCGGGAGACGACCCCGCTTCAGATCATCCACATGACCGAGATGAGCATCAACGACATGGCCGTCGTGATCGAAAAGAACCTCGTCCGCGGCATGAGAACGAAGGACGCCGCCGCCTACTGGCGCGAGAAGCTCCCGCGCTGAAGGACTCCCTTACAGCAACCCCGCCGCCGGCATGATGCGTACTTCGTCGTAGCTCGCCCGCCGGTCGGCGGACACTGCGGCCACGATCGCCGCCGCGGCGTCTTCGGGCTTGAGCATCTTCTCCGCCGGCGGCTTTTTCGCCCCCGGCCAGATCTCCGTGTCCACGGCGCCGGGCGCGACGATCGAGACGCGCACGCCCCTGCTGCGCACCTCGGCGGCGACGGATTTCGCGAGGCCGAGGAGGCCCCACTTGGAGGCGCAGTAGGCGCCCCAGGTGGGGAAGGCGTTGTAGGACGCCACGGAGGCCATGAAGACGAGGTCGGACGGTTCTTCGAGAAGCTGGGGGAGGAAGGCGCGGGCGGTGTTGAAGGCCCCGGTCAGGTTGGTGGCGATGACCTCGTTCCAGTCTTCCGCGGACATCCTCGCGATCTCGCCGGTGCGGACGACGCCCGCGTTGGCGACGACGACGTTCGCGGGGGCGCCCCACTTCTTCTTCACGTGGTCCGCCGCGATCTCCATCGAGCGCAGCTCGCGCACGTCGCCCTTGAGCGCGAACGCCGCCTCCCCGATCGCCGCCGCGTGCTCGCGCAGTACCTCGAGCCGCCGCGCGCACAGCGCCACCCGCGCCCCGGCGACGGCAAACGCCCTCGCCGCGGCCAGCCCGATCCCGCTCGATGCCCCCGTCACGAACACCCGCCTGTCCTTCATGCCGTCCCTCGCCACTCGCCACTCGCCACTCGCCACTTCACACCGAGATCCGCCCGTGCCGGATCAGGTCCAGGAACTCCCCCCGCGTCCGTCCATCCGTCCGAAACCTCCCCAGCATCGCGCTCGTCAGCGCGTACGAGTTCTGCTTCTCCACCCCGCGCATCATCATGCACAGGTGCTGCGCCTCCACCACCACCCCCACCCCGCGCGCCTCCAGCAGCTCGTGCACCGATTTCGCGATCTCCGTCGTCATCTGCTCCTGCACCTGCAGCCGCCGCGCGAACACCTCCACAAGCCGCGGCAGCTTCGACAGCCCGATGATCTTCCCCGCCGGCAGGTACGCGATGTGCACCTTCCCGAAGAACGGCAGCATGTGGTGCTCGCACATCGAGTAGAAGTCGATGTCCTTCACGATCACCATGTCGTCCGAGTCGCTCTCGAACAGCGCGCTGTTCAGCACCTGCTTCGGGTCCTGCCCGTACCCCTTCGTCAGGAACTCCCACGCCTCCGCCACCCGCTTCGGCGTCTTCTTCAGCCCGTCCCTCTTCGGGTCGTCCCCCACCAGCTCGATCACCCGCAGCACCGCGGCCTGCATCTCTTCCCGCTGCGCCTCGGTCAGCCTTTCGCGTCGTTTCATCGGTCCCCCCGGTATTCGAAGAAGTTGTCGCGCGTTTCCTGGAGACGGACGGACAGGACGGGCAGGCCCGCGGCGCGGAGCTTGTCCCAGATGACGCGGGCGATGTTTTCGCCGGTGGGGACGAGGCGGGCGAATTCGGGAAGCGCGTTGAGGTCGTTGTGGTCGAAGGGCTCGAGGATGGTGCGGCGGACGGTGGCGTCGAGGGCGGGGAGGTCGGCGCAGAAGCCGGTGCGGGGGTCGACGGGGCCGGTGACGGCGACCTCGACGGCGTAGTTGTGGCCGTGGCCGTTGGGGTTGTTGCACTTGCCGTAGAGCCGGGCGTTTTCCTCCGGCGAGAGGGCGTCGGAGTGGAGGCGGTGGGCGCTGGAGAACGCGTAGCGGCGGATGAGGGCGACGCTAGGCATCGCGGACCTCGACGGAGAGCGTTTCGTCCTCGTGGAGGCGGAGGGCGCTGAGACGGGCGGGGGCGACGCGGGGGCGGAGCTTCTCGAACAGGTAGAGGGCGATGTTCTCGGTCGTGGGGTTGTGGTCGCGGAACCAGGGGATGTCGAGGTTCAGGTGCCGGTGGTCGAGTTCGGCGGCGACGTCCTGCATCGCCTTCTTGAGGTCGGAGACGTTCACGACCATGCCCGTGCGCGGGTCCGTCTCGCCCTCGACGGTGGCCTCCAGGATGTAGTTGTGCCCGTGGTGGCGGGTGCAGGCGCCGAAGAGCCGTTCGTTTTCGGCCGCGGAGGCGCCCGGCACGGAGTACGTGTGGGACGCCGCGAACTCGAGCTGCTTGGTGAGGCGGATCGGCATGGTCCCGCAAGAATCCCCGATCGCGGGCGGGGGCGTCTACTGGAAAGACGGGAGATGGGAGATGGGAGACGGGAGGGGCCCGGGACCGGGGCTCGCCCCCCTTGCCGGGCTCTCCCGTCTCCCATCTCCCGTCTCCCATCCCTGCCCTGAATTCCTCTCCCCAACATTCCCTGTCCCCCGCCGCCCTTGGTATCCTCGCCCCCCCGCTATTCCCGAAAGAGGAGCGAATGCGCATCACGTTCTGGGGCGTCCGGGGTTCCTACCCGACGCCCGGAACTTCAACGGTCCGGTACGGAGGCCACACCTCGTGCGTGCAGGTCGAGGTGGAGGGCCGCCCGCCGATCGTCCTCGATGCCGGCACCGGGATGCGCGCCCTGGGGCGCCACCTGCGCCGCGGGCCGCTCGGGCATGGCGACGGCACCGTGAACCTCCTCCTGACCCACCTCCACTGGGACCACATCCAGGGGCTCCCTTTCTTCGACCCCGTCTTCGTCCGCGGCAACCGCCTCAACGTCTACGCCCGGTCCGGCCGCGGAACCCGGCTCAGCGAGGCCATCGCGGGCGTCGCCGGCGACGCCGTCTTCCCCGTCGTTTTCAAGGACCTCCCCGCCAACTTCAAGTTCGTCCCCGTCACCCCGAAGGACGATCTCAACATCGGCGGCGTCCGCGTCCTCCCGATCGCCCTCAATCACCCCGGCACCTCCACGGGCTTCCGCATCGACCACGGCGCCCGCTCCGTCGCCTACATCACCGACACCTCCCCCTTCGACCGCATCCGCTACAAACGCAACTTCGCCAAGGCCCCCCCCAAGCGCCTCGCGCCCGGCGACCGCCGCATCCTCGAGAAAATGCGGCGCGATCTCGTCTCCGCCATTCGCGGGTGCGACGTCGTCATCTACGACACCACCTTCACCGACGACGAGTACGAGAAGTTCCCCCACTGGGGCCACTCGACCCCGTGGCAGGCCATCCAGATCGCCCGCGACGCCGACGCAAAGAAGCTCGTCCTCTTCCACCACGCCCCCAACCGCTCCGACGAGGACATGGACCGCATGCTCGCCGACACCATCGAGCGCGCCGGGGACACCCACGTCGCCATCGACGCCGCCCGCCAGGGGCAGGTGCTGGAGATCTGATGCGCATCCGCTTCTGGGGAGTGCGCGGGTCCTTCGTCGCCGCGGGCGCCGACTTCGTCCGCTACGGCGGCAACACCCCATGCGTCGAGATCACCGAGGACGACCACCGGGTCATCCTCGACCTGGGAAGCGGCGCGATCGGCCTGGGCAAGGCGCTGCTGGCGTCGGGGGCGGAGAAGCGCCGGCTCACGGTGCTGCTGTCCCACACGCACATGGACCACATCATGGGGTTCCCGTTCTTCGCGCCCGCCTTCCACCCCAAGGCGCAGATCGACATCTACGGGCCGCGCGGGGCCGGAAGGAAGATCGACCACGTGCTGGACGAGTCGCTGAACCCCGACTACAGCCCGCTCTACTCGCTCAAGAACCTGAACGCCAAGCTGGAGTTCCACAACCTCGGCGAGGAGCCCTTCCAGCTCCAGGACTTCGAGGTCACCGCAGCGGCACTTCCCCACGGCCGCATCGACTCGTACGGCTTCCGGATTCGCGGGGCGACGGGAGTGGTGACCTACCTGACGGACGTCGGGTACTCGGACGGCTCGCCGGCGCCCGCGGCGCTCGAGCTGGCGAGGGACGCCGACCTCGTGATCCACGATGCGACGTTCGGGCCGGAGGACTGGCGGGGACACGAGAAGTGGGGGCACGCGTCGTGGGAGCACGCGCTGGCGGTGGCGGAGCGCGCGGGGGCGAAGAAGCTGGCCCTGTTCCATCACGCGCCGGACCGGACGGACGACGAGGTGGACCGGTTCGTGGCGCTGGCGAGGGACGCGGCGCCGAAGGGGCTGGCGGTGATCGGGGCGATGGAAGGAGAGGCGGGGGTGGTGGAGATCTGACGGGGACGGGTTGACTTTGAAGGGCTGAATTTTGAAAGTTGAATTTTGAGTTTCCAGATTTCAATGAAAGGAGCCGCCGTGGACAACCCGATCCGGGAGAAGAGCTACCTGCTGGCCTTGGACGTCCTCAAGCTCTGCACGGGCCCGATGGCGCGACGCCTGGCGCCGATTCGAAAGCAGATCCTCGCGGCGGCAACGAGCGTCGGAGCGAACATCGAGGAGGCGCAGTCGGCGGAAAGCCGGGAGGATTTCGCGCACAAGGTCAGCGTGGCATTGAAGGAGGCCCGCGAAACGAGCTACCGGCTTCGACTTTGCCGGGATTCCGGCCTTCTCCCCGCCCACTCGCTGCGCGACGCCCTTGGCCTCGCCGACGAGGTCATCCGCATGGGAAGCCGCATCGTGAAGTCCACCAAGTCCCCGCCCGCCGCCTGAGCCGTCCCTTGAGAATCGAACATTGAAATTTCAAATTTGAAAATTCATCCGTTCTTCTTCACCCTCGGCCCCACCACCCCCTTCTGCCTCTGGTACTTCCCCTTCCGTTCCTCATAGCTCACCTCGCACTCCTCCTCCCCCTCCAGGAACACCACCTGCGCAATCCCCTCCCCCGCGTAGATCCTCGCCGGCAGCGGCGTCGTGTTGCTCACCTCCAGCGTCGCGAATCCCTCCCATCCCGGCTCGAACGGCGTCACGTTCACGATGATCCCGCACCGCGCGTACGTCGATTTCCCCACGCACAGCGCCATCACGTTCCGCGGAATCCGGAAGTACTCCACCGTCCGAGCCAGCGCGAACGAGTTCGGGGGGATCGTTGCCACCCTGGCCCGCACCTCCACGAAGCTCTTCTCGTCGAACGCCTTCGGGTCCACCACCGCCGCGTGGACGTTCGTGAAGATCCGGAACTCGTCCGCGATCCGCACGTCGTAGCCGTAGCTCGACAGCCCGTAGCTCACGACCCCGCGCGACACCTGCCGCTCCACGAACGGCACGATCAGCGCCTGCTCCTTCGCCATCTTCCGGATCCAGCGGTCGCTCTTCAGCATCACATCTCCTCGACGGGTTTCGCCTCGGGAATCTCCAGCCCATGCGTCTCCATCCTCGGCACGCGCGCCGCGTCGAACGCGTCCGTCTCGAGGCGCGCGAAGAGCGCCGCGAGGTCGTCGCGCAGGCGGCGGAGGTTCAGGCCGTGGTGCACGGCCGGGTAGCGCGGGGCGCGCTCCGTGAAGTAGACGTAGACGTGCCGCGCGCCCTTCACGTTTCCGTTCCTCCAGTGGTACAGCGCCACCGCCGCGTTGATCAGCGCCTGGTAGAACGCGCGGTCGCCGTCCCGAGTGTCGGCCCAGAGGTCCTCCCAGGCGTCGTGGGCGTCGAAGAAGTACTGCTCGTTGAAGAGCGCGATGCCCTGCAGGTAGCGGGGGTCCTCGACCACGGCCCCAGTTTAGTCGAGGCGGATCGTGGGGGGATCCTTCGAGGCCTGGCTCGGGCCCGGCCTGGGCCCGAGCGCCGCGGCGACGGCCTGCTGGATCAGGGCGCCGGCCTCGATCGTCCCCAGCGCCTTCTTCGGGCCGCCGTGGATGTCGGACTGGACGTCCACGAGGTTCCAGAGCGCCGCCGCCTGCCGCTCGTCGAGGATCCCGCGCCTGGCGAGCGAAATCCCGAGGTCGATGTCCCTGCCGTGCCGGAGAGTGGCGAGGATCGCGAGCAGCTGGTCCCGCGTCAGGATCCCGACGCGATAGCCGTACACCGCAAAAAGGATGGTGTCGGGACGCTTCATGCCGGCATTCTGGCCAACGGCCCGGATTGGACCAAGCCCAAAGGGGCTATCGCCCGCCTTCGAGCGGCGAAGGAATGTCGATCGTGCCCTTGTCCGTCATGGGGGCCACGACCTGGGCGGCGAGGATGGCGGCGTGGAGCGCCGCCCGGACCTCGTCGTCCATCGGGACGTTTCCCATCGCCTTGCGCGCGTCGCCCAGCATCGCCTGCTGCACGCCGACGAGGTCCCACAGGACCTTCGCCTGCGTGTCGTCCATCACGTTCCGCTTCACGAGCGACTTCCCCAGGTCGACGTCGGCGGACGGCCGCAGCGTCTGCGCGACGGCGAGCACCTGTTCCTTCGTGAGGAAGCCCACGCGCCAGGCGTAGAGGGCGAACAGGAGATTCTCGTCGTGGAGCATGTCAGAGAAGCCTCGGGTCGGGTTTCTCGGGGTCGAGCCCGAACTCGCGGATCGCCTTGGCCACGTCGGCGGCCTTGAGCTTGCCGGCCTTCGCGAGTTGCCAGAGCGCGGCGACCACGACGGATTCGGCGTCGACCTCGAAGTGGCGGCGGAGTGCGGCGCGGGTGTCGCTGCGGCCGAAACCGTCGGTTCCGAGCGAGTGGAGCTGGGGAACCCAGCGGACGACCTGGTCGGGGACGGCCTTCATGTAGTCGGACGAGGCGATGATCGGCCCCTCGGCGCCCTTGAGGATTCGCTGGACGAGCGGGACGCGCGGGGCGGACTCGGGGTGGAGCATGTTCCAGCGCTCGGTCTCGAGCGCCTCGCGGCGAAGGTTGAGATAGGAGGTCGCGCTCCAGACGTCCGCCGACACGCCGAACTTCTCCGCGAGGATCTCCTGCGCCTTGAGCACGCCGATCAGGATCGAGCCGCTGCCGAAGAGCTGGACCTTCGGGCCCTTCCCGAGCGCCGACTTCCGGAACAGGTACAGCCCGTCCAGGATCCCCTGCTTCACGCCCTCCGGCATCGGCGGCTGCTCGTAGTTCTCGTTCTGGATCGTGATGTAGTAGTAGCCCTCTTCGTTCTCCGTCACCATCCGCCGCAGCCCGTCCTGCACGATCACCGCGATCTCGAACGCGAACGCCGGGTCGTACGCCCTGCACGTCGGGTGCGTCGAGGCCAGCAGGTGCGAGTGCCCGTCCTCGTGCTGCAGCCCTTCCCCGTTCAGCGTCGTGCGGCCGCTGGTCGCGCCCATCAGGAACCCGCGGCCGCGGGCGTCGCCGACGGCCCAGCACTGGTCGGCGATGCGCTGGAATCCGAACATCGAGTAGAAGATGTAGAAGGGGATCATCGGCTCGCCGTGCGTGGCGTACGACGTGGACGCGGCCATGAACGACGACATCGCGCCCGCCTCCGTGATGCCCTCTTCCAGCACCTGCCCGTCCTTTGCCTCGCGGTACGAGAGCAGCATCTTGGCGTCCACGGGCTCGTAGAGCTGACCGACGGACGAGTAGATGCCCAGCGTCTTGAACAGCGCTTCCATCCCGAACGTCCGCGCCTCGTCCGGGATCGTCGGGACGATGCGCCGCCCGATGTGCGGGTCCTTGCACAGGTCCGACAGGATGCGGACGAACGCCCCGGTCGTCGAAACCGCCTCCTTCGTCCCCTTGAAGAAGTACTCGAACTTGTCCAGCGCCGGCACCGGCAGCGACTGCTTCCGCACCACGCGCCGCGGCACGAACCCGCCCAGCGCCCGGCGCCGCTCCCGCAGGTACTCCACCTCCGGCGACTTCTCGCCTGGGTGGAAGAACGGCGCCTCCGCAAGCCTGTCGTCCGCGATCGGCAAGTGAAGCGCGTCGCGGAACTTCTTCATCTCCTCGATCTCCATCTTCTTCTGGTTGTGCGCGACGTTCTTCGACTCGATCTTCCCGCCCAGCGTCCACCCCTTGACGGTGTGCGCCAGGATGACCGTCGGCTGCCCCTTGTGCTCCACCGCCGCCTTGAACGCCGCGTAGTTCTTCTTCTGGTCGTGCCCGCCGCGCCGCAGCCGCGCGATCTGGTCGTCGGTGAGGTTCTCGACGAGCTTGAGCAGGCGCGGGTCGGCGCCGAAGAAGTGCTGGCGGGTGTAGGCGCCGCCCTCGGTCTGGTAGCGCTGGTACTCGCCGTCCACGACCTCGCCCATGCGGCGCACGAGGACGCCGTCGGTGTCCGCCTCGAGCAGCGGGTCCCAGCGCCGCCCCCAGATGACCTTGATCACGTTCCAGCCGGAGCCGTGGAAGATCGCCTCCAGCTCCTGGATGATCTTGCCGTTGCCGCGCACCGGCCCGTCGAGGCGCTGCAGGTTGCAGTTCACGATAAACGTCAGGTTGTCGAGCTTCTCGCGCGACGCCAGCGACAGCGCGCCCAGCGCCTCGGGCTCGTCGCATTCGCCGTCGCCCAGGAACGCCCAGACGCGCGACTCGTCCGTGTCCTTGATCCCGCGGTCGCGCAGGTAGCGGTTGAACCGCGCCTGGTAGATCGCGGCCATCGGCCCCAGGCCCATGCTGACCGTCGGGAATTCCCAGAACTCCGGCATCAGCCACGGGTGCGGGTAGCTCGAGAGGCCTTTCCCGCGCTCGACCTCGCGGCGGAACCGCTCCATCGCGTCCACCGACAGCCGCCCCTCGAGGAAGGCCCGTGCGTAGATGCCGGGGGCCGAGTGCCCCTGGAAGAAGATCTGGTCGCCCGAGTGCCCGCCGTCCTTGCCGCGGAAGAAATGGTTGAAGCCGACCTCGTAGAGGTTCGCGGCGGACGCGTAGGTCGCCAGGTGCCCCCCGATCCCCGGGTTCGCCGCGTTCGCGCGCACCACCATCGCGACCGCGTTCCACCGGATGATCCGCCGGATCCGGCGCTCCATCTCCTCGTCGCCCGGGTACTCCGGCTCGCGCTCCGCGGGGATCGTGTTCACGTACGGCGTCTGCACGAGCGCCGGCAGCTGCACCTTGTTGACCTGCGCGCGCTTGAGGAGCGTGTTGAGCAGGAAATACGCGCGCTCCACCCCGCCCTGCTCGACGACCGCGTCGAGCGACTCGGTCCACTCCCGCGTCTCCTCCGGGTCGGTGTCCTTGCGGTAGGCGTGGAAATCGCTCATGTGTCCCTCGGCGCCGTTCGGCCGCGTGGGGTGATCGAGGTCCTCGATGCTGTAATGCCGCGTGGTGAAGGGCGTGGCGCTGTCGGACATCGTGGCGACTCCCGGTGTGGAGGTAAGAACGCGAAGATATCAGAATCGCCGGGAACCGGCAACCGCGCTCAAGCCCCTTCACACCAACGACTTGCGGCCGTCAGTAGGGCAGGCGCACGTCCTCGATCGCCCCGTGCAGATGCCCGTCCGCCGCCGCCTCCACCGCCACGTCGTTGTCCGCCAGCCACGTCAGCTCCAGCGGCACCCACACCGTCACCGCCCCCGCCCCGAACGCCGCATGCCCCGCCACCGGCCCTTCCTCGAAGAAGAAGTCCACCGGCATCGGCCGCTCGTGGCGCGGCCCGGGCCGCTGCGCCAGGCGCACGTGCCCCCCTGCCTCGCGGGCGAGGCGCAGGGCGCGGTCGGAGAGGTGGAAGGGCATGAGGGGATTCTGAAGCTCAGGCCGGCCTGAAGGGAAGCGGAAAACGACGTCGCGCGGTCAGTAGACTTCCACAGTGTGCCCCGCCTTCCGCGCCCGCTCCGCGATCGCCTCGAGCCTGGCGCGCGGGACGCGCTTGAGGCGCTTGTCGGCGGGGTGGCGGTCGAGGGTGTAGACCTGGACGGCGACGGGACGGATCGCGTCGAGGCAGCGGATCCAGTCGGCGACGTCCTCGTCGCCGGTGTTGTCCACGGGGCCGGCGACGAACATGGACTGGATCGTGACGTCCCCGAGCGTGCGGAGGCCCTCGACGATCTCGGGGAGGTCGAACTTCGCGAGCGGCTTGTCCACGGCCTCGATGACGCGCATGTTGCCGCCGTCGAGCTTCATGATGCGACGGTCGAGCAGCCTGAGCCCCTCGCGCACCGCGGGGCGGTTCACGGTCTGCGCGTTCGAGAGGATGTCCACGATCGCCTTCGGGTAGTACTTCTTCTTCAGCGCCATCGTCCCTTCCACGATCTCGCGGAACTTCGGGTGCAGCGTCGGCTCGCCGTTCCCCGCGAAGGTCATCGTGTCGATCGTCTCGCCCGCGGCCTTGAGCTCCGCCAGCCGCGCCTCGATCTCGCCCAGGATCTCCTTCACCGTCGGGTACTTCAGCCCGACGCCCCTCCCCTTGGCCGTCGGCTCGGTCCACCCGCACTGGCAGTACGGGCAGTCGAAGGAGCAGACCTTCACGTCCGGCGGCAGCGTGTTGAGCCCGAGCGACATGCCGCAGCGCCGCGACTTCACGGGGCCGTACGTGAATGCGGAAGCGAGCTGGTAGTTCTTCAGCGGTGCGGTTTCGGCCATGGGCCTTCCAGATTAGCCGAGGAGTTCTGGGCCCGCCATCCCGCCCTGGCCGCTGGCCCCTCCCCTACACCCCGCGCGCCAGCCGCAGCCCCAGCGTCTCAGGCAGCCCGCTCTTCTCGATCTTCCTGATCGTCGTCTCAAAGTCGTATTCCACCCGGCGGTACTTCACCGACTTCTTCTCCTCGTCCCACAGGATGTAGCACGACCGGTTGTCCCCGTCGCGCGGCTGGCCGATCGAGCCGACGTTGATGAGCAGCTTCTTCTCGCCCTGCATGTACTCGTTGTCCACGTCCTGCGGCGAGAGGAAGAGGTAGTCCTGCGTGAAGATCCCGGGGATGTGGGTGTGCCCGCAGAACGCGACCTGCGGGACCACGTCCATGAGCTCGTCGATGAACGCCTCGTTGTACGCGTCCATCGGCACGACGTACTGGTTCGTGGGATCGAGGGGGGACGCGTGAACGAACAACGTCTGTCCCTCGGTGAGCTGCGCCGGCATCGAGTTCAGGTACTTCCAGAACCCGAGGTTCTCCTCCTCCGGGAACTCCTTCGCCATGAGCTGGTCCTTCGTCCACTCCACGGCCTTCTTCGCCTTCGGGTTGAACCCCACCGGCCCCTGGAGCACGGCCTGTTCGTGGTTCCCGAGGAGATTGAAGCGGAATTCCTTCATCGCGATCGCGAGGCACTCGCGCGGGTTGGGGCCGTAGCCGACGACGTCGCCGAGGCAGAGGATTTCCTTCACCCCCTGCTGGCGGATGTCCTTGAGCGACGCGTCGAGCGCCTCGAGGTTCCCGTGGATGTCGGAAACGATCGCGATCACCACGCGGCGCCTCCGGTCAGCCTGCTGTGACGGTTCATCGGGTCTGGGATTCTCCGCTGGAATCGCCCAGCGCGCTACTTCAAGGATACCGGAAGCTGGTTGAAACTGAGCAGGGGCTCACCCAGCGGGTCGAGCGTGCCGTCCGGCTCGGGCCAGACGACGCGGATGGCGTCCTTGTCGCTGCAGGCGACTTCGCAGAGCTTGCAGCCGACGCAGGCCTTCGGCTTCTCGAGCCAGGCGACCGGGAAGAACTGGCCGCCCTCCTTCCCGGGGCGCATGGAGAGGCAGTCGAACGGGCAGATGGCGACGCAGGCCTCGCATCCGGTGCAGTTCTCCTCGGCAACCACCACGAGCGGGCGGACTTTCGAGGGCCGGACCATGAACGTCTGCTGGCCGAACTGGTCGTAGATGCAGTCCACCGGGCAGTACGACCCGCAGACGCCGCAGTCGATGCACAGTTCGGCGTCGATGTAGTGCATCTTCTTCGCCGCGCCCGTGATCGCACCGGTGGGGCAGCGCTTGGCGCACACGGTGCAGCCGATGCAGCCTTCGCGAATCGTGTAGCCGCCCATGGGGCCTGGTCTCCAGGGGAATCAGGAGGGTGATCTTACCGCAAACGGCCCGTCAGGCGAGGGCCGGCGCGCCCCCAGGGCGGGGGAGCGCGCGGCCACGGAGAGGCAGGGATTCGAACCCTGGGTACAGGTTTACCCCGTACAACGGCTTAGCAAGCCGCCGCGATAGACCGCTCTGCCACCTCTCCTGAAGCGAACTCGAGCGAGCGCGACAAGATAGCAGGACCGGGATTCGGCGCAAGGCGAAACCGCGGGCCAGGAATGAAAAAGGCCGGGGTGTTGAGCCCCGGCCCGGGTTTCCTTCGGGACTTCCCTACCGCAGCCGCTCCATCACCTCTTCCAGCACCTCCTTCGGCGGCCGGGTGAGGCTCTCCGGGAGGGTTGCCAGCGGCGGATCCACCGTGTCGAGCTCCGTGCAGAAGTCCTTCTGCTTCGGGTTGAGGTAGAGGATGCCGGTGAGGAAGGAGCGCTCCTTCTGGGTCTTGAAGAGCTCGGAGAGGGCCTGTTCCTTGTTGGTGGGGTCGTAGTCCTTGCCGACGGCCTTGAAGCGGACCCTGGAGCCGTCCTGGAACTGGACCTCGCGGGTCTCGCCGGGTTTGACCTCGGCCTCGACCTGCTCGAAGAAGGGGACGAAGCCGATCTCGTGGATCTGCTCCTCGTGGTCCTTGGCCCACTTGTAGGACTTGGTGGAGCCTTCGTGGTTGTTGAACGTGATGCAGGGCGAAACGATGTCGATGAACGCGGTGCCCTTGTGGGCGAGGGCGGCCTTGAAGATGGCGAGCATCTGCTTGGTGTCGCCGGAGAACGACCGGGCGACGAACGCGCAGCCGAGCTCGACGGCCATCGCGCAGCAGTCGATCGGCTCGGCGGGGTTGTCCTTGCCCCACTTGGACTTGGACCCGAGGTCGGCCGTGGCGCTGAACTGGCCCTTGGTGAGCCCGTACACGCCGTTGTTCTCCATGATGTAGATCATCGGGACGTTGCGGTGCAGCAAGTGCACGAACTGCCCCATGCCGATGGACGCCGTGTCGCCGTCGCCGGAGACGCCGATCGTGTACAGGTGCTTGTTGCCGAGGACCGCGCCCGTGGCGATCGCCGGCATGCGGCCGTGGACGGCGTTGAAGCCGTGGCCCTTGTTGACGAAGTACGCCGGGGTCTTCGACGAGCACCCGATGCCGCTCATCTTGGCGACCATGTGCGGCGGGATGCCCATCTCGAAATAGGCGCGGATGATCTGGTTCGTGATCGAGTCGTGGCCGCAGCCGGCGCACAGCGTCGAAGCCGAACCCTGGTAGTCAGGGAGGATCAGGCCGAGACGGTTCTGCTTGCGCTGCTCGGCGGGAACCTGCGGCGTGGCGATTTCCGGGGCCATTTACTTGCCCTCCTGGCTGAGCACGGTGTTGGTGATGAAGCGGGCGTCGATGGCGACGCCGGTGTAGTGGTTCACGCGGCGGAGCTTCGTGCATTCCCCGCCGACCTCGAGCGCGAGAAGGTCGCGCATCTGCCCGTCGCGGTTCTGCTCGATGACGTAGACGTGCTTGTGGCGCGAGATGAAGTCCCGCACCGCCTGGTTGAACGGATACGCCCGCAGCCTCAGGTACGACGTCTTCACGCCCTTCTCGTTCCTCAGCTGGTCGCGCGACTCCTGCGTCGCCGCGTGCGACGTGCCGAAGGCGATGAAGCCGATCTCGGCGCCCGGCTCGTACTCGACCACGGGTCCGGGAACGTGCGCCCGGAACGTCTCGAACTTCCTCGCGAGGCGGTCCATGTTGTTCTTGTAGTCGTGCGGCTTCTCGCTGTAGAGGGCCTTCTCGTTGTGGCCGGAGCCGCGCGTGAAGTACGACGCGATCGGGTGGTCCGTCCCCGGCAGCGTCCGGTACGGAATCCCGTCGCCGTCCACGTCGCGGTACCGCTCGAACTTGCCCAGCCGCTTCAGATCCTCGACCGACAGCACCTTTCCGCGGTCCAGCGGTTTCGTCGGGTAGTTGAACGCGTCGGACATCCAGTTGTTCATGCCCAGGTCGAGGTCGAGCATGACGAAGACCGTGGTCTGGAACCGCTCGGCCAGGTCGAAGGCCTGACCCGCCATGTCGAACGCCTCGGAGGGGTCGCTGGGGAACAGCAGCGGGTGCTTCGTATCGCCGTGGGAAGCGCCGGAGCACTGCCGGATGTCGCCCTGCATCGTCCGCGTCGGGAGGCCGGTCGAGGGACCGGTGCGCTGGACGTCGAAGATGACCGCGGGGATCTCGGCGTAGTACGACAGGCCGATGAACTCGGACATGAGGCTGATGCCCGGGCCGGCCGTCGCCGTGCATGCGCGCGCGCCCGCCCAGGAGGCCCCGAGCACCATGCCGATCGAGGCCAGCTCGTCCTCCGCCTGCACGACCGCGAACGTCGCCTTCCCCGTCGCCTTGTCCATACGGTACTCGTTCAGGTAGTCGATCATCGCCTCGCAGAGCGACGACGACGGCGTGATCGGGTACCACGTCAGCACCGTCACCCCCGCGAAGACCGCGCCCAGCGCGGCCGCGCTGGTGCCGTCGATGATGATCTTCCCCTGCGTCTTGTTCATGCGCTGCACCCGGAACGGGTCGCGCTTCACAAGGTTCGCCTTCGCCCAGTCGTACCCCGCCTGCGCCGCGACGATGTTCACGTCGGCGGCCTTGGGCTTCCGGGCGAAGTTCTTCTTCAGGGCCTTGAACGTCTCCTGCAGGTCGATCTCGAGGAGGAAGTCGAGGACGCCGACGTAGATCATGTTCGTCACGAGGCGCCGCAGCTTCGCGTCCGGGCAGCACTCCTTGACGATCCTGGCGAAGGGGATCTTGTACCAGGTCAGGTCCTTGCGGATGTCCTCGTTGACCGGAAGCTCCTCGTTGTACAGGCAGACGGCGCCGGACCGGAGGTTCTGGATGTCCTCGAACACGGTGTCGGGGTTCATGCAGACGAGGATGTCGAGCTCGGCCTTGCGGGCGATGTACCCGTCCTTGTTCGCTCGGATCGTGAACCAGGTGGGCAGGCCGGCGATGTTGGACGGGAAGAGGTTCTTGCCGCTGCAGGGAACGCCCATCTGGAAGATGGACCGCATGAGCATGTTGTTGGCGGTCTGGCTTCCGGACCCGTTGACGGTGGCGACCTCGATGGAGAAGTCGTTGATCACGGGGGCCTGGACCTTGGGCTTGTCGGGCGCGAGACTGGTCGTCACGGCGATATCTCCAGTTGCGGGGATGCGGTGGTTCGAAACAGTCGGACCTATGAGTGTAGGATTTGCGGTGCGGGATCGCAACCAATTCCGGGGATTTTCACCCGCGCAGCCTGTTGCTGGGCCGTCCATCCGCCCCTTTCATTCGCGCGAGCGCGCAAGGAGCGGTGCAGGCGGCGCGCCCCCCGGCTCTTCACCCATCGATCTCCCGTGTGCCCGAAGGCTTGTGCGCTTCCCGGGCTGCCGCCCGCCACCGGAGCAACGCCGCGCGCTCGCGCGAATGGAGGGTGAGGGATTCGAACCCCCGGACCCCTTGCGAGGTCTCCGGTTTTCAAAACCGGTGCTTTAAACCGCTCAGCCAACCCTCCGCCGCGCACGGCTGTCCCGCGGCGCCACTAGGTTAACCGCTGGGGCGCCGCCGTGACGAGCGCTCTCCGCTCCTTCGACGACGGCGCTTCAGAACTGCAGCCCCAGCGCCACCGACGGGCCGTGATACAGGAACTCCAACAGACGCCCGTCGTCGTCGGCGTCGCCCCGCTCGACAGACGTGTAGTTGTAGCGGTAGCCGAGGCCGACGTAGAAGTGGTCGTCGATGAAGAACCGGAGCTCCGCCCAGGCGTCGATCGCGCGATAGTCGTAGGTCCCCAGGCGGAACTGCATCCCGCACACGCGGGCCTCGAGTTCCATGAAATTGAGCAGGCCGACCGACACGGACAACCCGGGGTCCGGGCCCCAGCCGACCGTGCTGGACCGATAGCTCTCGCCCGAGGCCGAATCCCTGATGTACGCCTCCATCCGCGTGATCCGCGCGCCCAGCAGGAAGCCGACTTCCAGCCCGATCGTCTTCGAACTCCCGAAGTCGAGCGGAATCCACTCGAAATGGCCGCTTCCCTGGATCGTCGTGAACCGGAAAAGCGCCCTGTCGCCGTCGAGAAACACATGCCCGTCGAACCCCTCGCTCTCCAGAAACTCGCCGCGCTTCGAGTCGCTTCCCCACCACGCGTCGAACCGGAGGGCCAGCTCATCGAATCGCAGTTCGGCCTCGGCCCACGGCATGAAGAGGCGGTCGTCGAGGTCGGTGTCGTCGAAGAAGTCGATGGCGCTTCCCGGCTGCAGGTCCTCGGACGACTGGACGAGGGAGTTCTGTTCGCTGGTCCAGGCGCGGCCGCGGAGGGAGAGGGTGTAATCGTCGATGGACTTGCCGCCGAGGTCGACGAGGCCGCCGGCGCGGGCGGGGAGGGCGGCGGCGAGGAGGAGGAGGGTGAAGAGCGGGCGCATGGGGGCTCCGTTGGGGGACCGGCGTTTAACGCCCGGGGGGAGCGGGGGTTGGGAGGCGGCCGCTACTGGGGTTCGACGGACTCGAGGACGGACTCGTCCACGAAGATAGGGGCGCTGGCGGAGATGGCCAGGGCGATGGCGTCGCTGGGGCGGGCGTCGACCTCTATTTCCCTGCCTTCGTGGTCGAGGACGAGGCGGGCGAAGAAGGTGCTGTCGCGGAGTTCGCTGATGAGGACGCGGGCGAGGCGGGCGCCCATTTCGGCGATGACGGATGTGAGGAGGTCGTGCGTGAGGGGGCGCGGGGTCCGGAGGCCCTTGATCTTGCGATCGATGGCGGCGGCCTCGTAGATGCCGATCATGATGGGGAACGACCGTTCCCCGCCGGTCTCCTTGAGGAAGATGACCTGCTCGTCGCTGGATTCCGCGATGACGATGCGGGAAAGCTCCATCCGGACCAAGGCGCGAGCCTCCAATGAGTGGCGAAATGGTAGCACGGTGCGGGGCGCGCGAGAAGGAAGGCGCAGGGGCAGTTCGCGCGGCAAAATTGGCTTCGGCGCGGGCTTCGCGGGGATAGAGTGACGGGTCCGGCGCGCGAGCTGCGCCCGATCGGAGGGAGAGCCATGCCCAGCAAGGGTGACATCGAGTTCGGCGCGCTGGCGGTGCGCGAGGGGCTGACGACGAAGCCGCGGGTGGACGAGTGCCTGCAGTTCCAGGAGGAGGTGGAGAAGGAGGGGCGGCAGACGACGGTGGACCGGGTGATGCTGCAGAAGGGCTACCTGACGGAGGCGCAGGTTTTCGAGCTGAACAAGAAGCAGGGGCGGCGGGTGGTGTTCTGCACGAAGTGTGCGATGAAGATGAACGTGGCGGGGCTGGCGGTGGGGCAGAAGATCAAGTGTCCGAAGTGCGGGACTCCGAACGTGACGCCGGAGAAGATCACGTTCGAGCTGGTGGAGCGGATGAAGCCGACGGGCGAGGCGGTGGCGCCGTCGCCGATGCCGGCGGAGGGGGGGCCGGTGCCGCCGCCGGTGCCAGGGACGGCGGAGGCGGCGGGGCGGCCGCCGACGGTGAAGGTGGACCTGAAGGCGGCGCCGATGACGGTGAAGATGGAGTTGTCTGCCGCGGACAGGAAGGAGCTGGAGGCTCCCGTGCCTCCTCCCCTGGCGCCCGCCGCGGCGGGCGGGGAGAAGGTCTCGGACAGCCCGAAGCCGGCGGACGTGCGCGCGGACGGCAAGGGGAAGAAGTTCGCGATGCGACGGTACGGCAAGCGGTAGCGGCGCTACTTCGTGGCGAGGTGGTGCTTCTTCACCTTGCGCCAGAGCGTCACGTACGGCACGCCGAGGATGCGCGACGCCTGGGCGAGGTTGCCGCCCGTCCAGGAGAGGACCTCGCGGATGTAGGAGAGTTCCACGTTCTCGAGCGTGCGTCCCGGCGGTTCGGGCGCCCGGTCGGCGGCCGGGGCGCGCATGAGACAGCGGATCGCGAGTGCGGCCTGCCCGGCGAACAGCGACGCAAGCCTGAGGTCGTCTTCGTGGAACGGGGCTCCGGCGAGCGAGTTGTCGAGGCAGAGCGCCCCGTAGTTGTCGGCGCCCGCGGAGAGCGGAAGGAACATCGTGCTGCGCAGCCCCAGCCCCTCCGGATTGGCGCGCACGATGTCGGCGCCTTCCCCGCCGACGACCGTGCGCTGGGGCGCCGAAACCGCCTTCGCCTTCTCGATCAGGTCGCGGTAGGCGGGGCCGAGCAGCTTCTCCGCGTCGAACCGCCGGATCGCGCCGATGCGGCTCTCGCCGTCCAGCCGGGCGAGCAGGAACCCGCGCTCGGCCCCCGACAGAAGCGCCGCGCCGTCGAGGATGCGCCGGTGGAGCGCTTCCAGGGAAGTCGCGGCGAACAGCTCCTTGTTGATCTCGAGGATCTCGGTCAACCCGCGCTCGCCGCGATAGGTCGGCTGGCCCGGCTGGAGCGAGGTGGACATGACCGCGTCGCGCATGGCGGGGTGGCGCAGCTTGTAGAGGATCCGGTCCTCGTCGATCTGCTTGCGAACGAAGCCTCTTCGCTCGGCCTCGACCAGCAGTTCGCCCATGCGGGCGCGCTCGAAACCCGCGCTCTCGGCGATGACGTTGAGGTCCACGGGGCGACGGAGCGCGGCGATGACGGCGAGGATGCGGCGGGCGTCGGCGGAGATGTGCGACAGTCGCCGGACGTAGCACTCCGCGAGGGAGGCGGGGAACCGGAACTGCTCGGGCTGTTCGAGGTTGGTGCGGAACCGCGTGGTCTCGCAGTAGATGGCGCGCTCCTCGATGAGGAGCTTCATCAGCTCCTCGACGTAGAGCGGATTCCCCCCGCAGTCCTGGATGATCCGCTTCACGAGGGGAATGGTGCTGCGGTCCATCTGGAGCATATTGCGGATGAGTTCTGCGATTTCGATGGCGCGGAGGCCGGGGAGGCGGACGTCGGTGACGCGGCCGGCGAGGCGGAGCTGGTCGAGGAAGGGGGAGAGGGCGTGGGCCGGGGAGAGGTCGCCGTAGGTGGAGCCGACGAGAACAAGGCGACGGCCGGGCTCGGGGGGGGCGAGGGCGAGGTCGCGGAAGAGCCGGAGGGTGTGTTCGTCGGCGAGGTGGAGGTCCTCTACTGCGAAGACAGCGGGGATGAGGCGTGCGGTGTCGTTGAGGAAGGCGAGGGCGGCCTGGTGCCAGGCGGGGCCGCGCGGGGGGTCGGGGGGCTGGCCCTCGCCTCGGAACTCGGGGATGAAGGGGGTGAGGGCGGTTCGGTGCTTGTCGAGGAGCTGGGCGAGGTTCTTGGGGATGGCGGTCTGGGCCAGGAGGCGCCGCGTCTGGGATCCGACCATGGGGCCGGAGGCGCCGAGGGCCTGGTAGACCATGCGGCGGATGATGTCGAGGAAGGGGGCGGAGGAGACGTCGTCGTCGTGGGAGGTGGCGAGGAAGAACCCGACCTCCTTCATGAGGGCGTAGTACTTGAACTCCTGGAGGAGGCGGGACTTGCCGATGCCGGGGGGGCCGGTCAACAGGAGCAGGTCGTGGGCGCCGGGTTCGGGCTGGAGGATGCGCCGCGCAATGAGGTCCTTGAACGCCTGGAACTCAGCGTCGCGTCCGACGAATTTCGCGCTGGTGATGGTGAGCAAGGGTCAGTCGTTGTGGACGGCTGGAGGGCGCTATCACAACGACTATTTCAAATTGTAGGGCTTGCGGCGACCGCGATTCAAGCGGATTTCATTTTGACATCGACATTTTGATAAGATCGCAACATCTTATGACACAATAACTTGTGTACTTCCTAGGCAAAGTGACCGAGGAATTCCCGGAGGCGTTCTGTCTTCGGTGCCTCCAGAATCTCAGCCGGTCTCCCTTCTTCCGCCACCCGCCCGCCCTCCAGAAACACGACCCGGTGTCCAACTTCCTTCGCGAATTTCATCTGGTGCGTCACCACCAGCATCGTCATCCCCTCTCGCGCAAGCCCCTTCATCACAGCCAACACCTCCCCCACCAGCTCGGGATCCAGCGCGCTGGTCACTTCGTCGAACAGCATCGCCTGGGGCTCCATGGCCAGGGCGCGTGCGATGGCCACCCGCTGCTGCTGCCCGCCCGACAGTTCGCCCGGCCAGGAGGCTTCTCGATCGGAAAGGCCCACCCGGTCGAGCAGCTCCCGCGCTCTCTTCGTCGCCCGGCCGGACTCAAGTCCGAGCACCCGGGTGGGGGCGAGGGTGATGTTGTCGAGGACGGAGAGGTGCGGGAAGAGGTTGAAGCGCTGGAAGACCATACCCACGCGGGCGCGGTGGGCGTCGAGGGGCTGGTCCGGCCGGACGACGCAGCCGTCGAACTCGATGGTCCCGCGGTCGGGGATTTCGAGGAAGTTGATGCAGCGGATGAGGGTGGACTTGCCGGAGCCTGAGGGGCCGATGACGCAGAGGACCTCGCCGCGCGCGACGTCCAGGCTGATCCCGCGAAGGATCTCCTTGCCGCCCAAAGACTTGTGAATGTCGTTAAGCCGGATGAGCGGCGCCGCGGACACGCAGGCGAGCCTCCAGTTTGCGCACCGCCCAGGACAACGGCAGCGTGAGCGCCAGGTAGCAAAGCGCGATGATCGTCCAGACCTCGAACGGCTTGTACAGCTTGTTCGTCAGCGCCCCCCCGACCTGCGTCAGCTCGGAAATCGCCACAACCGAGGCGAGCGACGTGTCCTTCAGCAGGGCCACCCCCTCGTTCCCCAGCGCCGGCAGGATGTTCCGGAACGCCTGCGGGAGCAGCACGTGCCGCATCGCCTGCCGCCGTGTCATCCCCAGCGCCCTCGCCGCCTCCGCCTGCCCCCGGTCCAGCGACTGGAAACCCGCGCGGAAAATCTCGGCGATGTACGCCGCGTAGCAGATCCCGAACGCCACCGTCGCGGACACGAACGGGCTCGGAACGTAGATCTTCCGGATGAGGTACCCCACCCCGTAGTACAGGTAGAGGATCTGCACGAACAGCGGCACCGCCCGGATCACCTCCACGTACACCGCCGCACCCGCCCGGAGCCAGCCGACCGGCCCGATCCGCGCCAGCCCGACCACCAGGCCCAGCGCGACCCCGACGGAGAGCGCCGACACGGTCAGAAGCGCCGTGTTCGCCAGCGCGGAGGGAATGAACTCGAAGTAGGGGTTCAGCTCCACGGCCTACTGGGGTTTCGTGATCCACTTCTCCCGGAGCCTCTGCAGTTCCCCGGACTCGCGGATCTTCTTCAGCGCCGCGTTGATCTCCTGGAGCAGCGCCGCGTTCCCCTTCTGGACCACGATCGCGTACTGCTCCGACGTGAACATCTCCCCGACCAGCTTGAACCCCGGCTTTGTCGCGGCGAGCCGCCGGCTGACGGGCTCGTCGTTGATCACGGCGTCGACCTGGCCGTTCAGCAGGTCCTGGAACGCCAGGTTCACGTCCTTGTAGGACTTCACGTCTCCCCCCATCAGCATCGCCTGGTCGTACCCCGTCGTGTTCGCCTGCGCGCCGATCTTCCGGCCCTTCAGGTCGTCCTTCGACTTGATCGCCGACTCCTCCGCCCTTACGGCCACGATCAGCCCGGCGTCGTAGTAGGGGTCGCTGAAGTCCACCTGCTTCTTCCGCTCCTCCGTGATGGTCACGCAGGAGATCACGGCGTCGTACTTGTCGGTCTGGAGACCGGGGACGAGGCCGCCGAAATCGCAGTTCTGGAGGTCCACGGGGCGCCCCATCTCGCGGCCGACGGCGCGGATCAGGTCGGCGTCGAATCCGACGATCTGGTTTCCCTCGAGGAACTCGAACGGAGAGTAAGCGGCCTCCGTGCCGACCCGCAGCGGCCTGGGTCCGGACGGGGCCTTGTCGCCGCAGCCCGCAAGCAGCAGGGCGGCGGACAGGACGGAGCAGAGGAGGTGTCGCATGGCGAAGAGGGTAGGAGACGCGGGGGGCCGGAACAACCAAAACGACGGCTGCTTCCTTTCGACGCCGCCGCGGTCTACGATCCGCCCGTGCGCCCCGTGTTCCCGGCCGTTCTCCTCGCGCTGCTCGCCCTTCCCGCCCCCGGCGGGGAGGTCGAGGACCTCGTCAAGGCGCTGGGGGACGACGATTACGAGGTGCGGGAGCGGGCGCTGCAGCGGCTGACGGAGATCGGCGATCCGGCAGTGCCGGCGCTCCGGGCGGCGACAAAGAGCACCGACGCTGAGGTCCGGGCGAAGGCTTCCCGCGCGCTCGCCTGCATCGAGTGGCGTACGGCGCTTCCGAAGGCCTTCCTCGAGAAGCACCCCGACGCGGTGGGAGGGATCCTCGGTGCGGACGACGAGTCGCTCGTCCGGTGGCTGCAGCTCCTGGGGTCGTCCTGTCCCGGGGCGGAAGCCGTCCCCGCCGCCTCGAGGTTCCTCGAGTTCCCCTCCGCGAGGGTGAGGAAGGACGCCTTGCTGCTGATTTCGCGCCGTTCGGCGGCGCTGCGGGGGGTGCGGGACGAAGCGGCGCTGGCGAGGGCGCTGCCGTTCCTGTCGGACCCGGACCCGGGGCTGCGCGTTCTGGCGCTGAGCGTGGCGGGCGAGTGGGGCCGGAGGGACGGGGCGGCCGAGGACCGGCTGGCGGAGACGGTGCGCCGGAGCGTGGTTCCGGCGGCGCTTTCGGCGCTGGGGGCGGCCGACGGGACGGTACGCGCCGCGGCGGCGCGCGCGCTGGGGCGCATCGCGGACCCTGCGGCGGTCGAGCGGCTCTGCGAAGGCGCAGTCGACCCCGTCTCGGCCGTGCGCATCGCTTCGCTGGAGGCCCTGGGCCTCATCGGCGACCGCCGCGGCGCCCGGGTGGCCGCCGCGGCGCTCACCGATCCCGGCACGGACGTGGTCCGGGCGGCGATCGACGCCTGCGGGCGGATGAAGGCGATGGAAGCGGCGCCGGCGATCCGGGAGGCGATGGCGGCGGAGGGCCGGGCGCCGATCCTGCGGCAGGCGGCGCTGGAGGTTCTGGAGGTGCTGGCCCCGCCGGCGGAGGAGGATGCGCGGCGCTTCCTCGCCGACACGAACGCGGTGCTGCGCGCGGTGGCGTGGAGGATCGTGCTGGCCGCCCGCCCGCAGGAGGGTCCCCTTGCGGCGAAGGACGAGGAGGCCGAGGTCCGCCTCGTCGCCGCCGCCGCCCTGACGCGCGCACCCCGCGACGCCGCCGTCCCGGCCCTTCTCTCCCTCCTCGACGACGACCGCGCCGTCACGCTCCGGAACTCTCGGGGAGAGGACCTGATGCGCGGCGAGGTGCGCGAGGTCGCGATCGCCTCGCTCGAGAAGGCCACGGGCCGCGCCTCGCAGGGAGCGGACACGGACGCCCGGGTGGAGGGGTGGAAGGCCTGGGCGGCGGGAGGGGGCCGGTAGACGGGCGCTCGCGCTGTTCAGGGGAGGCGCGAGGGTCTACAGTGGGGGGCCGATGGCGACCGCGGAAAAGGCGTTCTGCACGCGCTGCGGGCTCCCGATCGAGCCCGGGTCGACACTGTCGCTCTGCGGGCTTTGCCGCGCCGCGCAGACGCCGCCGACCCGGGGCGGCCAGGTCGATGCCCCGCCCGCCGAGCCTCCCCCGGATTCCTCCGCGGAGGAGCCCCTTCCCCGCTCCGTCGGCGGTCACGAGATCATCGGCGTGCTCGGCGTCGGCGGGATGGGCTCGGTCTACCTCGCCTTGGAACCGGGGTTCGACCGGCTCGTCGCGCTCAAGGTCCCGCGTCCGAGGATCGGGGAGAAGATCTCCCGGAAGCTGCTGGACGAGGCCGTGGTGACGGGGCGGCTCGCCCATCCCGGGATCGTGCCGGTCTACCGGATCGGCGAGGACCCGCAGTACGGGCCGTGGTACACGATGAAGCGCGTCGAGGGCCGCGCGCTGTCGAGCGTGATCGCCGGGCTGCGGGAGAACCGCGCCGAGGACATGGAGAAGTACACGCTTCCGGTGCTCCTGGGGATCTTCCTGCGCGCCTGCGAGGCCGTCGCGTTCGCGCACCACCATGGCATCGTGCACCGGGACCTGAAGCCCGGGAACATCATGCTGGGGGAATTCGGCGAAGTACTGGTGCTGGACTGGGGGCTGGCGAAGAAGCTGGACGAAGACCGCCCTGATGGGAAGCACGCGGGGACGACGAAGTTCTACCAGGCGCCGGGGGCCGCTCAGCCGCCGGACGACACGTCGGCGCTCTCGCGCGACGGGCAGGTGATCGGGACGCCGGCCTACATGGCGCCGGAGCAAGCGCGCGGGGTGGCGGACGAGATCGGGCTGGCGGCGGACGTGTACTCGCTGGGCGCGATCCTCTACGAGCTGCTGGCGCGCTGCTCGCCCGTCGACGCCGCCACGACCCAGGACGCGCTTCAGAAGGTCATCTCGGGGCAGCTGGTCCCGCTGGAGAAGCGGCCGTTCGGGCGGTCCGCGCCGCGCGCGCTGGTGACGCTGGTGGAGAAGTGCCTGTCGCTGGACGCGAAGGAGCGCCCGGCATCGGCGCGGGAGGTGGCGCGGGCGATCGAGGACTTCCTCGGCGGCCGCGCGCCCTGGCGGCCGGCGGCCGAGAGGGGCCGGGCGATGTGGCAGACGCCCTCGGGCAAGTGGGAGATCGGGGCCGACACGCTGACGTGCCTCGCGGGGCCGGCGCGCGCGCTGCTGGAGGCGCCGCTGCCGGGCGACGTGCGCATCGCGGCCACCGTGCGCGCCGAGGGCCGCACGTCGTGGGAAATCGGCTTCTGGCTCGCCCTCCGCGGCGCGTTCAGCGTCGACGGCTACCAGATCCGCCTCGCCGGGGGTCCGGAGGCGCGCGTCGAGTTCGTCCGGGACGGCGTGATCGCGATCCGCCGCCTCGACCTCCGCCTCTCGGCCGGCGCAGACTACGAGCTCCTCGTCATGCGCGAGGGCGACCGCATCTCCCTTTTCATCAACGGCGCCCGCGCCCTCGAGTACCGCGACGTCTTCCCCCTCCGCGGAAACCGCGTCGCCATCTCCGCGGACGGCCCCGGCGTCTTCCTCCGCCGCGTCCTCGTCGAGACCCGCGGCGCCCCCCTCCAGCTCGCGTTCCTCGCGCTCCCCGACAAGCTCTTCCAGCTCGGCCAGCTCGGCGAGGCGCGCGAGCTCTACCGCGAGCTCGCCCTCTCGCACCCGGACCGCGACGAGGGGCTCATCGCCCGCTACAAGTCGGCGCTCTGCTCGATCGAGCTGGGCGAGAACGACGCCGCGCTCGAGGAGCTGCGGCAGCTCGAGGGGACGGCGCTGGAAGCGCTGTCGGCGCTGGGGAGGGCGCGCATCGGGTTCCGCTCGAAGAACGTGATGGAGGCGTGGGACGCGCTTCGCGACGGCTGCCGGCGGTTCGTCGACGCCCCCGTGCGCGTCGAGATCTGGACGCTTCTCATGAACACGGCGGACCGGGTGAGCCGCGAGTCGGCGGAGCTGGGGGCGACGCTTTACGAGCAGCTGCTGCGGGAGCCGTGGCTGGAGCCCCACGAGACGGGGCAGGTGATCTCGGAGCTGATGGCGCTGGCGGGGCTGGTCGGCGGGAAGCCGCGGATCCGCTCGGAGGCGCTCCGGATCCTGTCGGTGTACCCGCACAACGTCCCGGTGCGGCTGGAGTGCCACACGGCGCTCGCGCGCGCCGGCATGACGCCGGCGCTGGTGCAGCAGTCGCGGCTGGCGCTTCACGCGACGCTGGCGCTGGGGGCGCGGCTCGGGAAGCGGGACCGGTGGCGGGTGATCCTGTGGCTGTGCGAGACACTGATCGCCTCGGGGGAGCTGGAGAACGCGCGGCGCTGGCTGTCGGTGGTGATGAAGGAGACGCCGCATCCGTCGGTGGAGGGGGCGTGGGCGCGCAACTGGCTGGCGCTGTGCTGGATCGTGGGGAGCGGGCCGCAGGAGGCGCTGACGTCTCTGGCGACGCACTCGAGGCAGTACGCGGCGTCTCCGCAGCCGCAGCACCTGATCGGCGCGATCCTGGAGGCGGCGGCGCTGTCGTGGATGGGGATGCGCGAGCAGATCGTGCCGTCGCTCGAGGGGGACGGCGCGCACCCGGAGTGGCGGGCCGTGATGGACGCGCTCTCCGGGCGCGAGCCGATGGACGCCTTCCACAAGTACGCTTCGTCGCAGAGCCCGAACCTCCAGGCGGAGCTGTACATCGCGGGGGCGGAGTTGCAGATGGCCCGGCAGAAGGACACGGCGGCCACGGCGCTGCGGCGGCAGGCGCTCGGCATCGGCGGCGAGCGCGAGTTCGTGAGGCGGCTGGCGAGCGCGCGGTAGCCGGGGCCGCCGGGCGGATGCGATAATCCGCAACCCCCCGCGGACCCCGAGGGACCACTCGTGACTTCGCCCGTCCAGTGCTGCCCGCAGTGCGGTGCCGAACTCCCGGCCGGCGAACCGTCGCGCCCCTGCGACCGCTGCCAGCCGCCGTCGGCGGTGAGGCCGCTTCCGCCGCCCGCGGGGGCCGCGACGCCGAAGGGGCAGCCGTCGCACATCGGCAACTACGACATCACCTCGGTGCTGGGCGAGGGGGGCATGGGGACCGTCTACCTGGCGCACGACCCGGTGCTGAACCGGGACGTGGCGATGAAAGTCCTGCGGCCGGACGTCTTCTCGAACGAGTTCGCGGACCGGCTGGCGGACGAGGCGGTCGTGACCGGGCGGCTCGCCCATCCGGGCATCGTGCCGGTGCACCAGCTCGGCTACGACAAGACGTGGGGGCCCTGGTACACGATGAAGCTGGTCCAGGGCCGCCCGCTCTCCGACATCCTGGAGGGCCTGCGCGAGCGGCGGGCGGCGGAGGAGGAGGCCTGGCCGCTTAACGCGCTCCTCGGCGCCTTCGCCCGCGTCTGCGAGGCGATCGCGTTCGCGCACTACACCGGGGTGGTGCACCGGGACCTGAAGCCCGGCAACATCATGATCGGGGAGTTCGGCGAAGTCCTGGTGCTGGACTGGGGTCTGGCGCGCGTGCTCGGCGAGAAGCCGCGCCGCGGGGACACGACGCTGATCGTGGCGTCCGCGGCCGGCGGGCTGACCCGCGACGGGATCATCGTGGGAACGCCGGGGTACATGTCGCCGGAGCAGGCCGCGGGGATGGGAACGGCCGTCGGCCCCGCGAGCGATGTGTACTCCCTCGGGACCATCCTCTACGAGATCCTCACCCTGCAGCCGCCGGTCGACACCAGTGACCCCGACGAAGCCATCCGCGCGACTCTCAAGGGCGAAATCTCGCCGGTCCACAAGCGCGGCCCGGGCCGCTTCGCCCCCCGCGCCCTCTGCCAGATCGTGGAGCGGGCGATGAACGCCGACCCGGCGCAGCGGTACCCGACGGCGCGGGAGCTGGCCCGCGCCGTGGACGAATTCCTCGCGGGGCGGGTGCCGTGGCGCGACGTCGCGGAAGGGCGCGGGGCGGAGGCGTGGGACCAGGTGAGCGGGCGGGGGTCGCGCAAGGACCGGGACCTGGCCTGCCTCGGCGGCCAATCGGCCCGCACCGTCGCCGTGCCGCGCGTCGCCGGCGACGTGCGCCTGGAGTTCACCCTGTCCGCGGACGTCGACCGCACGGCCTGGGAAGCCTCCGTCTGGCTCGCGATCCGCGGCGGCTTCTCGCTCGAGGGCTACCAGCTCCGCCTCGCCGCCGGCGCCGAGGGGCGCATCGAGCTCCTCCGCCACGGCGTCGCCGCCGTCCGCCGCCTCGACATCCGCCTCGCCGCCCGCACCCGCTACCGCATCCTCGTCCTCCGCGAAGGCGACCGCATCTCCGTCACCGTCAACGGTACCCGCGCCCTCGAGTACCGCGACCTCTTCCCCCTCCGCGGCGACCGCGTCGGACTCTCCTGCGACGACGAGGGCGTCGCCTTCCGCGAAATCCGTCTCGAAGGACGCGGCGCCCCCCTCCAGCTCACTTTCCTCGCCCTCCCCGACAAGCTCTACCAGCTGGGGAAGATCGAAGAGGCGCGCGACCTGTACCGCGAGATGGGCGAGACGCACCCGGACCGGGAGGAAGGACTGCTGGCGCACTACAAGGCGGCGCTTTGCTCGGTCGAGCTGGGGGAACGGCTGGAAGCGCTGGAGACCCTTCGGAAGCTGGACGGAACTCCGCTGGAGGCGGTGATCCCGCTGGGGCAGGCGAAGCTGGAGCTGAAGGCGGGGAACACGTACGAGGCGGTGGTCGCGCTTCAGGAAGGATGCCAGCGGTACCCGGGCGACCCCGTGCGGATCGAGCTGTGGACGCTGCTGCTGGAGACGATCGACCGGATGGAGCGGGAGTCCGCCGACCGGGCGGCGGCGATCTACCAGGAGCTGCTGCGGCAGCGGTGGCTGGACGCGACGGAAGCGGCACAGGTCTGCGCGGAGATGCTGCGCCTGACCGGGACGCTGGGCGGCCCGGCGCGCGTGCGGGACGAGGCGATCCGGCAGCTCTCGCGCGAGAAGTTCCTGGTCGAGGTCCGGATGGAGTGCCACGCGGCGCTCGCGAGGTCCGGCATGACGCCCGACCTGATCGCCCGCTGCCGCCTCGAGCTCCAGGAGACGCTCTCCCTCGGCGTCACCCTCGCCGCGCGCGACCGCTGGCTCACCATGCTCCGCCTCTCCGAGACCCAGATCGCCGAGGGCGACCTCCGCGGCGCCCGCGCTTCCCTCACCGTCGTCATCGGCGGCGCCGTCCACCCGTCCAACGAGGGCGCCTGGGCGCGCAACTGGCTCGCGCTCGTGTCGCTGCTCGAAGGGAACCCGGTGGAGTGCCTCGCGGTTCTGGAGCGGGAATCGGCTGCGTACGCCGCGAGCAAGTCGGTGCATGAACTGTTCCGGATCCTGCTGGAGTGCGCAGCGCTGGCCGCGATGAGCCGCCCCGACGACGCGATCACCCGGCTGGCTGAGGCGGTCGCGGCGGTGCCGGAATGGTCGCTCGTCGCGGGGGTGATCGCCGGGTCGGAGCCCCTGGAGTCGCTCTGGTCGTTCGCGACCGCGATGTCCCCCAACCTGGCCGCGGAGCTCTACCTGCTGATGGCCGAGGTGTTCGCTGGCCGGCGCCAGCTCTCGAAGGCGACGCAGCTCCGCGCCCGCGCCCTCCAGGTCGGCGCCGGCCGCGCGCTGGCCCTCTTCCTTATCTCCCGCCGCGCCGCGCGGTAGCCCGCCCGCGGGCGCCCTGGCGCCAGGCGAGGAGCCCCAGCCCCGCGAAGGAAGCGTAGCCGGCGCCCATCAGCACCGCCGCCGCGGCACGAGTCGGCCCCGGAGCCTCCGGGGCGGGCGCGGCCTCCTGTCATCAGGAACCGGCCGCGAAGGCGGGGGCGGCGGCGAGAAGGAGGGCGAGAAGGGCGTTCCGGGCGGGCAGGGGCATTGGTAGAAAGCAGGCGCGGTGCCGCTTTAGCGGTCCGGGTTCCTGCGTCCCCCTTTCAAACCGTGCGTGCGGGTTTCCCGCACACGGCTTACCGGTGGTTTTCTCATGCCGTCCTCGACGA